>JBEKEI010000005.1:0-53702 GCA_050013915.1 Roseiarcus sp.
TGTCGGGCGACGCGACCCGGCGCGCCGCCCCGCGCCGAGAGCCGAACGGCGGCGCGCCGCCGACCCGCGCCGGCTTCAATTTGCCTGCAACCCTCTGATTTCCCCCGATCGGGCGAGAAATCTATTTCCAAATATATCCACAACGAAAGGATTTGTCGGGCGAGGAGGGGCGCAGACGCCGACCTGGGTCGTCCAGGCGCGAGCGGCGGGCCGAGGGGGCAGGAGGGCGAGGGAATGAGCGATCGGCCGGAGGCGCGCGAGCGTGAACGCCCGGCGGCGCGCGGCCACGCCGCCGTCGCGCCGTCAGATCAGGGCGATCGCAAGCGATCGCGCGGGGCGACTGCGCGCCGTCGGCGGGGCGATCGGCGCGGCCGAACCCGGCCTGGCGTGTCGCGCAGCCGATCCGTTGGTCGGTCGATCACACTGCGCCTCGGCCTCGGGAGGGTGAAAAGTCGCCATCGGGCGGCGGTCGCCGGGGCCAAGACTGACGACGGCGGGCGCATCGGAACGCGCCGCGGCCATGCCTTGAAAATGCAGGTCCAAGCGTTTTTTCTCGGGAGCGATCCGTTTCCGGCGCCGCCGCGCGCCGGGAATGCGGCGCGGAATTCTGCTACAACGCTGCGCCGCGCCGTCCCACGGGAGCCGCTCATGCCCAAATCCGCCGCGCCCGTCTCGCGCGCCGCCTGCGCCGCGCTCGACGCCGACGATCCGCTGCGCGCGCTGCGCGAGCGCTTCTTCATCCCTGACGGCCTCATCTATCTCGACGGCAATTCGCTCGGGCCGATGCCGCGCGCCGCCGTCGCTGCTTTCACGCGCACGATCGAGCAGGAATGGGCGCGCGATCTCATCGGCAGCTGGAACAGCGCAGGCTGGTTCGACCTGCCCGCGAAGCTCGGTGACCGGCTCGGCGCGCTGATCGGCGCGGCGCCCGGCCAGACGGTCGTCTGCGACACAACCTCGATCAATCTCTACAAGGCGGTCCATGCTGCGATCGGCATGCGGCCGGGGCGCGACATCGTCGTCGCCGAGGCCGGCTCGTTCCCGACCGACCTCTACATCATCGAGGGCGCGATGGCCGCGGGCGGGCGGGCGATCCAGCGCCGGCTGGTGCGCCACGACGTGCCGCTCGAGGACCTGCTCGACGAGCGCGTCGCGGTCGTCGTGCTCTCGCACGTCGACTACCGCAGCGGCGAACTCCTCGACGTCGCCGAAGTCACCCGCAAGATCCATGCGGTCGGCGCGCTGGCGGTCTGGGATCTCTGCCACAGCGCGGGCGTGATCCCCTTCGCCTTCGACGCCGACGAGGTCGATTTCGCGGTCGGCTGCACCTACAAATATCTCAACGGCGGGCCGGGATCGCCCGCCTATGTCGCGGTCGCGCGCCGGCTGCTGGCGCAGGCGCGCAACCCGCTGTCGGGCTGGTGGGGTCATGCGGCGCCCTTCGCGTTCGAGCGCGATTTCCGCCCGGACGCCGGCATTCGCCGCTTCCTCTGCGGCACCCAGCCGATCCTCTCGATGCGCGGCGTCGAGGCGGGCCTCGACGCGCTCGACGGCGTCGGCGTCGAAGCGCTGCGGCTGCGGAGTCTCGAACTCACCGACCTGTTCATGGCGCGGGTCGGCGCCCTGCTGCCGGAGCTGGAAATCGTCACCCCGCGCGAGCGGGCGCGGCGCGGCAGCCAGGTCGCGATCGCCTTCGAGGAGGGCTATCCGGTGGTCCAGGCGATGATCGCGCGCGGCGTCGTCGGCGATTTCCGCGCGCCCGACATCATGCGCTTCGGCTTTGCGCCGGCCTATCTCGGCCGGACCGAGGTCTGGGACGCCGCCGAAATCCTCGCCGAATGCGTGCGCGCCGAAGTCTGGCGCGACGCGCGCTTCTCCCGCCGCCACGCCGTCACCTGAAGCCGGAGCGCGCCGCGATGTCCGAGGCCCCCTTCGATCCCGCAGCGGACGGCGCCGCGATGAATTTCCGCGAGTCGATGTCCTATGGCGACTATCTCAGGCTCGACCGGCTGCTCGACGCCCAGACGCCACGCTCGGCGGCGCATGACGAACTGCTGTTCATCATCCAGCACCAGACCTCCGAGCTCTGGATGAAGCTGGCGATCCATGAGCTGACCGCGGCGTGCGCCGCGATCGCGGCCGACGACCTGCGACCGGCGTTCAAGCAGCTGACCCGGGTCGCCCGCATCTTCGAGCAGCTGAATTCGGCCTGGGACGTGCTGCGCACGATGACGCCGAGCGAATATACGACGTTCCGCGACGAACTCGGGGAGTCCTCGGGTTTCCAGTCCTACCAGTACCGGATGATCGAATATATCGTCGGCAACAGGAACGCCGCGATGATGCGCCCGCACGAGCACGATCCCGCGCGGCTCGCCGAACTCGAAGCGGTCCGCCGGGCGCCGAGCCTCTATGATCTGGCGATCGGCGCCCTGCACCGGCGCGGCCTGCCGATCGACGCTCACGTCCTCGCACGCGACGTCGCGGCGACCCACGCCGCCGACGACAGCGTGCGCGCCGCCTGGGCCTGCGTCTATCGCGATCCGCGCCTGCACTGGGAGCTCTACGAACTCGCGGAGAAGCTGGTCGATTTCGAGGATTATTTCCGCCGCTGGCGGTTCAACCACGTGACCACGGTCGAACGGGTGATCGGGTTCAAGCGCGGCACCGGCGGCACCTCGGGCGTCGCCTATCTCCGCCGCATGCTCGAGGTGGTGCTGTTCCCTGAGCTGTGGCAGGTGCGCACCCAGCTCTGAGCGCGGCGCGGACGAGCCGGTTCGCGGGCGCGCCCTGACGCGCTCGTCCCAGGCGGCGAGGCTCGTCGCGCCGTCGATCGAGATCGAATTGTTGTCGAAGAATGCGACCGGCTTGCCGCGCTTCAGATGGCCCGCAAGCGAGATCGCCGCGTGGCTGATCCCTTCCATCAGGCAGCCCTCGCCCATGAACACATCGGTGTAGTGGTCGACCAGCGAGTCGCCGAAGCTTGGGTTCATGATGCGCTCGGCGAGCGCGAACCCGACGCAATCGGCGAGCCCCTGGCCGAGCGGGCCGGTCGTGGTTTCGACGCCGTCGGCGTGACGGCATTCGGAATGGCCCGGCGTCTTGCTGCTTCGGCGCGGCGCGTGAAGCTCAGGTCAGCACTTCTTTCTTCGCACGCTCGCGGATGTCCGCCTCGCCGATCAGCACATGACCGCCCGCGTCCTCGATCCAGACGCGATGGACGAAGTCATGGGTGAGTTTCGCAAACGCCTCGACCAACGCCCGCCGCTCCGACTCGAAGCGCTCTTCGAGCGGCGCCTCGCCCGCGTGACGCTGATAACGCAGGAAACAGGTCCCCTCCAATTGCGAGATCCTCCCCGTCTGACGCCGCCGGTCGATCCGCGACCGTCCGGCTGACACGCGCGACCCCACAACACGCGGGGAGGGAGAGCGTTCCGAAATCGCTCGCCAAATGACGCAGGGACCTGACCCACGGACGGCGCTCGAATCTCGCGCCGACTGCGGAACGATCGGGCGGTCGTCGCCATTGTAGGGCCCGCGCCCCCCGTCGCCCAAGCGTCAGAGTCCCTGTCCATGCTCGTCCCTCCCGTGCGTGATTTCGTGGCCGCGGCGACCTCGATCCGACGCGGCGGCATCGTCGCCATCCCCGTGAAGGACGAGGCGCTGCGACTGCCGGCCTGTCTGCGCGCGCTCTCCGAGCAGCGCGACCTCACGGGGCGTCCGCTCCCGCCCGGCGCGTTTCGCGTCGTGGTCTTCGCCAACAATTGCGCCGACGGGAGCGCGGCGCTGGCGCGCGGGCTGACCGCGGCCGCGCCGTTCGAGGCGCGCGTCGTCGAACGACGCCTGCCGCCCAGGCAGGCGCACGCGGGCGGCGCGCGGCGCGCCGCGATGAATCTCGCCGATGCCTGGAGCGAGCCCGGCGGCGTGATCCTGACGACCGACGCCGACAGCCGTGTCCCGCCCGACTGGATCGCGGCCAATTTGGCGGCGATCGATGCGGGCGTCGACGCCGTGCTCGGCCGCGTCGCGCTCGACGAGGAGGGCGCGCTTCTTCCTGGCTCGCTGCACCAGCGCGGCGCGCTCGAGAGCGCCTATGAGGAGGCGCTGACCGAATTGTCGGCGCTGCTCGACCCGCTCGAATACGATCCCTGGCCGCATCACGCGACGATTTCGGGAGCCAGCCTCGCGATCGCCGTCGAGGCCTATCGCCGGGTCGGCGGCCTGCCCGGCGTGCCGCTCGGCGAGGACAAGGCGCTTGTGGAGGCGCTGCGCCGCCAGGACGCGCGGATCAGATTCGCTCCCGAAATCACCGTGACGACATCGGCGCGCCTCAGGGGCCGCGCGCGCGGCGGCGTCGCCGACACCCTGAGGCTGCGCAGTGCCGAGCCGGACGCCTTGTGCGACGAGGCGCTCGAGCCGTTCCGCACCGCGATCCGCCGCGCGGGATGGCGCGGGCGGTTGCGGAGTGCGCGCCAGCGCGGCGGCCTCGCGCTCGCCGGCGACTGGGCGCTCGCGCTGGGGATCCCGCCGGGCGCCGCGGACCGCATCGCGCGGGCCCCGAGCTTCGGCGCGGCGTGGCGCGCGATCGAAGCGCAAAGCCCCGCGCTCGCGGCGCGCCGTCTCACCCCCGTGGACCTTCCCGACCAGATCGCCGGCGCGCGGCGGGCCCTGGGGCGTCTACGCGACCGATCGCCGCCGTCGCGTCAGGACGTCGAGCCGGAAATCCGGGAAGCGGTCCTGACCAACGACCGCGACCTCGTCGCCTAGGCGAGCGATCAGGCGCTCGGCGGCCTCGTCGCCGGTCAGGGGATAGTCGGTCGCGCCCGTCCAATGGACCAGAACGAGGTCGCCGCGGGTCGCCAGCGACCCGGCGATGCGGTCGCCGAGTCGTGCGACGTCGTCGGCGCTCAGATAGTAGACGACTTCCGATGCGAGGATGAGATCGAATTCTCCCTCCGGCCACTGGGCGGGCGCATGCATGCGCGCGAAGCGAACGCCGGGCGCAGCGGCGCAGCGGCGGCGCGCCTGTTCGAGCGGCGCCGACGCCGCGTCGACCGCGAGCAGGCGGTCGCATCGCGTCGCCAACGACCGCGTCAGCACGCCGATCGAACAGCCGATCTCCAACGCGTGTTCGTAGCGCGGCCTCGGCAGTGCGGCGAGAGTGACGGCGTATTTGTCACCCTCGTAGGCGCTCGAGGCGAATTTCCACGGGTCGGGGTCCGCCCGGTAGATCGCGTCGAAATAGGCGGGCTCCAGCGTCCGCGGCGATCGGCTCACGCGGCGGCCTCGAAGAAACTCTCATAGGGCCCGTCGAAGCGTGCGAGATCGGCCGCGGACAGGCGAAATCCCCGGGGATCGTCGTCGATCATCGCCGTGGTCTGCGAGCGATGAGCCGCGATCGCGCGGCGCTTGCGCGCGCGGTGGCCGCCGACGGCGAAGCGGAAGCCGCCGGCCGGCGAATCGACCGGCGCCGCAGGCGCCAGCGCCGCGCCCCATACCGAATATTCGTACAGCGCGACGCCGGGCAGCCGCCGTTGCGCGGCGCGCGCGAGACGATAGCAGGCCTGGTGGTCGCAATGGGGATCGTGGCGCCAACTGACGAACAGCGCCTCGGCGCCGACCCGGCGCGCGCAAGCTTCGATCGCCGCCACCGCGGCGTTCGCCGAAGGCCCTTCGCCACAGACGAAGCGGTCGCGCAGGCGCAGGAAGACCGCGTGGCGCGGCGGAAGGCCGAGCGCGGCGACCGCCCTTCGCGCCTCCGCCTCCCGCACCGCGCGCAGCCGGAGTCTGGGGTATTTCTTGCTGGCGGGATGCGAACCCGAGCCATCGCTGACGATCGCCACCCGCGTCGGGCGGCCGCCCGCGCAAGCCTCCGCGATGAGGGCCCCGCAGGCGAGGCTCTCGTCGTCGGGATGCGGCGCGACGACGACCAGTCCGCCTTCGCCGAGGCGCTCGGCGAGCGTCGAGACGGGCAAGGAATGCGCCGCCCGCAGCGCTTCGCCGGCGTTCATCGCCTCAGACCCATAGATCGGCCGCCGGCGCGTCGTTCGCCAGCATCCAGGCCGCAGCGCCCGTCAGCGCACGGTCGGGACCGGGCTGGCGCAGATAGGTCGCCAGATCGCGGCTGATTCGCTCGATTGGATTCGGCCGCATGAAGCCCTGGAGGCCGACCGAACGATGCACGAGCTCCATGAGGGCGAGGCCGGCCCGTTCGACCGCGGTGCGTGCGAGATTGACGAAGGCGACGATCTGCTCGGCGTCGCGATCGGCATCCTCGGCGATCGCGGCGGCGCGCTCCACCCACAGCCGCGCGGTCTGTGTCGCGACGCCGGCCTCGCCGACCCGCGCCGCCTGATGCGGGTCGCGGTCGCGGCCGGCGCGGCGCAGATGGTCGCGTAGCAGGTCGAACAGTCTTTCCATCCCGCCCTGGTGGACGGCGGCGAATCGCCAGGCGCCGCCCGAGAAAGTCGGCTGGCGCTCGTAGTCGCCGTCGCCGCCGACGATCTCGGCGGGATCGACGACGACGCCGGTGAAGTCGACCGCGCCGGTGGCGGAGGCGCGCATGCCGTGCGCGGTCCATTGTGAAAGATCGGCGCGTTCGGCGGCGTCGAGGCGCGGCATGATCATCAGCCGCCGTCCCTCGCCGTCGGTGGCGGTGACGAGCGGGCGTTCGATGCGGCCGGCGCCCGACGCGAGGATCTTGCGGCCCCGCATGCGCAGGCGCCCGCGCTCCCAATCGAGGCGAAGCCCCGCCGCGTCGTCGGTGTTCCAGACCCCGAAAATCTGGCCGGCGTGCGCCTCGCCCGCGACCAGGCGGCGCTGCTCATCGTTCCCGTAGCGCCCGACGAGGCCGATCGCGTTGACATGGCCTTCGTAGAGCCGGCCGAGGGGCAGGCTGCCGGCGCCGATCTCGCGCAGGATGCGGCACAGCGCGAGCGCGGAACTTTCTGCGCCGCCGAGGGCGAGACCGACCGGCGCGACGAGCAGCCCTGCCGCATGCAGGGCGGCGACATCGGCGGCGGGGTAGGCGCCGTCGCAATCGAGGGCGTGCCCGCCCGCGAAGGCCTGCGCGGCGACCGCGCGCGCCGCCTGCGCCGGCGAAGCGGGCCGTCCGGGGGGCGCGGCGCGCGACAACGGGATCGTGATCTCGGGAGCAGTCGCGGTCATCCTGGGCCGACTTTCGATTGCGGGGACCCGTTTGTGATCGATGCGCCGCCGGGGCGGCCGCGCGTCAACGGCCGGTCGGCCGAATCGTTCCGCCAGCCCGCGCCAGCCGCGGGAGCGCGCCCGGGCGCCCGGCGTCCGAATCGCGGAATCAGCGCAGGCCCGAGCCCCGCATCAACAGGCCGATCACGATCGCCGCGAGCACCACTGCAATCGGCCCGAGAAACAGCGTCAGCAGCCATTGCCCGGCATCGTCGGCGTCTTTGGGACGATTTGCTGTCACTGTCTGCCTTGACGCCAGGACGACTCGCCCAGTGGAGCCCCCGACGACCAGTATTGCCGAACCGGCCCGTAATTCCGGCCCGGACGATTGCGCTACGACCGGCCTCGACCCGCCGGCGCCGCCAGATTAGCGACGCCCCACGTACGGTCAACGCGCGAGGCCGTCCGCGAGCGGCCGCAACGTGAGGCTCATCCTGGCGCGCCCGATTGTCAAATCCATGACGCGGACGCCGGGTTCACCCCGAAACGAGCCGCGCGCGAATCTTTTCCGCCAGCGCATCGAACCCGAAAGGCTTGCTGATCACCTGGGCGTCGCCGTCGAGGCCGCCCTGATGGACGATCGCGTCGCGCGCATAGCCGGTCATGAACAGGACCTTCAGGCCCGGTCGCCGTCGCCGCGCCGCCTCGGCCAGCTGGCGGCCGTCGAGCCCGCCCGGCATCACGACGTCGGTCAGGAGGAGATCGATCTGCGGCGCCTCGGCGAGCGCCGCCAGCGCGGCTGCCCCGTCGGGCGCCTCGAGCACGCGATAGCCCAATTCCCGAAGAATTTCGCTCGTGTAGGCGCGCAACGCGGCCTCGTCCTCGACCACGAGGACCGTTTCCGCCCCGCCGACCCGCGGCGCGCCGGACGCCTGGGCGGTCCCGACCTCGGCGAGTGCGCCGAAATGGCGCGGCAGATAAATTTTCACGCTCGCGCCGCGCCCGGGCTCGCTTTCGATGCAGGCGTGTCCCGCCGATTGCCGGGCAAAGCCGTAGAGCTGGCTGAGACCGAGGCCGGTGCCCTTGCCGACATCCTTGGTGGTGAAGAACGGATCGAACGCGCGCTCGCGGGTCGACGGATCCATCCCCGCGCCGGTGTCCGTGGCGGCGATCATGACATATTCGCCCGGCGCGACCGGTTCCGGCAGCGCGGCGACATAGGCGCGGTCGAGCACGCAATTGGCGGTCTGGATCGTCAGCCTGCCGCCGTCGGGCATCGCGTCGCGCGCATTGAGCGCCAGATTGAGCAGCGCGTTCTCGAGCTGGTTGGGATCGGCGAAAGTCAGCCACAACCCGTCCTGCAACGAAGTCTCCAGCGCGATCGTCTCGCCGATCGTGCGGCGCAGCAGGTCGCAGACGCCCCCGACGAGCCCGTTGGCGTCGAGCGCCTGCGGGGTCAGCGCCTGCTGGCGCGAAAAGGCGAGCAGTCGCGCCGTCAGCGCGGCGGCCCGCCGCGCGCCCTGGAGCGCCATGTCGCGGGCGCGCTCGATGCGCGCCGCGGCGTCCGAGGGCGCCAGCCTGTCGATCTGGCGCCCGATCACGTCGAGGCCGCCGAGCACGAGCGTCAGCAGATTGTTGAAGTCATGCGCGACGCCGCCGGTGAGCTGCCCGACCGCCTCCATCTTTTGCGCCTGCCGCAACTGTTGTTCGAGGCGGCGCCGCTCGGTCACGTCGCGGGCGCCGACGACGACGCGGCGGGGCGATCCCGGCTTCTGCGGCACCGGCGTCGCGACCGCCTCGACGATGGCGTCGCCATGCATGCGTTCGTAGCGATACGGCGCATCGGCATCCAGACAGGCCTTGAGCCGCCAGTTGATTGCGGCGCCCAGTTCGGCGCCGAACACCTCGTCGGTGGCGCGCCCGACCACCTGGTCGGTCCTCAGGCCATAGAGGCGCGCGGTCGCCGGATTGATCGCCTCGTAGCGGAAGCCGCCATCGCCGGCCTCGATCAGCACCGCGTGGCATTCCGACGAATGTTCGAAGAACGTGCGGATCATCGCCTCGGTCGCGACGAGGCGCGCCGTCCGCTCCTCGACCAGCTGCGTCAGCTTCTCCTCGGCCTCGCGCGAGGCCGTGACGTCATGCGCGACGCCAATGAAGCCCAGGTGTTCCCCGGCCGGTCCCCAGCGGGGCTGCAATTCCGATCGCAGCCAGCGCCATGCGCCGTCGGCGCGAAGGTAGCGCGCCTCGTGCGCGAACGGCCGCCGCGACGCCTCGCCGACCTGGCGCTCGGCGCCGATACGCGCGGCGTCGTCGGGGTGGAGCGCCTCGCGCCAGTCGAAATCGAGCGCCGCTTCGAACGGGAGCCCGAGAAAATCGCGAAAGGCCCTGTTGACGAATTCGCGGCCGCCGTCAAGACGGCTGACCCAGATCGGCACCGGGGCGCTGTTGGCGATCGACCGAAACCGCTGCTCGCTCTCGGCGACCGCGCGTTCGGCGCGCTTGCGCGCCGTTATGTCCTGGACGACGGCGTACATCCCAAGGACCCGGCCGGTCTCGTCGCGATGCGGGACATGCATGATCTCGGTGACGGTCGCGCCCTCGGGCCGAGCGAACTCGGCCTCGTAGACGACCTTCTCGCCCGCTAGCGCTCGCTCGATATAGGGTCGCCGCGCCTGATACATCCCCTCACCGAGCACTTCGCGCGCGCTCTGGCCCACGATCTCGCCCAAGGAACGGCCGAACCACGCCTCATAGGGCTTGTTGGCGAAGCGGAACGTCTGGTCCGCGTCGACATAGGAGATCAGCAGCGGAAGCGCGTCGGTCATCGCGCGCAGCCGCTCCTCGCTGTCGCTCGCCGCGCGCTCGGCCTCCCTGCGATCGGTGATGTCGAGATGGACGCCGGTCAGCGCGACAGCGCGACCGGCCGCGTCACGCTCGATTTCCGCCACCGCCCGGATCCAGCGCAGGCGGCCGTCAGCCGGGCGGACGATGCGGTACTCCGCCTCGTAGGTCGTTTCCGCGCTCGCGACAGTGCGCAGAAAGTGCTGCTCGACGCGCGCGCGGTCGTCGGGATGGATGCGCTGCAGCCATTGTTCGCCCCTCTCATCGGCCTCGTCGGGCGGCAGGCCGTGCAGGAGCAGGTATTCCGGCGACCGACGGCTGCGGAACCCCAGGCGCAGATCGACCTCCACGCCGCCGACGCCGCCGATCTCCTGGACCCTGGCGAGTTCCTGCTCGCGATTGCGCAGCGCCCGGCTCATCCCCTGGCGATCGGTGACGTCGCGAAACGCGACGCCGATGCCGTCGGCGAGCGGAAACGCGCGCACCTCGTGGTAGCGATCGGGCCGCCGGACCGAATGGATCTCGAACGCCTGCCGGACGCGCTCGGCCATCACGAGCCTATAGCGCCGCTCGAATTCGGTTCCGACGACGCCGGGCGAGACTTCCCACAGCGTCCGGCCGACGACCGCGCCTCGGGTCAGGCCGAAAATCTCCTCCGCCGCCCGGTTGAAGGCCGTGAAGCGCCAGTCGCGCCCGAGGGCGAAGAACCCCTCGCCGATCTCCTCGAGAATCGCGTCGACCGACCATTCGGCGGCGCGCGACGACGCCTCCGAGGCGCGCTCCAAACTCTCGGCGTCGCCGTCCCCGGCGCGGATCGTCTCTGTCACGGTCACGAGACTCCTCTGCGCCGTCCGGGTTCCGGGTTCGGCGGCGAATTTGGACTCTTAGGCGAGAAAAGATGCGGCGAGAAGTCCGTCCCGGCGGTGGCCTCAGGCCGCCAGGGTCTCGCCGAGGTCGAGCAGGCGCCGGAGAAGCCGCTCCTCCGGCGCCGGCTCGGCGCTGGCGCTGCGGCCGCCGTCAGGATGACGCGTAGGTCCCGAGGGCGTCGCCCGACTCGCGCGTGAGGTCGAGCCGGTTCAAGCGGGCCAGCCAGCACGTCGGCGACGTCGGCGCTCTCGTCGACCCCCTGGACGCGGCGGCCCGCACCGCTCCGACGGGCGCCCCACGATCCCGGCTCGCGCGGCGGTTCCAGGCGACGCGGCCAGGTCCGCTGCGCGACCCAGGTCGCCGCACAACTATGCGTGATGAAACCCTTCGGTCCCGATCGCATTGAATGAACCAAAGCCCCTCATCGTAAGGGATAGCGCCATGCCCACGCTCATCGGTCCCGGAATCGTCGCCTCCTGCCTTGCGGCTCTCCTCTGGGTCGCCTCGGGAGGCGCGCCGGCCCGTGCGGACGCGCAGGAAGAGGATCCCAGCCTGTCGGTCGGCCACACCTTGGTCTGCGACACCGCGCAGGAGGTGGAGGCGGTGCTGATGGCCGGCGGGGCCGACATGTCGGAGCGGATCGTCGCGATCAACAATCAATTCGGCAAGGAATCCTGCAATGTCGTCAACGTCCTCTACTACGAGGGCGACTCCGCCAAGACGATACTGGCGCCGGCGGGACTGGTCCGCATCATCGAGGTCGACATCGTCGGCTATCGCGCGGGCGACGGTTGGCTGCGGCTGGCGAAGCCGATCGCGCAATATGCCGGCGTGCTCGAAAAGGGCGCCGACGTCTGACCGGACTTTCGGCCCGAGGCTCCAGGACGGAATCGCCGAGCCGGGCACGTGCGCCGGCCTCGTCCTGACCGCGCAGAAGCCCGCGGCGCCTGGGTTGCCGATTTCCGTCAGCGTGTCGAGCGCCGGACTCCGCCAATCGGCGGCCGGCGCATCCAGCGGGCGGAATGGCGACGTCGCGAGAGATTCGCCGCTGCCGGCGCGCTCGGACCGACGCGGCGCCCGGCGCGCCCGCGCGGAACCGGCGAGAACGCCGGCGGGCCGCCTCCTCACCACTGTTGCCCGCTCCTTCCCGGCCCGCTAATCGTAGCATTCCCCGCGCCATCCGCCGGTGGAGCGGCCCCACGGATCCCCGGGCGATGCAGCTCTCCAACGATCTGTTGTTCGCCACGGCTCGCGAGCCAGGGAGGCGCGGCTCGGCGACGCCACCTCCCGCCAGGCAACCCCGGGCCGCCTTTTGCGGCGCGCTGTCCAAATGGTTCGGCGGCCGCCGGATGCTCGATCGCCGGCGATGAGTGCAGGGTTGGCCGGAAGCGCGAAGGTCGGCCGTCTCGACGCGGACGACGCCGTGCGCCTCGATCGCGACGGCTATCTCCTCATGCGGGGCGCCATTGCGTCATCCTGGATCGCGCCGTTGCGCGCCGCTTTCGAAGCCGGTGAACGGCCGTCGAGCGAATGGCCGGTTCCGCGCGGCGTCGACTGGCGCCACGCAATGCTCGACCTCGATCCGACGGTGCAGCAGGTCTGCCGTCTGCCCCGCCTGCTCGCCGCCGCGCGCCATATTTTGCAGCAGCCGTTCTTCCTGATGCAGGTCGAAGGACGCGAGCCGCGCGTCGGCGGCGGCGCCCAGAAGCTGCATCGCGACGCGCCCGTCGTCGGCCTCGTCCAGATGGTCTCCGCGCTCGCCTTCCTCGATCGCTTCGGCCCCGACAACGGCGCGACGCAGGTCGCGCCGGGCACGCATCGCGGCGCGGGTCTCGCGTCGCCCGTGGGCGGCCGGGATCCGCAGACGAGGGTCATCGAGGGAGAGGCCGGCGACATCCTGCTGTTCGACGTCAACCTCCTGCACGGCGCGACGACGAACGCCAGTGGCGCGCCGCGCCGCTCGCTGCTGATCACCTATGCGAACGTCGCCGAACGGAACGAGCATCAGAAGACCCGCGCCCTGCGGGCGGTGCGGATGGATACGGACGAGACGTTCGAGTGGTGAGGACGCTTCGCCGCGATGCCGCCATGAGCGGCCCCGATTGACCCGGCGGAAGACGCGGGCCAAAGTCGCCGCCGTCTATCCGAGGAGATCGGCTCGCGATGACGTCCGCCCCTGAATTGCCGCCCGCTGGTCCAGACCTCTCCAGCGACCCGACGAAGGATCAGGCCCGGGAACTCCTCAAGGAGCTGACCGAGGCGTTTCGCGAGCGCCAGCAATTCGGCAGCGCGGGCACGCGATCGCCGAGTGGCGTCGCGGTCGAACGAATCAGGCTGCTCGCGAATTACTTCAATATCGTGGCTGCCGGTCTGCTGACCGCTGGCCTGATCGGTCCGGTCGCGGCGTATCTCTATGGATTTACGATCTCCGCCCGCTCGAACACGGAAATCATCGAGATCGTAGGAATCGTATTTTTGTCGAGCGTCGTTTTACACCTGATGGGTAGAAGCGTTCTGGGGAGACTCGCATGATGATCGATCAGGCGAGCCTGGCAATTTTTGTGGTCCCGGCGATCGGCATAGGCTTCGCCGCAGTCTTGTTTGTCTTCACCGGGTTGGTTGATCGGCGGGCATTGCGACGAGCCGACGATCCGCACCGACGGGCTGGAAGGTGAGCGGAAATCAAGCGCCGGGTCATCAAGGCGCGCTGCTGCGCGGGCCCGGCCGCGCCACTCTATGAGTCGCCGCGCGTCAGCCCTGGCGATGCCGCCGATGGATTTACGGGCGGCCGCATGGGCGAAGACGTCGGCAATCATCGACGCCGGCGGAACGCCGTGACGCGTCGCGCGTCACTGCACTTCGATCCGGCTCTCGCGCAATGAGTCCGGCTCGCTGGCGCGGCCTCTGTGCAACCTCGCCGGAGCGACGCCGCGTGATCGAATTGGCCTGTCTTGCTACCGCAATTCCGCGCGGCTGAAGCAGATCGCGCCGAAGCCGTCGAGCCCGTCGCCATGCGCATGCGCGCCGTCGAGACAGCAGATCGGCGTCACCAGCGCGACGAGAACGATCGCCGCCGCGCAGGGTCTGGCCAAGACCCGCGCGGCGCGGCCGCCCGCCGTCGCGAGCCGCGTCCAGTCGGACGCTGCGCGTTCGCCGGGGTTTGGCGCCGCGGCAATCAAGGCCGGTCGATTCAACCAGGGTCGCTCCCGGTCCAGGGATATTGTCGCCGCAATCATGCCCGTCCTCCTCCGGCTGTTCCGATTTTCGCGTTGCTCGCGTCATCGCCGGCCTGGTCCCGGCCACGGCGAACGCCGGGCCGTCGCTGCATCGCGTCGAGAACCGCCGATCCTCATCAGCTCGCCGCCAGCGCCGCCGGCGCGACGTCGTTCGCCCCGGCCGACGAAGCCCGCCCGGCCCGGCGCGCCATCACCATTTCCGCCAGGATCGACAGCGCGATCTCCTCGGTCGTGATCGCGCCGATGTCGAGCCCCGCGGGCGCCTTGATCGCCTCCAGCTTCGCCCGCGAAACTCCGTCGGCGGCGAGGTCGTCGCGCAGCTTGGCCGCCTTCCGGCGCGAGCCGACGAAGGCAACGTAGCGCGCATCCGCCGCCGCGGCGGCCTTCAGCGCGGCGCGGTCGCCGGCGCCCTGGGTGGAGACGACGACATAGGCGTAGCGAGCGTCCAGCAGCGGCGCGATGAACCCCTCGATCTTGCGTACCGCCTCGTCGAACCGGCCCAGATCGTCCTTCGCCGCCGCGACGACGACGCAGAAGCCCATCGCCGGCGCCAGTTTGGCGAGCGATACCGCTATGGGCGAGGCGCCGAGCACCAGCAGGGTCGGTTTCGGCAGGACCGGCTCGACGAACACGTCCATCGTGCCCTGGCTCGGGCAGGAATTGTTGGCGAATTCGACGCCGCCGCGCGCCTCGCCGGGCGCGACCCCCTGGGCCTCGAGCAGATCCCTCGGCTGGATCGAAACCAGCCGCGCCTTGCCGTCGGCCATCGCCTCGCGCGCCGCCTTCAGCACCGCGGCGCGCGCGCAGCCGCCGCCGATCCAGCCCTCCGAAATCGAGCCGTCCTGGCCGATCAGCGCCTTCGCCCCGGCTTTGGCCGCGGTGACGTCGAGCGTGCGCACGACGGTCGCCAGCGCGAAAGCCTCCCCCCTGCTCTGCCGCTGCGCAGCGAGATCGAGAATGTCGGAGGTCATCGGTCAGATCCTCGCCAGATAGGGCTCGAGCGCCGCCAGACTGTCGATGCTGTGGGCGGCGGCGAACAGGTCGACATAGGGAAGCGCGGCGCGCATACCGCGCGCGCTCGGCGCATAGCCGTCCCAACCGATCAACGGATTGAGCCAGACGATGCGTCGGCAGCGCTTGCGCAACGCGCGCATCGCCGATTCCAGCAGCGCCGGCTCGCCGGTATCGTAGCCGTCGGAGAGGATCATCACGCAGGCGCGGGAATTGATCGTCCGGCGCGCGTGCCAGCGGTTGAACGCAGCCAGGCTCTCGCCGATCCGGGTGCCGCCGCCGATTCCCTGGGCCATCAGCGCCAGCCGGTCGAGCGCGCGGGCGGGATCGCGCTCGCGCAGCGCCGAGGAGACATGGGCGAGGCGGGTGTGGAACAGGAACGCCTCGGACTGCCGGAACGACAGCGCGACGGCATGGACGAAGCGGATGAACAACGCGCTGTAGAGCTCCATCGAACCCGAGGCGTCGAGCAGCACGACGAGCCGCAGCGGCCTTGGCTTGCGCCGGCGGAACGCGAGATCGAACGGCTCGCCGCCATGGCCGATGCTGCGCCGGATCGTCGCGCGCAGATCGAGGCGCCGACCGCGCGCACGGATGCGGTCGCGCCGGGTGAGCCGAGCGCGCATGCGGCGCGCGAGGCGCTCGGCGAGCGCGATCGCCTCGGCCAGTTCCACCGCGCCGCTGAGCTTGCGCAGGTCCTTGGCGGCGAGCGCCTCGTGCGCAGAGGCGCCGCCACGGCGCCCGCGACCGTCGCTGACGCCGTCGGCGGGAACGTCGGCGGTCGTGCGTTCCGGAATGCCCGCCGTCGAAGCCTCGCCGCCCGGGCCGGCCTCGAAGCGGCGCGGCGCTTTGCCCGGCGCGCCGGGTGCGGCGACCCGCATCGCCTGCTTTGCGCCGCGCCCGCGCCAGAACGCGGCGAACAGCTCGTCGAACCGCGCGAGCTCGCTCTGGCGCGAACAGAACAGCGCGCGCAGCGCGGCGCGCAGGCCGTCGGGGCGATCGGCCGCGGCCGAGGCAAGGAGCCGCGCCGCGTCGGCGGTCTCGGCCTGACCGATCGCGAAGCCCGCGCCACGCAGGGTGGCGACGAAACCGGCGAGGCGACGGCGCATGGATGCGCCGGGCTCGCAGGCCGGGGGGGCGACAGCGGGCGAGGCGGTCATCGCGCGACCCCGGCGCACGTCGCGCCGCCCCTCACGCGACCCTCCCCAGAATCCGCTCCGCCACCTCGCGGGTCACCCGCGCGCGATCCTCCTGCGTCTTCAAAAGCGCGATCAGGGTGTCGTAGACGAGCTCCGGCTCGGCGCGCAGGTCCTCGACGCCGAGCCCGGCCAGCGTCGCCGCCCAGTCGAGCGATTCGGCGACGCCGGGAATCTTGCGCAGATCCTCCTTGCGCAACAGCCCGACCATGCGCGCGACCTGCAGCGCCAGTCCGGCGTCGATTCCGGGCACGCGCATCAGGATGATCGCGGCCTCGCGGTCGACGTCCGGAAAATCGAGGTAGTGGTAGAGGCAGCGCCGGCGCAGCGCGTCCGAGAGCTCGCGCGCGCCGTTCGAGGTCAGGACGACGCGCGGAATGGTGCGCGCCGATATCGTGCCGAATTCGGGGATCGTCACCTGGAAGTCCGAAAGCAGTTCGAGCAGGAACGCCTCGAATTCCTCGTCGGCGCGATCGACCTCGTCGACGAGCAGCACCGGCGAGGTTTCGCGGCGGATCGCGGCGAGCAGCGGACGCTCGAGCAGATAGTCCTCGGAGAATATCTGCGCCTCGATCTCGCCGGCGCCCGCCCCGGAGCCCTCGCGCGCCTTGATCGCGAGCAATTGGCGCTGGTAGTTCCATTCGTAGAGCGAGGCGTTCGCGTCGAGTCCTTCGTAGCATTGCATGCGGATCAACTCGCAGCCATGCACGCGCGCGAGCGCCTTGGCGACCTCGGTCTTGCCGACCCCCGCCTCGCCTTCGATCAGCAGCGGCCGCGAGAGGTGGTCCATCATCCAGAGCGCCGTGGCGAGGTCGCGGTCGGCAACATACCCAGCCGCAGCAAGCTGGGCGGCGATGGCGGCGCGGGGGATGGCTGACTCGGCGGCCATGAGCGGCGCTCAGCGCTGGCGGACCCCCTCTCCCGCTCGCGGGAGAGGGCTGGCCCGGGGGACCGCGGAGGCTGGCGCCGACCTCATCCGTCACGCTTCGCGCAACGCCTTCTCCCGCGAGCGGGAGAAGGGGTCCGCGCGTCGCCGCAGGGAGCTCACCGATGCAGCCCCAGGTTCTCCGCGGCCTGCCAGACGCGATAACTGTCGTGCGGCATTGCGATATGGGTGGAGCCGAGAAACTTGAAGGCGTCGTTCACCGCATTGGCGAAGCAGGGAACGCTGCCGACATTGGGGCTCTCGCCGACGCCCTTGGCGCCGATCGGGTGGTGCGGCGACGGCGTGACGGTGTAGTCGGTCTCCCATTTCGGCGTCTCGACCGCGGTCGGCAGGAAATAGTCCATCAGCGAGATTTCGCTGACGTTGCCCGTCGCGTCGTAGACGATTTCCTGACCCATCGCGATGGCGTAGCCCTCGGTGAGCCCGCCGTGCACCTGGCCTTCGATGATCATCGGGTTGATGCGCGTGCCGCAATCGTCGAGCGCGTAGAAGCGGCGCACCTTGTGGACGCCGGTGTCGACGTCGATGTCCATCACGCAGATATAGGCGCCGAAGGGATAGGTCATGTTGGGCGGATCGTAATAGCTGACCGCCTCGAGCCCGGGCTCCATGCCCGGCGGAACGCGATTGTACGCGGCCCAGGCGAGCTGGCTCATCGTCTTGAACCGCTCGGGATTGCCCTTGACGCGGAAACGGTCGACGTCCCATTCGAGGTCGCCCTCGTGGACTTCGAGCATGAAGGCGGCGATCATCTGCGCCTTGGCCTTGATCTTGCGCGCCGCCGTTGCGATCGCGGCGCCGGTGACCGGCGTCGAACGCGAGCCGTAGGTGCCCAGGCCGTACGGCGCGGTGTCGGTGTTGCCCTCCTCGATCATGATGTCGTCGGCGGGGATGCCGATCTCGGTCGCGATGATCTGCGCCCAGGTCGTCTCATGGCCCTGGCCCTGGCTCTTGGAGCCCATGCGGCCGAGCACGCGACCGGTCGGGTGGACCCGGATCTCGGCCGAGTCGAACATCGCGATCCCCAGAATGTCGCAGTTCTTCGACGGGCCGGCGCCAACGATTTCGGTGAAGAAGGCGACGCCGATCCCCATCAGTTCGCGCGTCTCGCCGCGTTCGAACGCCTCCTGCCGGGCCTTCTGCTCTTCGCGCAGCTTGCGGTAGCCGGTCGCCTCGACCGCCTTTTGCATCGCGGTCTCGTAGTCGCCCGAATCATATTCCCAGCCGAGTGCCGATTGGTAGGGGAACTGCTCGCGCCGGATGAAATTCCTGACCCGGAAGTCGACGGGGTCGAGGCCGAGCTTCTGCGCCATGATGTCCATCGCGCGCTCGATCGCATAGGCGACCTCGGTGACCCGGAACGAGCAGCGATAGGCGACGCCCCCTGGCGCCTTGTTGGTGTAGACGCCGTCGACCGAGAGATGCGCGACCGGGAAATCATAGGAGCCGGTGACGATGTTGGAAAAGCCCGCCGGCCATTTCGACGGGTCGGCGCAGGCGTCGAACGCGCCGTGATCGGCGAGGATGTGGACGCGCAGGGCGGTGACGCGCCCTTCCCTCGTCGCGGCGATCTCCGTCGTCATGTGGTAGTCGCGCGCAAACGAGGTCGTCGAGAGGTTCTCGATGCGGTCCTCGACCCATTTGACGGGCAGGCCGGTGACGATCGAGGCGACGGCCGAACAAATATAGCCGGGATAGGCGCCGACCTTGTTGCCGAAGCCGCCGCCGATGTCGGGCGAGATCACATGGATCTTGTGCTCGGGCAGGCCGGCGATCAGCGCGACCACGGTCCGGATGACGTGCGGCGCCTGGAATGTGCCGTAGATGGTGATCTCGCCCTTGATCTTGTCGAAGCTGACGAGGCACTGGCAGGTTTCGAGCGGGCAGGGGTGCACGCGCTGGTAGGACAGCAGATCCTTCGTCGCAACTTCGGCCTTGGCGAAGGCGGCGTCGGTCAGATCGCGGTCGCCGACCTGCCAGTTGAAAATGTGGTTGTGATGCCTGCGCGGACCGTGGGCGCCCTCCGTCTTGCCGGCGAGATCCTCGCGCAGGACCGGCGCGTCGGCGTCCATCGCCCTGAAGGGGTCGACGACGACCGGCAGTTCCTCGTATTCGACCTCGACGAGATCGGCGGCGTCGGCGGCGACGTAGCGGTCGGTCGCGACGACGAAGGCGATCTCCTGGTTCTGGAACAGCACCTTGCCGTCGGCGAGCACCATCTGGACGTCGCCGGCGAGGGTCGGCATCCAGGCGAGATTGACGCCCTTGAGCTCCTCGGCGGTCAGCACCGCGACCACGCCGGGCACGGCCTTGGCCTTGGACGTATCGATGCTCTTGATCCGCGCATGGGCGCGGCTCGAGCGATGGAAGTCGCCGTGCAGCATGCCCGGCAGCTTGATGTCGTCGACGTAATTGCCGCGCCCCTGGGTGAAGCGCACGTCTTCGACGCGTTTGCGCTTGCAGCCCATGCCCTGAAGCTTTTCGGCGCGCTCGATGGCGGATGGATCGGTCGGGGCGTTCATTCCGCGGCTTCCCTGTATTCGACGCCATTGATCCTGGCGGCGGCGTATTGGATGGCCTTGACGATGTTCTGGTAGCCGGTGCAGCGGCACAGATTGCCCGAAATGCCCATCCGGATTTCCGCGTCGGTCGGGTCGGGGTTCTCCTCCAGCAGCCGGTAGGCGCGCACGATCATGCCGGGCGTGCAATATCCGCATTGCAGGCCGTGCATCTCGCGGAACCCTTCCTGCAGGGCGTGCAGCTTGCCGTCGGCCCCCGCCATGCCCTCGATGGTGAGCACCTCGGCGCCCGCGGCCTGGACGGCGAAGAGGGTGCAGGACTTCACCGACTTGCCGTCGATGTCGACCGTGCAGGCGCCGCAATGGGAGGTGTCGCAGCCGATGTGCGGGCCGGTGACGCCGAGATTCTCTCTGAGATAATGGATCAGCAGGGTGCGCGGCTCGACCTCGGCCGACACCGGCTTGCCGTTGAGTTGCAGACTGACGTTGACCTTGGACATCGTCGCTCCTTCAGCCGGTCGCGCGCGCGAACGCGCGGGCGAGGGCGCGGGCGGTCATCACGCCCGCCATTTTCCGTCGGTATTCGGCCGAGCCGCGCGCGTCCGCGACCGGCGAGGCGATTGCCTCGGCGGCGGCGGCGGCGCGGGCGAGCGTCGCCTTGTCGAGCGTCGAGCCGATGACGGCATGGGCGGCGGCCTGCGCCAACAGCGCGGTGTCGGCGACATTGGTCAGGCCGATCGCGCAGCTCGCGACCGCGCCCTTGTCGAGCGTCAGGACGACGGCCGCGGCGGCGGTGGCGTAGTCGCCGACCTTGCGTTTGAGCTTCTCATAGGCCCAGCCGTGGCCGGCGGCCGGCGGCGCGATGCGGACCGCGGTCAGGATCTCGTCGGGCTCGGCGGCGGTCGCATAGGCGCCCCGGTAATAGGCGCGCGCGTCGACCCGCCGTTCGCCCGCCCTGCCGGTCAGCGCATAAGTCGCGTCCAGGCACATCATGAGCGCGGGCATGTCGTTGCCCGGATCGCCGTTGGCGACATTGCCGCCGAGCGTGCCGAGGTAGCGCACCTGCGGGTCGGCGATCAGCAGCGCGGTCTCGCGCAGGATCGGCGCACGCGCGGCTAGGAGTTCGGAGGCGATCAGTGCGTGCTGGGTCGTCATCGCGCCGATGACGATCTCGCCGCCCTCCTCGCGGATGCCCCCGAGTTCGCTCAGCGCGGCGAGATCGATGAGATGGCTCGGGGTCGCGAGCCGCAGCTTCATCATCGGGATCAGGCTGTGGCCGCCTGCGATGACCCTGGCGTCGACGTCGAGGCTGGACAGGAGGCCGACCGCCTCGGCTAGGCTGGTCGGCCGGTGGTAGTCGAACGAGCCGGGGATCAAACCGCGCCTCCCTCATTTCGGGGCCGCCCGACCTTCGGCGTCGGGCCGCGACGCGAAAGAATCCCGCGCTTTGCGGTGCAGCATCAACCAGCGGTGCATGGACGGAGAAAAAACGCACGAAAGCACCGGCGGCCCGCATGAATCGCGTCAGCATCGCTGACGATCTGCACGAACACCGGCGCCTCGAGCAGGCCGGCTACGCCGTCCTCGCCTCGACGAGGCGTTTTACCTGCCGGAAGTGTGATCGCGCGATCGGAATGGTGCAGCGCACAGGAGCGGAGAGCTCAGCGACCCCATTCTCCCCCGCGCGCTTCAGGCTTGCGACCCTGTCGATCGCGACGATATGGCTGCGATGCACGCGCATGAAGCGGGCAGGATCGAGGCGCGCCTCGATGGCCCCGATCGTCAGCCCGCAAAAATATTCCTGCTCGCCGTCGTGGACGTAGGAATAGTGGGCGTTGGCCCGGACGGCGAATATGTCGTCGACCGGAATCTCGCGCGCGCGGCCGTCCTTTTCGACTGCGATCGCGCTCGTCATCGGCCGACGGTCGTCCATGCGCGGGGGGCCCGCCGGCTGCATCAGCGACGCAACCGCCGGCGAACCTGCGGCGTCAGCGGCGGCGGGCTCGGGCGGGACGAGATCGGCCGCCGGCGGCGGCGACAACCGCTTCCCGTCAGGCACGAGCGACAGCAGGAAGGCGGCCGAGACGCCGAACGCGATCATCGTGGTCAGCAGCGCCAGCGCGTTGCGCGAGAGGGCGGAATCGGCGGCGACGAACCGGCTGACGTCGAAACACGTGGGATCGAGCCGCATCCCGGCCATTGCGGTGTAGTGCATGCCCGAGATCGCAAGGCCGAGGACGACCGCCGCGCCCAGCACGCGGGTTCGGGTCGCGCGCCGCTCCAGCGTCCACAAGGCGATGCCGCTCGCGGCGATCGAGATCGCGACCGACAGGATCACGAACGGCGTCTCCTGGCGGGTCGGTCCGGCCAGATGCACCGCCGACATGCCGACGTAATGCATGAGGCTGATGCCGAGGCCCATCGCGGCGGCCCCGCCGCCGATACGAAGGATCGGCGCGCCGTCGGCGTGGGCGGCGTAGACGCCGACTCCGACGACGATCACGCAGATGAGGAAGGACAGGAGGGTCGGCAGGACGAGATAGTCGACCGCGGATGGAAAATCCGCCGCGAGCACGCCGACAAAGTGCATCGACCAGACGCCGGTCGCCAGAGTCAGCGAGGCGCCGGCCAGCAGGACGCGGCGGCGCAACCCCTCCGCCCGATCGAGGCCCCTGGCCAGCAGCAGCCCGACGAAACTGCCCTGGATCGCGATGCAAATGGACAGCACGACGAGCCATTGCTCGTGCGGAACCGTCATCCGAACCTCCCGGCGCCGCATATCGACGCTGAGGCGAAGTTAGAGCCGGCCCATCGTTTCTGCAACAGCCTGCTGGGCGCAGCCGGCCGGACTATGGAACCAGCACCAGCGCGCCGGTCGTGCGGCGCGCCTCCAGATCGGCGTGAGCGGCGCGCGCCTCGCCCAGCGGGTAGAGCCTCGGCTGATCGGCGACGAGCACGCCGCCGCGCAAGGCGGAAAACAGCCGGTCGGTCTGAACCGCCAGCCTTTCCGGGGTGTCGGTGTAATGGCCGTAGTTGGGACGCGACAGCGTCACGGACCGGCTTGCGAGCGCATCGATCGAATGATCGCCGACATCGCCCGAGGCCTGGCCGAAGCTGACGAGATGGCCGCGCGGCGCGAGCGCGCGGATCGAGCCCGCGAACGTGTCCCTGCCGACCGCGTCATAGACCGCCTGCGCGCCGGCGCCGCCGGTCAGGCGCATCACGGCGTCGGCGAAGTCCCCGCGCGTGGAGACGATGACGTGATCGCAGCCGGCGCGCCGCGCCTGCGCCGCTTTCGCCTCGCTCGAGGTCACGCCGATCACGGTCGCGCCGAGCGCCTTCGCCCAGCGGCACAACAGCTGGCCGACTCCGCCGGCGGCGGCATGGACGAGGACGACGTCGCCGCGCCGCACGGCGTAGACGTCGTGCAACAGGAAGCTCGCGGTGATCCCCTTGAGCAGCAGCGCGGCGGCGGCCTGGTCGCCGAGGAACCCGGGCAGCGGGACGAGGAGGTCGGCCCGCATCGTTCGGATCGTCGCATAGGCGCCGGGCGGCGCGCAGGCGTAGCCGACGCGGTCGCCGGGGCGCACGTTGGTCACCCCCGGCCCCACGCGCTCGACGACGCCCGCCGCCTCCATGCCGAGCATGCCCGGCGGGGTCACGAGATCGAAACTACCCCGGCGGCAATAGACGTCGATGAAGTTCACCCCGATCGCGGTGTGCCGGATGCGCGCCTCGCCGGGCCCGGGTTCGGCGACCCGAACGCTCCTGGCTTCGAGAACTTCCGGCCCGCCGTAGCGGGTCAGCACGATCGCGGTCGCTTCGACCCCGGCGCTCGCCGGCGCCGCGCTCGCGACCGGCGCCGGAGGCGGGCGCGGCGCGCCGGCGCCGGCCAGCAGCCGCCGGACAGCCGAAAAGCCCGCCTCGATGATGTCCTGCGTCACGAAGCGCCGCAGCCGGTCGCGCTCGGCGGCGGGCGGATCGAAAGCGGCGCGCCACTCCCACAGGCAGCCGCCGTCGCTGGTCACCGGCCTCAGCCGCACGCTCGCGACGTAGTCGCGCAGCGCGACCGGCGCCTCGAGAATGCAATAGGCGAAACTGGTCTCGGCGTCCGACAGCGCGAGCAGTTGCTCGCGAATCCGCGCGCCGTCGGCGAGCCGGAAGTTGCGCACCGCGCCGACCGCGTCGCCCGCCGCCTCCGCCTCGATCGCGCTCGCCGCGACCGCGGGATGCCAGTGGTCGTGGCCGTTGAAGTCGCGCAGGATCGCCCAGACTTCCGCGACCGGGGCGGCGAGGACGGCGCTGCGGCGAATCGCAACCATGCGGCTCAGCGGGCGAACCGGGACTTCAGCGCCGCGAGCCCCGTCGCGAACACATTGGTCCCGATGTCGGCGACGAGCGCCCCCTCGCGCTCCGGCGCCGCATCGAATTCGGCGGTCCATTCCGCGAAAGTGTGGTCGCTCTCGGTCACCGGGATCAGCCGCAGCGTCGCGAGGTAATTCTCGACGCCCATCGGGCTTTCGAGAATCGCATAGGTGCAGGACATCTCGTAGTCCGACAGCGCGAGCAGCCGCTCGCGGACGCGGCCGCCGTCCTTCAGGCGGAAATTGCGGATGCAGCCGACCTGATCGGCCGATTTGTGGTGCTCGATGCGGCTCTCCGTCACGAAATTCGTCCAGTTCGGGAGGCCGTTGAAATCGCGCACGACCGCCCAGACCTCGCTCGCCGGCGCCGGGACCACGGTCGAGGCGTAGACCTTCGCCATCGCCCGCGCTCCTTCAGCGATCGTCGTCGTGGGACTCGTCGGTCGCCGGCGCCGATCCGTTGTTCGCCTTGGTGCGCTTGGCGGTCAGACTCTCGATGTCCTTGGCGTCGCGCAGCACCTCGGTCATCCGACCGAGGCTGCCGCCCTCGATGCCGATCTCCTTCATCAGGCTGTCGATCATCGGCGCCTGCACGCGGTAGCGCAACGCGGAATCGATGACCTCGTCGGTGACGTTGCGCTTGCCCTCGCCATTGCCGGCGGCGCCGTCGATATGGAGGATCTTGATGCCGTCGATCTTCTCCATCGGCCGGACGCTCTCGCGCACGATGCCTTCGATCCGCTCCAGCAGCTTGCCGCGGAAGCGCGAAAGGCGCGAGGCGTCGGTGAGCGTGTTCTCCGCCTCGTTGAGCTGCATTGCGCCGCGCGCGTCGATCTCGTAGCGCGCGGCCGCCGCCAGCGCCCTCAGCTTCTCGGCCTCCGCCTCCCCCTCGGCGGCGATCCTGACCGCCTCGGCGAAGCTCGTCGCCGCCGTTCGCTCCGCCTCGGCCTTGCCGGTCAGACGGATCGCCTCGCGCTCGGACTCGCGCGCGGCGGCGATCAGATCGGTGAGCTTGCGCCGCTCGGCGATTTCGCGCTCGCGAACGGTGAGCGCCTGCTCCTCGGCCGCGACCGCCTTGGCCCGCGCGCCCTCGGCGGCGACGATCGCCGCCGACCGTTCGGCCGATTTCAGCGCGATTTCGATCGCGCTCTGCATCTCGGCGACCTCGACCGCCTTGTCGCGTTCGACCTCGAGCCTGCGCAGGTCGCCGTCGCGCGCGACACGCGCCTCGGCGAGTCCGCGCTCGGTGGCGATGCGCGCGCGCTCGATCTCCTCGCCGGAGGATATTTCGGCCTCCTCGAACGCCTGGCGCTTGGCGATGTTGAGCGCGTCGAGCAGCCGCTCGCGCTCGAGCCGCACCTGGTCGAGCACGCGATCCTGGCCGATCCGCGTCGCCTCGACGTCCTGGTTGGCGGCGATCTCGGCGCGCTTCCTGGCCGCCTCGGCCTGGACCAGCTCGGCGTTCTTGGCCGCGACGACGATCTGGCGGCCGATCTCGGCGAGTTCGAGCACGCGGCGGCGATCCAGTTCGAGCTCGCTCTGCTCGCGCTCGCGATCGATCCGCGCCTTCTCCAGCGCCAGCTCCACCGCGATCTGCTCGCGCTGGGTAAGCTCGCGCGACTTCATCTCGGCCTCGTCGACCAGGCGGCGGCGCGCGATCTCGCGCTGCTCGATTTCCTCCTGGTTGCGGATGCGCGCCTCGGCGAGCGCGCGCTCTTGCGCGAATTTCGACTTCTCGACCGCCTCGCGCGCGACGAGCAGCGCCTGCTCGCTCTCCTGATCGCGCAGCGCGCGATCGCGCGCGAGCTGCAGGCGCTGGGCGGTCCGGCGCACTTCTATGTCCTGCTCCTGGGCGAGCCGCGCGTATTCGCTCTCGCGATCGATGTCGAGCGCCTTGCGCTGCGCGTCGAGGTTCTGGGTCCGGATCTCGATCTGGGTGCGCTGCTCGATCTCGTTGCGCATGCGCCGGCGCGATTCGATCGTCTCGGTGAGCTGGGTGAGGCCTTCTGCGTCGAAGGCGTTGGCGCTGTCGAAGAATTCGAGATTGGTCTGGTCGAGGTCGACGATCGCGACCGCCTCGAGATCGAGGCCGTTGAGCGCGAGGCCTTCGAGCGCGACCGTCCTGACCCGCTGGGCGTAGTCCTGCCGCTGCTCGTGCATTTCCTCGAGCGTCATCTGCGCGGCGACGGTGCGCAGCGCGGAGGCGAATCGTCCCTCCAGCAGGTCGCGCGCGCCTTCCGGCTGCAGCGTGCGCCGGCCGAGCGTCTGCGCGGCGCGGCCGACGGCCTCGCGCGAGGAGCCGACCTTGACGAAGAACTCGGCGATCACGTCGACGCGCATGCGGTTCTTGGTGATGACCGCCTGCGTCTCGCGCCGCTCGACCGCGATCCGCGTCACCGTCATGTTGACCGGCGTGATGTCGTGCAGCACGGGGATGACGAAGGCGCCGCCGCTGACCACCACCTTCTCGCCGCCGAAGCCGGTCCGCACGAAGGCGGTCTCCTTGGTCGAGCGTTGGTAGAGCCAGCGCAGCAGATAGACGGCGACCACGACGACGATCGCCAGCAGGATCAGCCAGAGGATCAGGGAGCCCAGGGTTTCCGCGGCCATGATTCATTGCCCTCGATGAGGCCGTCACCCGAAGGCGATGGCCTTGAACTTCCTCGTCTGCTCGGTCATCGCGCGCTCGGTCGGCAACCGCTCCATCGACGAAGCGCCGTAGAAGCCGTGACAGTGCCGGGTGTTGCGCAGGATGAATTCGGCGTCGGCGGGTTCGGCGACCGGGCCGCCATGGGCGAGGACGATCGCCTCCGGATTGACCTCCAGCGCCGCCTGCGCCCATTCGTCGATCAGATCAGGACATTCGCCGAGCGCGCGGCCGGTCTGCGCGCCGATCGCGCCGCCTGTCGTCAGCCCGAGATGGCAGACGATCACGTCGGCGCCCGCCTGCGCCATCGCGCGGGCGTCGTCGGCGCAGAAGACATAGGGCGTCGTCAGCAGGCCCTTGGCGCGCGCGAGCGCGATCATTTCGACCTCGAGCGCATAGGACATGCCGGTCTCCTCGAGATTGGCGCGCAACAGGCCGTCGATGAGGCCGACGGTCGGGAAATTCTGCACGCCGGAGAAGCCGAGCCGCTTGAGATCGTCGAGGAAGGGGTCGAACAGGCAGAACGGATCGGTGCCGTTGACGCCCGCGAGCACCGGCGTGCGACGCACGACCGGGAGCACCTCTCGCGCCATATCGCGGACGATCTCGTTGGCGTTGCCGTAGGCCATCAGGCCGGCGAGGGAGCCGCGGCCGGCCATGCGGTAGCGGCCGGAATTGTAGATGACGATGAGGTCGATCCCGCCCGCCTCCTCGCATTTGGCGGAAAGGCCGGTCCCGGCGCCGCCGCCGACGATCGGCTGGCGCACGCGCTTCATCTGCTGCAGCTTCGCGAGGATCGTCTCGCGTTCGATCCGGGCCATCAGGCTCTCCGTTCCCGGCGCGGGACGCTGGCGAGGAACGCCTCGACCACCGCCACGACGAATTTATCGTCGTTGATGGCGGCGTCGACCCGCTCGATCCGGCGCCGCGCGGTCTGCCGGACCGTCTTCTCCAGCGCCTCGAACAGCGCCGCATCCGCCTCGGGATCATGGAACGGCTTGCCCGGCGCGTCGAGCATCGAAACGCCGCCCTCGGGCAGCAGCAGCCGGACCGGGCCTTCCATCAGGTTCAGCCGGCCGCCGATCCATTCGCCGATCGCGCGGTTCTCGTCGCGCGTCGTCCGCATCAGGGTGACGTTCGGGTTGTGGACGACGAGGCGCCGGTTGCCGAATCGCTCAGGCACAGTCTCGCGCGGCCCGAAATTGACCATGTCGATCGCCCCGACTGAGCCGACCCAGGGCAGGCCGGTGCGGATCGGCGCTCCGAACCGGTCGGCGTCAGCGCGGAACACGCCGCCGACCAGCATGTCGGCGACCTCGGTCGTGGTGAGATCGACGAAGCCGGCGAGCAGCCCGGAATCGCCGAGGGACTCCATCGAGCGGCCGCCGACGCCGGTCGCGTGGAACACGAGGCAGTCGAAATCGGCTTCGAGGCGCCGCGCAATCGCCTGCACCGCGGGCGTGGTCACCCCGAACATGGTGATCCCGACCGCCGGCCGCGCGAGCCGGCGGCGCGCCTCGCGCGCCTCGGCAGTCGGCATCGCAGAAATCATGCCGGCGAGCGCATGGGCGGCGTTGCCGAGCACCTGCTCGGTGATGAAGTTCAGCCCCTGCACGTCGGCGACCGCGTGCATCATCGTGATGTCGGACGCCCCGACATAGGCGCCGACCTGGCCTGAGGCGACCGTCGAGACCATGATCTTGGGGATGCCGAGCGGCAGGCGGCGCATGCCCGCGGTCGCCAGAGTCGTGCCGCCCGAGCCGCCCGCCGAGATGACGCCGCCGACGCCGCGCTCGCGCGCGATCCAGCGCGCGAAGGCCTCCGCCATCGCGCTGACCGATTCGCCGCGATCGCCCGAGAACACCGCCGCGGAGCCGCGCGGGTGGAGCGCTGCGACCTGCATCGGCGTGACGTCGGCGCGGGAGATTTTCCCCGAAGTCGACAGATCGACCGTCCGCACCGGAATGTTCAACGCGCGCAGCCGGTCGCGGATGAAGCGCAGTTCCGCGCTCTTGGTGTCGAAGGTCCCGACGACGAACGCAGTGCGGCCGATCCGCTCGGCGAAGGGAATTGCAAAGGCCGCGCCCTCCGGCGCCTCCGCCCCGGCCGCGGCTTCGGCGGAACGCGCGGCGGTCCCGCGCAGGCCCCAGCGGTTGGGCAGCCGGTCGGCGCGATAGACCGGCGGCGGTCCGTCGGCGGCCTCGCCGCCGAGCCGCGCGACGCGGAACACGCGGGCCTCGCCCTCCGCGGGCGCCGGCGCCGCCGCCGGCGTGGGCGCGTCCGGCTCGCCGTGACGGCCGACGCCGAGCAGCCGCTGCTGCAGATCGCGATCGCGCGCGAGCTCGCCGGCGTCCATGATCCGGTTGATGCGGCCGTTGACCATGATCGCCACCGAATCCGAGACTGACGTCGCCACCCCGATATTCTGCTCGACGACGAGCACGGAGAGATCCTCCTCGCTCGAAAGCCGGATCAGCAGGTCGCGGACCTGGGCGACAATCACCGGCGCGAGGCCCTCGGTCGGCTCGTCCATCACCAGCAGGCGCGGATTGCTCAGCAGCGCGCGCGAAATCGCGAGCATCTGTTGCTCGCCGCCCGAGAGCTGGCCGCCGCCGGCGCCGCGCCGTTCGGCGAGGCGCGGAAAGGTCGCATAGACGCGCTCGACCGTCCAGGATCGGCCGCCGGCGCCCGTGCGCAGGCTCAGCCGCAGCGTCTCGTCGACCGAAAGGCTCGGCCACAGTCGCCGCCCCTGCGGCACGAAGCCGATTCCGGCGCGTACGATCGCGTAGGGCTCGAGGCCGGCGATCTCGCGCCCGTCGAACCGGATCGAGCCGGAGCGCGCGCGGATCAGGCCGACAATCGCATTGCACAGCGTCGTCTTGCCCATGCCGTTGCGCCCGACGACCGAGAGCACGCCGCTGCCAAGCGTCAGCGAAACGCCCTGCAGCGCATGGGATTCGCCATAATAGACCTGCAGATCCTGGACCTGCAGGATCGGTCTGGTCGCGCGCGGCTCAGCCATGCCCGGCTCCCAGATAGATCGCCTGAACCTGCTCGTCGGCCTCGATCGCCTCGGGCGTGCCTTCCTTGAAGATACGGCCGTTGTGCATCATCGTCACATAGGTCGACACGCGCAGCGCGACGTCGAGATCGTGCTCGATGATGATGTAGCCGATATAGGCGGGCAGCGCGTTGAGGATCGCGACGAGGTCGCGCCGCTCGGCGGGCGAGAGGCCGGCGGCGGGTTCGTCGAACAGGATGAAGCGCGGCGCGCCGGACAGCGCGAGCGCGATTTCGAGCTGGCGCTGCTGGCCGTGGCTGAGCACGGAAACCGGGGTCTCGAGGATTTCGTCGAGATGGACGGAATGGGCGATCGCGCGCGCCTGCGCCATCGTCGCGTCTTTGGCCGCGGGCCGCAGCAGCGAAAGGCGGTGGCGCGAGACGCCGCGGCAGGCGACGAAAATGCTGTCTATCACCGAGAGCCCGCCGAACAGCTGGCTGATCTGGTAGGTCCGGCGCAGGCCGCGCCGGATCCGTTCATGGACCGGGAAAGTCGTGACGTCCTCGCCGAAGAAGCGGATGCGTCCCGAGGTCGGTGGAAAATCGCCGGTAACCGCGTTGAACAAAGTCGTTTTGCCGGCGCCGTTGGAGCCGAGCACGGCCCGCCGCTCGCCGGCGCCGACCCGAAGGTCGACGTCGACGAGCGCGGCCAGCGCGCCGAATTGACGCCCGACACCCTCCAGCTCCAGCGCATAGGCGCTGTTGGAGGCGAGACGTTCGGCGGCTTTGCTGACGGGCATGACGGAATCCCCGCGCGATCCGTCTATTTGCAGTCCGGATTGTCGCGCCCGGCGACGCCGAGCTTGAGGAAATCGGCTTCCGGAATGCCGAGCGTCTGGTTGACGCCAGAGACGACCTTGATCACCTTGTTGTAGAGATGGCCGTCGTCGGCCTTGGCGACTTCGGTGAGGTAATTGTCGGCGATCGCCTGGCGGTTCTTGTCGAGCTTGACCTTGCCGGTCGGGGTGTCGAACTCGAGCGCGCCGAGCGTTTCGCGGAACTTGGCTTCCTTGTCGGACAGATCGCCGCCGACCTTGTCGAGCGCAAGCAGCACCGCCTTGGTGTTGATGTAATAGCCCTGCGCGAACAGCGAGGGCGAGGGGAAGCCGTCCTTGTAGGCGGCCTTGTAGTCGGCGACGAATTTCTTCCACGCGGGATCGTCGGAATTGTCGGCGATCGGGCCGGCGGACGGCGTGCCGACGACATAGTCGCGCTGCTTGCCCTTCGTGCCGAGCACGGTCTGGTCGACGGTGATCGAGCCGCCGATCAGCGGCGCGGTCCCGCCCGCCTGCTGGTACTGGGTGAGGAAGTTGACGCCGTCGGCGCCGCCGAGCGCGACATAGATCGCGTCGACCTTGTCGGGAATCGCGCCGATCACCGAGGAGAAGTCCTTGTTGCCGATCGGCACCCAGAACTTCTTGGGCACATGGCCGCCATCCTTGCAGAACGCCGCCATGAATCCGAACACCTGCGTGTAGGGGAACGAATAATCCTCGGCGATCGTCACCACCGTCCGGTAGTTCTTGACGTTGTAGGCGTAGTCGCCGAGCCCGGCCATCCATTGCGCGCCGTCGGTCGAGAATCGGTAGAAGTTCGGCGCGGGATCGCGCAGCGTGGTGTCCTGCGCCGCCGAGGTGCCGTTCACGAAAGTTACGTTCGGCTGGGTCTTGGCGTAGTCCTTGACCGCGAGGCCCTCGTCGCCCGACAGCGGCCCGATCAGAATCGCGACGCCGTCCTGCTCGACGAGCTTGCGCGCCGCCTTGACCGCGCTGTCGGGCGAGGCGTCGGACGAGCCCTTGACGATCTCGATCGTCTTGCCGCCGGCCTTGTAGCCCGCCTCCTTCAGCGCGAGTTCGGCGCCGCGGACGCCGTCCTGGCCGAGCACCGTGAACGGCCCTTCGAGCGTCGCCAGCAGGCCGACCTTGATCGTCCCGTCGGCCTGCGCGGCGTGCGGCGCCATGGCGACGCCGCCGAGCAGCGCCGCGGCGAGCAGTGAGTTCCTGTAGCCCTTCATCATTTCCTCCGTTTGACGCCCGTGTCGGGCTTTGTTGAACCTCGCGCCGCGCCATCAGAATTCGCGCAGGGGCCGGGCGGCGAGCCTTGGCGCGAGTCGTCGCCACAGGCCGAACAGACCGTCCGGCGAGGCGAACACGATGACGAGGAAGACGAGGCCGATCAGCGTGTTGAACCGGTCTGCGCCGACGACGTCGATCGCGAAGGTCTTCAGCACGACATAGAGCGCCGCCCCGATGAACGGGCCGATCGGGTGGCGCAGGCCGCCGATGACCGCGATCACGAGAATGCCGATGACCTCGCCGACCCCCACGGTTCCCGGCGAGATGCGGCCGTTGAACCAGACATAGAGCACGCCCGCCGCGCCGGCGATGAGGCCGGCGAAGAAATAGGCGGCGACGCGGTGATGGGTGACGTCGTAGCCGACCGCGCGCATCCGCCGCTGGTTGTCGCGCGTCGCCATCAGCGCGCGACCGAAGGTGGAGCGCGCGCCATAGACCACCGCGCAATAGGCGAGCGCGGCGACGCCGAGCGTCAGGTAGTAGAACGGGATCTGATCGCGCCAGTCGATTCCGAACACGACCGGCGGTTGCACGCCGCGATAGCCGGAATGGCCGTTGAACAGCCAATAGTTCTGCTGGGCGAAATAGAAGAAGGCGGTGGCGACCGCGAGCGTGATCATGATCGTGTAGATGCCGGCGGTGCGCGCTGCGATCATTCCGATCAGCGCCGCCGCGACGCCGGCGATCAGGATCGAGACCGGCACCGCGAGCTGCCACGGCCAGCCGAGACCGAGCACGCCCGCGCTGTTGGTTCCCAGAATCGCCACGCAATAGCCGGCGACGCCCGCCACCGTCAGCTGGGCGAGCGACACCATCCCGCCATAGCCGGCGAGCACCATCAGCGATAGCGCGACCGTGCCGAGGATAAGCGCCTGCGCGCCGAGCTGGAACGCGACGAACGGCGAGACGACCAGCGGGAACAGCGCGAGCGCGACGGCGAGCGCAGCGGTCGCCGGATTGAACTGCGCGGTGACGATGTCGCCGGGCGCGGCGACGCGCGGCGGATCGGTCAGCCGGGTGCGCGCATTGCCCATGATCCCCTGCGGGCGCAGCGCGAGCGCGACGACCATGATGACGAAGGTGAGCACGACGCCATAGGTCGGGAAATAGACGAGCCCGAGCTGCTCGGCGAGGCCGATCAGCAGCGCGCCGATCGCCGCGCCGGTGATCGAACCCATGCCGCCGACGATGACGACGACAAGCGAGGCGAGGAGATAGCGCACGTCCTCGCCGGGCGCGACCGACAGCGCCGAGCCGCCGACCACGCCGGCGAAGCCCGCCAGCATGCCGCCGATCGCGAACACGCCGACGAACAGGAGGCGGACGTTGACCCCGGTCGCCGAGAGCATCGCCCGGTCGTCGACTCCGGCGCGGATCATCATGCCGACCCTGGTCCGATTGAGGGCGAGCCAGAGCCCGAGGCCGATCACCATCGCCGCCGCGAGCACGACCAGCCGGTACAGGGGATAGCGCAGCGTGACGATCTGGCCGTTCGCCTTGATCGCGGTGATGATCGGGGTCGCGACGGCGCCGTCGAGCCATTCGGGGATCGTGAACTGGTAGGTCTTGCCGCCCCAGACCGCGAGCATCAGATCGGCGGCGACGATCGAAATGCCGATCGTCACCAGCGTCTGGCGGAGTTCGTCGCCGGCCAGCCGCTGGAACACCAGCAGTTGCAGGAGGGCGCCGACGGCGCCGAGCGCGAGCGTCCCGACGAGCACGCCGAGGAACCAGTCGCCCGACCACTGGGTCACCGCATAGCCGATATAGGCGCCGAGCAGGTAGAGCGAGCCATGCGCGAGATTGACGTTGCGCATCAGGCCGAACACCAGGGTGAAGCCGCTGGCGACGAGGAAATAGAGTCCGGCCAGCGTCACGCCGTTGAACACCGCGGAAACGAAGGCCTTCTTGCTGTCGAGCAGCCAGTCCAGCCAGTCCGGCCAGACGCCGAACACCATCCACAGCAACAGCGCCGCCGCCAGCAGCGCGAGCGCGATCCAGGCCTGGCGGGCGCTGACGCTTTCGGCGGGGCGGGCGGCGGCGAGGCTCACGCGGTCATCCGCCGGCGCTGCTCGTTGAGCTTCGGCGCCTTGTGGAACTGGCCGTCCTTCATGATCGCGAGCAGGCGGCTCTTGTCCTGCAGCACGCGGATATTGGCGATCGGGTCGCCGTCGACGAGCAGCATGTCGGCGAGATAGCCCGGCTTGATCATGCCGAGTTCGTCGCCCATCTGCATGATCTGGCCGCCGTATTTGGTCGCCGCCAGGATCGCCTCCATCGGCGAGAAGCCGAGCAGGTCGACGAAGGTCTCCAGATCCTTGGCGTTGGTGCCCTGCGGCGTCCAGGCGAAACCGTAGTCGCCGCCGATCAGCACCCGGATGCCGCGCCGGTGCATCTTGCGCGCGGTCGCGACCGCGTGCTCGAGTTCGCGCTCATAGGCGAGGCTGATCGGCGAGCCCGGCTTGATGCCCCATTCGCCGGCGTGGCGCGCGGTGTTGATGAGCCAGGCGAGGCCGGGCGCGACGAAGTGCCGGTCCTTGGCCGCCTCGAGCATGTCGAGCGCCTGCTCGTCGGCGAACGAGGCGTGGTAGATGTTCTGGATGCCGTGGCGCACGCACTGGATGACCGAGCCCGAGGAGCGCGCATGGGCAGCGAGCGTTTTGCCGCGCGCCTTGGCCTCCTTGACCGCCATCGCGACTTCCTCCTCGGCCATCGGCGTCTCCTCGGCCTTCATGCCGGTCAGCTCCTCGCCGGAGAGGTTGAGCTTGATCGAATCGACGCCGTATTTGATCAGCGTGCGGACGGTCCGGCGCACCTCTTCCGGGCCGGAGACGACAATGCCGAGGTTGAGGCCCTCGTGCGGAATATGCGAGGGCGCGGAATCGCCGAGGCCGCCGACGGTGGTGATCTCGGGGCCCGCCGCCCGGTAGCGCGGGCCGGGGATCATCCCCTTATTGATCGCGTTGCGGACGACGACGTCGAGCCGCGGCTTGGCGGCGGCGGCGCCGCAGCCCATGGTGAAGCCGGAATCGAGCACGAGCTTGGCCATCTCGGCGGTGACCAGCGTGTGCTCCTCGGGCGGCATCATCTGGATCGGATCGATGCCCGGCGCATTGTTCCACGAGAGGTGGAGATGGGCGTCGCACAGGCCCGGCATCAGCGTCGCGCCCATGCCGTCGATCACGGTCTGGCCGCCGAGACCCGCGCCACCGTTCATGCGCGAGGAGCCCTTGGTCACCTGCTTGATGCGATTGCCCTGCACCGCGACGTCGCCGGTGTAGGGATATTCGCCGGTGCCGTCGAGAATCCGCACGTTCGTGAAGACGACGCCGCCCGAACCATTGGTCCCGTTGTGATCGTCCGCCATTGCATCCCTCCTCCTGGTCGCCGACCCCGTTCGGACGGTCGGCGCGCGCATGCCCGATCAAGCCGCCTGGCGCGCCCTCACATGGTCCGACAGCAGCCGCGCGCAGTCCAGCGGACGCTCGAGCGGCGTCCAGTGGCCGCAATGATCCAGCACCCTCAGCTTGGACCCCTTGACCTTGTCGGCGAGCGCCCGCGCTGCGCCCGGCGGGGCGACGGCGTCCTCGTCGCCGGTCACGATCAGCGTCGGGCAGCGCAGAAACCGGGGATCGGCGCCGCGCGCCTGCGCGAGCGCCTCGCAGGACTGGGCGAAGCCCTCGGGATCCTGGCGCATGTGGCTCTCGCGCACGAACGGCGCCAACAGCGGATTGGCGCTCTTCGACGCCGACGCCAGCCCGGCCGCGGTCGCGGCGTCGGCGACGCCGATCATGCCGTCCTGGCGGGCGGCGCGGGCGCGATCCCGCAGCCGCTCGCGCGCCGCCTCGGAAGGCTCGACGATCGGCCCGAACAAGCTCAGGCTGTCGACCAGCTCCGGCCTTTCCGCGGCGAGCCGCAGGCACAGCAGCGTCCCCATGGAATGGCCGACCAGATGCGCCGGGCCGCCGGCGACCGTCCGGACGACCCCGGCGATCGTCTCGACGAAATCATCCATCGTCAGCGCCGCGAAGGGCCGCGGCGAACGGCCCGATCCCGGCAGATCGGGGCGGATGCAGCGAAACCCGCCGAGCGCGTCGAGCAGCGCCTGGAACGAATTGGAGGTCGCGCCGAGACCATGGACGAATACGATCGCCGGCCCCGCGCCGTCGATCTCGATCATCGTGCGCCCGAGCGCCGCGCCGGTCACCCGCGATACTCGCGAAATTCGTTCTCGAGGACGCCGATGCCGGCGATGTCGATCCGCGCGACGTCGCCGGGGACGAGGTATCGGGGCGGCTTGAAGCCGATGCCGACGCCGGCGGGCGTCCCCGTGGCGATGACGTCGCCGGGGACCAGCGTCACCCCGGCGGAAATGGTCGCGATGATCGTCGGCACGTCGAAGATGAGATCGCGGGTATTGGCGTCCTGGCGCAATTCGCCGTTGATCCAGCATTGGATCCTGACGTCGCCGAGATCGAGCTCGTCGCGGGTCGCCGCCCACGGCCCCATCGGGCAGAACGTGTCCTGCGACTTGCCGATCAGCCACTGGCTGTAGCGGCCCTGGAGGTCGCGCGCGGTGACGTCGTTGATGATCGTATAGCCCCAGACATGGTCGAGCGCGTTCGCCGCCCTTATGCCGCGTCCGCCCTTGCCGATGATGACGCCGAGCTCGGCCTCGTAATCGATCGCCTGCGAGACCTCACGATCGATCGAAACCGGCGCGCGATGGGCGATCACGCATTCCGGGACCTTGGAGAAGACGATCGGATGGCCGGGCACGGCGCCGGCGACCGCGCTCGAATCGAAGCCGCTCGCCGCGAATTCCTTCGCATGGTCATGGTAGTTCTTGCCGACGCAGTAGATGTTGCGGCGCGGGCGCGGAATCGGCGCCTCGAGGACGACTTCGCGCAGCGGCGTCGGCTGGAGCGTGCGCGGCAGTTCGGACCGATCGATCAGCGCGAGCACGCCGGCAATCGCGTCCGCCTCGGGAATGTCGAAGGCCGAGATCGTCTGACGCCGCTCGTCGACGAGGCCGACGCGGCGCTCGCCCCCGACGCGATAAGTCGCGATCTTCATTCCCGTTCGCCTCCCTGGTTTTGAACCATCCAAGGGCGATCAGGTTCAAAACGCAAGCGCAATCTCTGTTCGCCGGCTCGGCTGTTGCGGGCGGAGCCGGGCGCGCCGCCGCTCCCAGTGCAATCGACGGGCGCCGCGCGGCCGCGGACGCCGGGCCGCAACTCCCCTCGCTCATCGCCCCCGGTCCGTCGCCTCGCCGTCCGCCTCAACGTCGCCGGCGTCGGCCGCCGCCGAGGCGGCCGCCGCGGTCGCCGACTGCGTTTCGCCCAGGAAGGCGAGCACGCGCTGGGCCTGGTAGCCGACGCACAGCAGCGTCAGCGCGAACATCGCGATCAGGATCAGGCGCTGCGGGGACGTCGGCGGCGCCAGGGGCGGCGGCGCCGGCGACTTCTGGAGGATCGACGGCAGCCGAAGCAGCGCGGCGAACAGCGCGATTTCGATCGTCGCGCGCGCCGATCCGGTCACCAGGGTGAAGATCGCCAGGCAACACGCGGCGCCGACGAGGCGCAGGCGGCGGTCGGTGACGATCGCCTCCAGCGCCCGCGCGCCGTCGAGGCCGGGAAGCGGCAGGAGGTTGATCGCGTTGAGCGCGGCCTGCCAGGCGAGCAGGGCGACCCCGATCATGGCGGCGAACAGCTGGTATTTCGCCAGCCAGGCGGCCCGTTCGCCGAGCGCGGACGGATCGTGGAGGGCCGTCGCGAACAGGCCGTCGACGACGCCGAGCGCCGGCAGCAACGGCAGGCAGACCAGGGCGCTGAACGCGGCGCCGGCGAGCGCCACGACGCCGCTCTCGAAGGCGTTCGCGTAGCGGCGCCGACTCCATGTCGCGCCGCCGACGAACGGAACCAGGCTGAGGGTGACGCCGCGATGGCCGAAGGCGAGGAACGCCAGCGCGTGGCCGAATTCATGCGCGAGCACCGCGAGCGTCAGCGTCAACGGAATCGCCAGCGCGGCGGCGAGCCCGAGCCACTTGCCGGACCAGACCAGCGGGGATCCCGCCAGAAGAACGAAGGCGGTCGCGGTCCCGGCTGCGAGCAGACGCCAGCCGGCGAACCGGATCCGCGGCGCCCGCTGCGCCGACTGGCCGAGCGCGGCCCGCCGGATCGCCCTCAGCGCCCGCGCCACGCCCGCCCGGGTCAATTCATAGGCGATCAACCCGCGCACCGGCGTGACGACGCTGAGCGTCGTCCGTGCGCCCCTGGGGCCATCGACGAGATCGATGGTCTCGAAATGAAGCCTTGCCTCGGGAATCGCCCGCCCGGCGCGCGAGCGCACGCACTGGACCAGCCGCCGGCCCGGCTCGACCACCGGGAAGGTCGTGACGACCTTCTGAAAGTCGCCGCCGCTGTCGCGCGGCCGCGCCTCGAATTCGACGGTCAGCGGCTCCTCGGCGATGATCCTGCGCCCGCGCACGTCGCTGATCGGGTTCCAGGCGCTCGGGTCGGAACGCGGATCGAGAATCCGCCAGACGGCGGCGGCGGGAGCGGGAATGACCAGCGAGGCGCGAAACTTCCGCCGTCCGAGCGGCGCATGGAAGCAAAGCCACCATCCCGCGAACGCCAGCAGGGGCGCGATCAGCAGGCGGGCCGAGGCGAGCACGGTCGAGACCATCGGCGCTCCGGACAAAGAAGGACGGCGAAGCTCGCACGGAAAGGCTAATGGCGCGTTAGCGCGGCGCGGCGGCGATCAGATTGCGCGCCGGCGACGCCGCGACCCGCGGAACGACGATGGACGGCACGGCCGCAAGAGATGCATGATCGCCATCCCGTAAGGGTCATCCGGCGCGCGATCCGGTCGACGGGCGTCGACCCCCGCGTGCGGTCCCGACGCGAGGTCAACCCATGTCCGTTCAGCAGATTTACGTCCTCGGCAGCGACGGCAACCTCTGGCTCGAGGACGGCCCGTTCGGCGAACAGATTCCGCCGCCGCGCACGCCGGTCGACGGCCACGTCGATCTCTACGCGTCGTTCTGGCCGTTCGACGCGCAGGCGACGCTCGTCTGCGGCGACGACGGCAATCTCTGGCTCGAGCAGGGGGCCTTCAACGCCGTCCCGCTGCCGGACTCCTCCTATCCGCCAGGGCCGGGCACGCGCTGCCAGATCGACGGCAGCGTCGGCGCCTACGCGCCCCTCGACGAGGGCGACATTTTCGTCTGCGGGCAGGACGGCAACCTCTGGTACGAGTTCGGCTTCGGGACCACGAATCCCGCGGTCCCGCCGCCCCGCTACCCTGTCGACGGCGATGTCGCCGGATTTCAGCCGATCAGCGCGAAAGAAGTCTATGTCCTCGGGTCGGACGGCAATCTCTGGCACGAATTCGCTCCGTTCGGCGCCGTGCCGCCGCCGACCTGCACCGCCGGCGCGACGACGGGCTGCCGCACGCTGGTCGACATCAATGTCCGCGAATTCATGGCGGTGGACTCGCAGCACGTCTTCGTCGTCGACGCGCAGAACAACCTCTGGCTCGACGCGGGATCGTTTCCGCCGGGCAAGGTCCAGGTCGACGGCGACGTGGCCGGCATCTGGGCGGTCGACGCGGAAACGGTCTTCGTGCTCGGCCTCGACGGCAATCTGTGGCTGGAGACCGCGCCGTTCGGCGTCGTGCCGCTGCCGCTGTGCTCGCAGACCTCCGGGTTCGGACAGGGGTTCGCCTGCCGCACGCTGGTCGCCTCGAGCGTCGATGCGTTCGGCTTTTTTCCCGACGCGGGCGGCGTGTTCGTCATCGACTTCAACCTCGACCTGTTCCAGGTCTCGCCGCGCACGCAGATCGACGGCAACGTGATCGACTTCTACCCGCTGAGCCCGGGACAGAGCCTCATGGGCGAGCGCAGACACGCGCGCCCGGCGTTGCGAATGGTGCGGCCGACCCGGCCGATCGGCCTCGGCCGCTCGCGGCTGCCGCGGCGCGGCTGAGGTCGCGCGGGCGCGGAGGATTGCTCCGCTGCGCCGCGGCGCCTCTCACGGAACCGGGCGTGCGGGTCTCAAATCCGGCGCTTTGGATCGGCATGGCGCCGACGCTTGCCAGCAGGCGGAGGCTGCTCCTCACCCGCGCTGGACAGGCGCCGGCTGGATCGCGCCGGCTTCGCCTGGGGCGCCAGTGGCGCCGCGTCGAGCGGGTTCGGACGCGACCACGAATGACGCGGAGCCACGCCGCCGTCGCGCCGTCAAGTCAGGGCGATTGCAAGCAATCGCCCGAGGCCACGCGGCCGCTGCTACGCTTCGCTACGCCCCTGCCGGACGACTTCGTCGCCGGGGGGTGACTGCGCGCCGTCGGCGCGGCAATTGGCGACCGCGACCTTTTGATGCGCGAAGCGGCCGATTGGCCGCATTGCGCACCAAAAGGTCGCGGCGGAATACGGCCGGGGCCGGGCGCGCGGGTCCAGGTTCGCGGAGCGCCGCTTGGCGCGTAGCGACCGGCGCAGCCGGCTCGACCTTGAGGCGCGCGCCCGGCCCTGGCAGCGCGGACGGCTGCCGATTGGCGCGTATCACAGGTATCACAGGGACATGATACCGATTCAACCCTTTCAACCCACTTCCACCTCCTCAGTCCTCGCCGTGCGGGGCTTTCGGCCGAGGCGGCGCGGAGCGAGCGAGCGGCCGAGGAGGGATTCGGCGCGCGCGAGAAAGGCGGCGTCGCCGAGCGGGCGGGCGTTGCCGCCGAGCGCGTCGAAGGTCGCGCTCGCGGCCTCGGCGTCGGATGACGGCGCGAGGGGGTCACCGCAACAGCGCACCGAACTCGCCGGGACGTCGACGCGGTATTGCCTGCGGGCCACGTCGCCGAGCCGCCGTCGGGCGGCCGCGCGACGCCTCCGCTCCCGTTCCCGCCCTTCGCCGGACAACTTCGTCGCCGGAGGGCGACTGCGTCTCGTCGGCGCCGTGTCTGGCATCCCGACGGGCGGTTCGCTCGCGTTCGGCGCGCCGGCCGTCGTCGCAAGAGGAGCCTTGGCGTCTGTAAAAGCGAAATGTTAAAAAGTCATTCCTGAATTCCAAAATATCGGCTATGATGCCATCATGTCGTCCTCCTCGCAGGAGCCCCGCTATGCCCGACCCAGCCGTCTCGCGCCGCCGCCCGCCGCCCACGTCAGCGCGACCGAGCGGGAGGTCCGCCGGCGTCGAATCATGGAGCGCGCGCGGCGCGGAAGGAGCGCCGAACGCGTCCGCACTGCCGCCGACGACAAGCCGGCGGCCGCCGCCGCGGGCGAGGGGCCGGACGGCGGCGCGCCCCCAGACCCCCGCGCAGGCTTTATTTAGTCGGCAACCCTCTGATTTTCGTCGATCGCACGAAAAATCCATTTCCGAATGTTTCCGCATCGAAAGGTTTCGCGCGATGCGGCCGGCGACCGCCGCGTCGCGACGGACCGCGCGGCGATGGCGCGGCCCGGAGATATTGCCGCGACGGCGATTGCGGCTGGCGTCGAGACCTGCTCGCCGGCCATGGGCGGAAGGCAGGGCGAGGAGGCAACGGGGATGAGCTGTCGGCCGGACGTCGCTCTTCCCGCGAGTAGGAGGGACGCGAACGCCCGGCGCCGCGGAGCCACGCCGCCGTCGCGCCGTCAAGCGCTCCGCGCTGCTTCGCTGCGCTCCGCCCCTCCCGGCGATCGCAAGCGATCGCCTTGGGGTGACTGCGAGCCGTCGGCACGGCCTGATGCGGAGGGATGGCGCGCCGACTGCCGCGATCGCTGGACGGCGCTCCGGCGACGGCGGCGGACCGTTATTGTGAAATTCATGATCTACCCGGCCGCCGCTGAGCGATCGGCGGAGCCTTCCGGCCATTCGCGTCCCTTGCCCTCGCCGCAAATGGAGCCGTAACATGCGCGCGTCCGGAGAGAGCGCCCACCTTGGCCCGTCCTCATTTTCCACCGCCCGTGGCCGGCGCCGGCGAGCAATGTGCGGCCGGACCCGACGAGTCCATCGCGTCGTGGCGGGCGGTTCCCGAGACGTTTCGCGGATCGGCGGATCGCCTTCCGCCGCCCTGGGAGGACATATTCGGGCCGCTGCGCGCCGGAGCGATCGACGACCTCGTGGTCGTCGGCCAGATCGGCCAGTCGCTCGACGGGCGGATCGCGACGACGACGGGACGCTCGCATTACATCAACGGATCGGCGGGCCTGGCGCATCTGCACCGGCTGCGCGCCCTGGTCGATGCGGTGGTGGTCGGCATTGGCAGCGCGCTCGCCGACGACCCGCAATTGACGGTTCGCCGGGTATCCGGACCCGATCCGGCGCGCGTGGTCCTCGATCCCCGCGGCCGGCTGGCGTCGACCGCCCGGCTGCTCGCCGACGACGGCGTCCGCCGGCTGGTCGTGACCACGCAAGGCGGACAGCGCGAGCTTCCCGGGGTCGAGGTCGTCACCTTGGCTGCGGTCGACGGGCAGATGGCGCCGGCGGCGATCCTTCGCGCGCTCGCCGAGCTCGGCTTGCGCCGCGTGCTGATCGAGGGCGGCCCGGGGACCCTGGCGCGTTTCCTCGCCGCCGGGTGCCTCGATCGCCTGCATGTCGTGGTGGCGCCGATCATCCTCGGCGACGGCCTGCCGAGTTTCTCGCTCGGCGCGATCGACCACATCGATCGGGCGCTGCGGCCGCCGATGCGGATCCATCCGCTCGACGGCGAAATCCTGTTCGATTGCGATTTTGCCGCTCAGCGGGCGCCGATCGGGCGGGCGAGGACGTCGACATGACCGACCTCGATCGACGAGCGGCCGCGGGCGACGTGATCGCGCCGACGATCGAGCCAGCCGTCGATTTCGGCGGGCGCGAGTCCGCCGAGTTGACGCGCCGCCGTCGCCCAGCCGGCGACCAGATCGGCCTGGATCGCCTGGTCCGCCGGCCCGAGGCGCCAATCCGAGGTTCCGCTGGCGACCGCGTAATTCAGGCCGGCGAAGCATGCGACGGCTTCGACGGCGGCGGTCGGCCCCAGCGCCGGCCCGAAGCCCTTGTCGCCGCGCTGGTGCCGGTTGACCGCCTCGATCATTGCGGCGTCGACGGGATCGGCGGGTTCGAGCGCCAGCCGGCCATCGTAGCTGAGCGCCGCATAGACCATCAGGCCGCGCGCGGCGACCGCCCTCGCCAGCCGCTCGAGCCATGCGCCGGAGACCAGATCGAGCAGCGCCGAGGCCGTCACCAGATCGAGCGGCGCGGCGAGCGCGGCGTCGAGCTGGCGGGCGAGGTCGAGGGGCATGGTCACGACGTCGGTCCCCGCCGGCGGCGCGGGCGAGGCCGCGCGCGCGAGCAGGCTGGGATCGTTGTCGACGAGCCGCCAGCTCTGCCGACGCGGCAGGCGCGAGGCGATCGCCCGCGAGGTCGCCCCCGTGCCGCAGGCGAGATCGACGACGGCGATCGAGGCGCGGTCGGCGAGCGCGGCGGCGAGCGCGTCGAGGACGGCGCGATTGCGCGCGCGCGCATCGTACGGCTCGCGCAGGCCGAGCCAATCGGCCGAAAAGGCGCTCACGTCGCAGCCTCGATCGCCCGAGCAAACGCCGCCGCCGCATCGTCCCAGCTGGGCAGCGCGGCGGCGGCCGCCCGGGCGCCGGCGGCAAGCCGATGACGCTCGGCCGGATGCTCGATCAGCCGCCGCACCGCGGCGGCGAAGGCCTCGACGTCGTCGGGCGCGACCAGCACGCCGGCGCCCGCCGGCGCCGTTTCGGGAATCGCGCCGGCGGTGGTCCCCACGATCGGCACGCCGTGCGCGATCGCCTCGGCGAACGCCATGCCGTAGCCCTCGAACCGCGAGGCGAGCACGAAGACATCGGCGCCCGCATAGCAGGCCATGAGCCGCCTGGCCGGGACCGCGCCGGCGACCAGCACGCGATCGGCGAGATCGAAGCGGGCGATATCGGCGCGCAGACGCGCGGCCGCGTCGGGATCGCGATCGAGGTCGCCGACGATCGTCAGCCGCCACGGCAAATCGAGCAGCCTCGCAAGCGCCGCCAGCAGCACGTCATAGCCCTTGCGGGGAACCACGGCGCCGACGGCCAGCAGGGCAATGGGGCCGTCGGCGCCGGCCCGCGCCGGCGCTGCGCGATCATTGCCCGGCCGTATGACGGTCACCTTGTCGGCCGGCACCTGGTAATCGGCGACGACGAGCCGCGCGGTGGCGGCGCTGGTGACGATCACGCGCCGCACGCAGGCGAGCGCCAGGGTCTCGCTCGAGCGCAATGCGGCGGCGGCCGCCGCCGACAATCCGCACTCCAGCGCGAGCGGATGATGCACGAGCGCGATCAGGCGATGGCGCGCGCAAAGCTGGCTCGCCACCTCGGGCAATGCGCCCAAGCCCAGACCATCGATCACGAGCGGACGGTCCGCGGGCAAGGCGGCGAGCCGCGCCCTGGCCGAGGCTCGCGTGGCCGCGCTCGGGAACGGAAAGCCGTCGCCGATATCGAGCGCTTCGACCCGCCAGCCTCGCCTGCGAAGCCCCATGACGATCCGCCGGTCATAGGCGTAGCCGCCGGTCGGAATCGTCAGCTTGCCGGGCGCGGCGAAGGCGACGCATTTCACCACAAGGGCGCCTCATGCCACGCGCGGGCGAGGTGCGACTCGGAAATGGTGACGCGGATCGCCGTCAGCTCGCGGCCGTCGCGACCGAGGCCGCCGGTGCGGGCGACGGCCGCCAGGCCGTCGAACACATGCTTGGTCAGGAACTCGGTGGTCGTGTTGGCGCCCTTGAATTCCGCGACGTCGTCGAGATTTCGGAAGTTGAGCGGCGCGAGTATCGCCTTCAGCGCCTCATGCGCGCGGCCGATGTCGACGACGATGCCGTTCGGGTCGAGCCGATCGGCGACGAAGGCGGCGTCGACCACGAAAGTTGCGCCGTGGAGCGCCTGCGCGGGGCCGAATACGCTGCCGCGGAACGAGTGGGCGATCATGACGTGGTCGCGGACTTCGACGGCGAACATGGGGAACCTCTCAGGGTCGGGCGGGCTGTTCAGCCCCGGGATAGGTCACGAGCTGGCAGAGCACGCCGCTCTGCGGCGCCAATATGTCCGGCAGCCGCAGCGGCAGGTCGTGAAATCCGACCGCCGGAGCGAGCAGCCCATCCAGTCGAGAATCGGCGAGCAGGTCGAGCGCAGCGGCGAGGCGGCGGCGCGAGGTCCAGCGCGCCCGGTGGGACGGCGCGACCCGCCCGACCTGGCTGGAGACCAGCCTCAGGCGGCGGCTATGGAACGCGCCGCCGAGCGGGATCGCGACTTCGCCGGCTCCGTACCAGCTCAGCTCCAGCACCGTCGCCTCCTCGCCGGCGAGGCCGAGCGCGGTCGCCAGACCGGCGGCGGTCCCGCTCGCGTGGACGACGAGATCGCAATCTTCAGGCCCCGCGGCGGGCGCGGCAAATTCCACGCCGAGCGCCCGCGCGAGGTCGGCGCGCGACGGTTCGACATCGACGAGCGTCACGCGGACCCCCGGAAGCCGCCCGCACAGCCAGGCGACCAGCGACCCGACGACGCCGGCGCCGACCACCGCGATCGTGTCGGCCGCGGCCGGCGTCGCATCCCACACGCCATTGAGCGCGGTTTCCATGTTGGCGGCGAGCACGGCGCGGGCGGGGGGCAGGCCGTCGGGTATCGGCACGACCGCCTCGGCCGGCAACGTGAAAATGTCCTGATGCGGATGGAGCGCGAACACGATGCGATCGCGCAATTCGATCGGTCCGCGCTCGACCCGGCCGACGATCGCGTAGCCGTATTTGACCGGGAACGGGAATGCGCCGCTCATGAACGGCGCCCGCATGCGCTCGTGCTCCGTCTCGGGAACCCGGCCGGCGAGCACGAGCCGCTCGGTGCCGCGACTGACGGCGCTGTAGAGCGCGCGAACGCGAACCTCGCCCGGCCCGGGCTCGCCAGCCGATTCGCGGCGGATTTCGGCGCGGCCGGGGCCGACATACCAAAGGGCCTCGGCGCTCCCTCCCGATCGGCTGCCCGGCATGTCGATCTCGCGTTGGACTTGGCGTTGCTTCCGTCGCTATAACCCGGCCGAGCAAAAAAGCAGAGAGCGTAACGGCAATGTCAGATCGTACGACCGTGCCGGCTGTCGGATCGGTGAACGCCACGGCGTCGCTCGCCCGCCGCCGCGCCTTGTTCGCCCTGCTGGCAGCCGCCACGGCGGCCGGGGTGCTGTGGCTCGCGCTGGCCGCGGTTCCGCCCCGCAGCGCTGCCGCCGTGCTGTTCATCGCGCTCTTCGCGGTGACGCTACCGTGGTCGGTGGTGGGATTCTGGAACGCTGCGATCGGATTTCTGATCATGACCGGCTCGCGCGATCCGGTCGCGGCCGTCAACCCGATGGCCGCACGCATCCGCGGCGACGAGACGGTGACCTCCGCCACCGCGATCCTGGTGTGCGTCCGCAACGAGGCCCCCGGCCAGGTGACCCGCAATCTGACGCCGCTGCTGGACGGCCTCGTGGCTGCGGATGTCGCCCATCTCTTTCGTGTCTACCTGCTGAGCGACACCGGCGACCCCGAAGTCGTCGCGGCCGAGCAGGCCTGCTTTGCCGCCTTTGCCGCAAGATGGCGCGACGCGGTCGCCATCGTCTATCGGCGCCGCGCGCTGAATACGGGCTTCAAGGCCGGCAACATCCGAGATTTCTGCGACCGATGGGGCGCGGACCACGAACTCGCCGTGACACTCGACGCCGACAGCTTCATGCCTGCCGAGACGATCCTGCGGCTCGTGCGGATCATGCAGGCAAATCCGACGCTCGGCATCCTTCAGACGCTGGTCGTCGGGTTGCCGACGGTGAGCGCGTTCGCGCGCCTGTTCCAGTTCGGCATGCGACTGGGCATGCGTTCCCATACGTTGGGAAGCGCCTGGTGGCAGGGCGATTGCGGGCCCTATTGGGGCCACAACGCGATCCTGCGGCTGGAGCCATTCGTAGCCCATTGCCGCTTGCCGGCGCTGACGGGCGGCGGCCCGCTCGGGGGTCATATCCTCAGCCACGATCAGGTCGAAGCCGCGCTGATGCGCCGGGCCGGCTACGAGGTCAGGGTCCTCCCGGTGGAGGGGGTGAGCTGGGAAGAGAATCCGCCGACACTGGTGGAGTACATCCGCCGCGATCTGCGCTGGTGCCAGGGCAACATGCAATATTGGCGGCTTCTGGGCCTGCCGGGGCTGAAGCCGGTCAGTCGATTCCAATTGCTGTTTGCGATTCTGATGTATCTCGGCTCCCCGGCCTGGATGGCGTTGGTGGCGATCGGCGCCCTCGCGATCGCGTTCGCCGATGCCGCCGGCGCGGCCGCCCAGACGAGGCCTGGTGCGGGCTCCGCATTGTTCGCAATCGTGCTGTCGATGATTTTCGCGCCGAAGCTGGCGAGCAGCCTCGATGTGCTGATGCGGCGGTCGGCGCGCCGATCCTATGGCGGAGCCGCGCAATTCATTCTGAATGTGGCGGGCGAGACGCTGTTCTCGTTGCTGTTGTCGCCAGTCATGGCGCTCACCCACACGGTGTTTCTGTTCCGGCTGTTTGTGCTGCGGCGCGGCGGCGTATGGAATCGTCAGATGCGCGAAAGTCACGCCGTTCCCTGGCGTCTGGCATGGGCGAGCCTCTGGCCGCACACCCTGGCCGGCATCGCCGTCATCGGGCTCGCCGCCACTGCCGCGGCGGGCGACATCGGTTATGCTCTTCTGGCCGCCGGCGGTCTCGCTCTATCCGTGCCCTTCGCCGTGGCGACCGCGGCGCCCGTGCTCGGAGCCTTGCTTGCGCGGTTCGGCGTTGGCCGCATCCCGGAGGAAACCGAACCGCCGAAGGTTCTGCTGTCATTGCGCCTTCCGGCGATCGAGGCCGGCGCCCCGGGGGCCTGGCGGCGATTCCGGTCGCCGAAGCCGAGGACTGGCGAGGCCGGGTGACGGCGGCCCGACGGCGCGGCCCGCCGCCGGGTGGCAACCCGCCCCGCCGTCGTTTTCGGGTGGCGCCGCGCGCCCGCCCCGTGGCATTGTCGCCCCATGCCTGCCAAGGAGCCCGCCATGCTCGACCTCGCCGCGGCCTGCCCGCCCATGCCCCTGCCCTTCGCTGAATCCAGCGACTATCCCGCGGTCAAGCGCGCGATCGAGTTCATCGCCACCCGCTGGCGCGACCAGCCGTCGGTCGACGCCGTGGCGCGGCATGTCGGGCTTTCCGCCTCGCATTTCCAGCATCTGTTCAAGCGCTGGGCAGGGTTGACGCCCAAGGCGTTCCTGCAGGCGATCACGGTCGAGCGCGCGCGCGAGCTGCTGCGCGATTCCGCGAGCGTGCTCGACGCAGCCTATGACGTCGGCCTCTCCGGACCGGGGCGGCTGCACGACCTGTTCGTCACCCATGATTCGATGACGCCGGGCGACTACCGGCGCGACGACCTGCGCCTCGGCTACGGCTTCCACCCCTCGCCGTTCGGCGAGGCGATCGTGGTCGCCGCGCCGCGCGGGCTCGCCGGCCTCGGCTTCGTCGACGACGGGAATCGCGCCGGCGCGCTTCTCGACATGCGGCGGCGCTGGCCGCGCGCCGCGCTCGAACCCGACGCGAACGCGACCGCGCCGCTCGCCGCGCGCGCGTTCGATCCCGCGCAATGGCGCCCCGAGACGCCGTTGCGGGTGGTGATGATCGGCAGCGATTTCGAGGTGCGGGTCTGGGAGACGCTCCTCGGCGTGCCGCTCGGCTGCGCGACGACCTATTCCGACATCGCCCGGCGCATCGGCAAGCCGAAAGCAGCGCGCGCGGTCGGCGCCGCGGTCGGGCGCAACCCGATCTCGTTCGTCGTTCCCTGTCATCGCGTGCTCGGCCGCTCTGGCGCGCTGACCGGCTACCACTGGGGCCTCGCGCGCAAGCAGGCGATCATCGGCTGGGAGGCGGGTCGGCGCGCGGCCGGGTGAGCCGCCGGCCGTTCAGATCGCGATCTGCCGGCCGATCTCGACGATCTGGTCGCTCGGCAGCTTGAGGAATTCGCTGAGCCGCGCGGCGTTGCGGAACATGACGGCGAACGCCGCGGTCTCCAGCCGCGAAAGGCCGCGATCGGCCTCGCGGGCGACGATCGTCTCGTGACCTACGTAATAGGTGACGTCGGCGAGGTCGATCGCGCAGCCGAGGGTCTCGGCATGCGCCAGCAGCCGGGGAATGTCGGGCGTCTCCATGAAGCCATAGCGCACGTCGGCGCGCCAGAATTTCGGCCCCGCCTGCGCCAGCGCGAGCCGGTCCCCCGGCGCGACGCGCGGCGTCGAGGCGAAATTCAGCCGCATGATCAGCACGAATTCGTGCAGCGCGCGATTCTGCCTGAGATGCCAGACCAGCACCGGCGGCGCGCCCTTGGCCGCGCGGGTGAAGAACACGGCGGAGCCAGGAACGCGCGGGATCGCGCCCGACGCGAGTTTGGCCAGCAAGGGCTCGATCGGCGTGAACACCTCCTGGATCCGGTCGTGGACCGCGCCGGCGCCGCGGTGCCAGATCCACATCACCGCATAGACCGCCATCGCGAGCAGCAGCGGCACGTAGCCGCCGTCGATCACCTTGGCCATATTGGCGGCGAAGAAGGCGGCGTCGACGACGAGGAATGCGCCGGCGACCGCGCCCGCGGCGGCGAGGCTCCAGCCCCAGATCTCGCGCATCGCGATGAACAGCAGCACCGAGGTCATCAGCATGGTCAGCGATACCGCTATGCCATAGGCGGCGGCCAGATTGTCGGATTTGCCAAAGCCGAGCGTCAGGCCGAGCGTGACGATCATCAGCAGCCAGTTGACCGCACCGACATAGATCTGGCCGTAGCCCTCCGACGAAGTCTGCTTGATCGTCAGGCGCGGCATCCAGCCGAGCTGGATCGCCTGCCGGGTCATCGAGAAGGCGCCGGTGATGATCGATTGGCTCGCAATGATCGTGGCGACAGTGGCGAGCACGATCAGCGGCGCCATGAGCGGGGCCGGACAAAGGCGGTAGAAGATGTTGCCGTCGGTCGGCGCGCCCTCTAACACCAGCGCCGCCTGGCCGGCGTAGTTGAGCAGCAGGCTCGGCAGCACAACCCCGTTCCAGGCGAGTCGGATCGGAACCGGTCCGAAATGCCCCATGTCGGCATAGAGCGCCTCGGCGCCGGTCACGCAGAGGAACACGCCGCCTAGGACGAGGAAGCTCGTGAGGCCGCCCGAGAACAGGTACTTCAGTCCGTAGAGCGGGTTGAGCGCGACGAGTATCGCCGGATGCTGCACGACGCCCCAGACGCCGAGCGCGGCCATGACGGCGAACCAGAGCAGCATGACCGGGCCGAACGCCTTGCCGATCCGCGCGGTTCCCTGCGGCTGGATCGCGAACAGCGCGACCAGGATCACGACGGCGGCCGGCAACACGTAGGGCGTGAGACCGGGCGCGGTCTGCTCGAAGCCCTCGAGCGCCGAGAGCACCGAGATCGCCGGCGTGATCGCGCCGTCGCCGTAGATCAGCGCGGCGCCGAACAGGCCAACCGCGACGATGGTCGGCCGGTTCTGCTTCTTGACGCCGAGCAGCGACATCAGCGCGAGAATGCCGCCCTCGCCGTCGTTGTCGACGCGCATCGCAAAGCCGACGTATTTCACCGAGGTGATGATTACGAGCGTCCACAGGATCAGCGACAGCGAGCCGAGGATCGCGCCGGCGTCGGGGTGGGCGCCGGTGAGGTCGAGCACGGTCTTGAACGTGTAGAGCGGACTGGTGCCGATGTCCCCGAACACGATGCCGAGCGCGGCGAGACTCAGCGCGGTCAGCGACATCTTCGGCGGCGCGTCCGCGGCGGATTGCGATATCAGCAACGAAGACCTCTCGGTTTGTGCGGCGGAACGGCGCAGCGGCGCGCAGGGCTCCCCTTCCCGCGCCGGATTTTCGCCGCGCGGACCTTCGCGAACTTCCCCGCCAATTACAACCGGGATTGCGACGGACAGTTGACGGCGGGGCCGAGATCGCCGCCACGCGCCGGCGCATATCTGGTTGGGCGCCGGCGGCGCGGTCGCGGTGGTCCTGGCGCAGCCGATGCCGGCCAGCGAGACGACGGCCGCCGAGATCGCCGTCTTGGTGGAACGCTACCTGGCATGAGCCCGGCGGATGGCGCGGTCCGTCCGGCCGACCGAGCCAGGGGCGCCGTGCGCGTCCGCCGCCTGCGGCGTCCTTCCGTTCCGGCGGACGTTGGAGCCGCCCCGTTCGCTCCAGCTCGAGGTGACGGGACGCCGCATCTGGTGCAAGATCGGCGGCGGCGTGCTCGAGGCGCGCGACGGCGGCGAACGCGCGCTCGCGACAGCGGGATCGCGCTCGTCGTCTGCGAAGGCGCCCATCCTCGTACGAGATCGCGGATTCGCCCGTCGCGGAGGCGGCGGGCGCGTGACGCGGCCGGGCGCGCGAACGGGGTCTGGGAGGGGAGTCCACGCCATGGGGTCGGTGAGCATCGAACGGGTCGAGAAGGCGTTCGGATCGGTCAAGGTGATTCACGGGGTCGACATCGAGGCGGCCGACGGTGAGTTCGTCGTGCTCGTCGGCCCGTCGGGTTGCGGCAAGTCGACGCTGCTGCGGATGATCGCCGGACTCGAGGAGATCAGCGCCGGACGGATTCGGATCGGCGAGCGGGTCGTCAACGACGTCAGCCCGAAGGACCGCGACATCGCCATGGTCTTCCAGAACTACGCGCTCTACCCGCATATGACCGTCAAGGAGAACATGGCCTTCTCGTTGCGGTTGCGCCGGATGAATCAGCGCGAGCGTGACGAACGGGTGATGCGCGCGGCCGAAATTCTCGGCATCGGACCCCTGCTCGAGCGCCGCCCCGGGCAGCTCTCCGGCGGCCAGCGCCAGCGCGTCGCGATGGGGCGCGCAATCGTTCGGGATCCGCAGGTCTTCCTGTTCGACGAGCCGCTCTCGAACCTCGACGCGAAGCTGCGCGTACAGATGCGCACGGAAATCCGCGAACTCCACCAGCGTCTGGGAACGACCTGCGTCTACGTCACCCATGACCAGATCGAGGCGATGACGATGGCCGACAAGATCGTCGTGCTGCACGACGGTCTCGTCGAACAGATCGGCACGCCGCTCGCGCTTTACGACCGGCCGAACAATCTGTTCGTCGCCTCGTTCCTCGGCTCGCCGGCGATGAACTTCCTGTCGGGCGCGCTGACTGGCGGCGACAAGCCGACCTTCGTGACCGCGACCGGTCATGCGATCCCGATCGACGCCCTGCCCAACTCCTATTCCGGCGGCGAGGTCGTCTGCGGCTTCCGGCCCGAGAGCGTCACGCTGGGCGGCGAGACGCCGCTGCCGGCGATCGTCGGCGTCGTCGAACCGACCGGATCGGAAACCCATGTCTTCGCCCGGCTCGGCGACGCCGACATCGTCGCCGTGCTGCGCGAGCGGATCACCCTGCCGCCCGGGGCGCCGTTGCCGATCTCCGTTGCGCCCGGCGGCGTCCACCTGTTCGACGCCAAGACGTCCAAGCGATTGAACTGAACGGCCCGGCGGCCGTGGCGCCGGCGCCAGCGGGACCCGGCGGCGCTGCCCGCCGATCGCCTCGACGGCCATCTCACCCGCGGGCGAGCGCGCGAGGCCTATGGCGTCGTCGGCTGAGAATCGAGGGATCGGGCGATGACATCCTGGGTCTTCACCGGCGGCCGCGTCCTCGACCCCGAACGCAGCCAACTCCTCGACGGCGTTGGGATCGCGGGGGTGCGACAGGACCGGATGCCGAGCGCCCCGGCGGGCGGCGCCGGCCTGAGGCGGCCCGCTCCATGCGGATCGTCGTCGTTCGCAGGCGAGGCTGGCGGGCGATGACGGCGCCCACCATCCCGTAACCGCGGGGCGCAGATCTGCGCTGAGGGACGATCCATGAAACGGGCGATCATCGCCGGCCTTGCGTTTCTCGTCGGCTCCGCCGGCGCGCGCGCCGACTATTACGAGGTGACGGACATCGATCTCGCGCGTGGACCCAAGCGCAGCGAGGCCATTCATCGGGCCGCCGTGGCCTTCTGCAACAAGGAGACCGGCTCCAACCCGGACAAGGCGGATACGCCGGCGTTCAAGATCTGCATGTTCGCTCGCGGCTATCGCGTGCGCGGCGAACATCTCGTGCGTGCGACGCCGCCAGCGCCGCTGAGTGCGACGGTCGGCGCGGTCGGCGACTATTACTACGACAATGTCGCCCCGGGCCCGGAGCGCGGCGATGCGGACGAGCAGCGCGCGGTGACCATTTGCGACAAGGGTTCCCCCAAGAGCGTGGGCACGCCCGCCTTCAACTTCTGCATGCTCGCGCGCGGCTGGCGGTTCAGCCGGTTCGAGCCGCCGCCGAAGCCGCCCGACCCTGCGGCCGGCATCAAGGGCGATTATGTCTACGACGACGTCGCCCCCGGTCCGGAGCGCAGCGAGGCGGACGAGCAGCGCGCGGCGAACGCCTGCGACCGCGGGTCGCCCGACCAGATCGGCACGCCCGCCTTCAATGTCTGCATGCTGGCGCGCGGCTGGCAGTTCAGCAGCTTCGAGCCGGCGCCGAAGCCGCCCAAATGAACCGCCGCTGAGCACAGTGTGACGGACTGACCAACGGATCGGCTGCGCGACACGCCGCGCCGACGGCGCGCGATCGCCCTGACCTGACGGCGCGACGGCGACGTGGCCGCGCGCCGCCGGGCGTTCACGCTCGCGCGCCTCCGGCCGATCGCTCATTCCCTCGCCCTCCTGCCCCCTCGGCCCGCCGCTCGCGCCTGGACGCCCCAGGTCGGCGTCTGCGCCCCTCCTCGCCCGACAAATCCTTTCGTTGTGGATATAGTT
>JBEKEI010000006.1:0-52969 GCA_050013915.1 Roseiarcus sp.
CGGTTGCAAACGGCCGGGGCCGGGCGCGCGGGTCAATGTTCGCGGAGCGCCTCCTGGCGCGGCGCGACCGCCGGAGGCGGCCCGACCTTGACGCGCGCGCCCGGCCCTGGCGGCGCCGACGCCGGCTTGGCGTGTTTGCGCGGCAGGTCCATTGGTCGGTCGATCAGACTCTGATTAGGATGGCGCGCCGCACGGCGGCCTCCTCGAACACGCGGGCGCGCATGACCCAACCGACCGAGCCGCCGCCGCCCGGCGCCGAAATGACCGGCGGCATGGCGATCGCGCAGGCGCTGATCGCCAACGGCGTCGAAACGGTGTTCGGCCTGCCCGGCGCGCAGCTCTATCCGTTCTTCGACGCGCTCCAGCAGAACCGGGATCGAATCCGCACGATCGGCGCGCGCCACGAGCAGGCCTGCGGCTACATGGCGTTCGGCCATGCGCGCTCGACCGGGCGGCCCGGCGTGTTCGCGGTCGTGCCCGGCCCCGGCGTCCTCAACGCCGGAGCGGCGCTCGCGACCGCGCTCGGCTGCGGCGCGCCGGTCCTGTGCGTGACCGGCCAGACGCCGAGCGCGTTCATCGGGCGCGGCCGCGGCCATCTGCACGAACTGCCGGACCAGCTCGCCATCCTGCGCGGCCTGACCAAATGGGCGGCGCGGATCGAGCGCCCCGCCGACGCGCCGGGCGTCCTCGACGAGGCTTTCCGGCAGATGCTGTCCGGCCGCCCCGGCCCGGTCGCGGTCGAGATGGCCTGGGACGTGATGGCCGGGTCCGAATTCGTGGCGCCGCTGCCGGCGGCGGCGATCGCGCCCGCCCCGCCGCCGGACCCGCGTCAGATCGAAGCGGCGGCGCGAATCCTCGTCGACGCGCGCCGGCCGATGATCATGACCGGAAGCGGCGCGCAGCACGCCGCCGATTCGGTCCTCGCGCTCGCCGTCGAACTCGGCGCCCCGGTCGCCGCCTTTCGTGGCGGGCGCGGCGTCGTCGCCGAGGATCATCCGCTCGGCGTCTCCTCCTATGCGGCCTTCCTGATGTGGCCTGAGGTCGACGCGCTGCTCGGGATCGGGACGCGGCTGGAAATGCCCTACATGCGCTGGAGCGGGATGATGCGGCTGATCGACCGTCCCGCCGCGCCGCCGCTTCTCGTTCGCCTCGACGTCGATCCGGCCGAGATGGACCGCCTCGCGCCGCATGCGCCTGTCGTCGCCGACGCCGAGGCGGGCTGCCGCGCGCTGCTGGCGGCGGTCCGGAGGCTGCGCGCGCGGGAAGCGCGCGCGACCGGCTGGAGGCCGGACCCGACGCCGATCGCCGCCGCGCGCGCCGAGGCGGCGCGGGCGACCGCCAGGGTCCAGCCGCAGATGGCCTATCTCGAGGCGATCCGCGCGGCGCTGCCGCGCGACGGACTGCTGGTCGAGGAGCTCTGCCAGGTCGGGTTCGCCTCCTATTTCGGCTATCCCGTCCACCAGCCGCGGACCTATGTCTCGTGCGGCTACCAGGGCACGCTCGGCTTCGGCTTCCAGACGGCGCTCGGCGTCAAGGTCGCCCATCCCGACCGGCCGGTCGTCGCGATCACCGGCGACGGCGGCTTCCTGTTCGGCGTGCAGGAGCTCGCGACCGCGGCGCAATATCGGATCGGCGTCGTCACGCTGCTGTTCAACAACGGGGGGTTCGGCAACGTGCTGCGCGATCAGCAGATCGGATTCGGCGGGCGCGAGATCGGCGCGAAGCTCGACAATCCCGATTTCATGCTGCTCGCAAAGGCGTTCGGGGTCGAGGGCCGGCGCGTCGATTCGCCCGCCGCGCTGACGCCGGCGCTGGAGCGCGCGCTCGAGGCCGACGCGCCCGCGCTGATCGAGATCGTCATCCCGCCAGGAGTCGAGGTTTCGCCGTGGGAATTCATTCATCCGACGCGGTGAGCGCGCCGCCGCCCCGGGGCGCCCGCGCGAGGCCATTGCGCGCCCGCGCGGCGGCGTCGCTCCGAACGAGCGGGAAATGCGGCCAATTCGCCGATCGGCGCGCAGCCGTCGAAGCCCGGGCGCGATCGCGCGCCGATCTTCACGCCAAATTCAGACTATTGGGCTTCCCTTGGCAATTGGACCGCGTGCGCTTAAATGGTGATTTGCAGCAACTGGAGCCGCCGAAAGGCGTTGCGCTTCGACAGGCTGCGGTGGGATGGCTATGAACCCTAATTTCCGGAATTTCGCGCTCTGGGTGATCATTTTCCTTCTCGTCCTGGCGCTGGTGACGCTGTTCCAGAGCCCCGGGCCCAAGACCTCGAGCACCGAAATCAGTTTCAGCCAATTGCTCGCCGACGTCGACCAGGGCCGCGTGCGCGACGTGACGATCGCCGGACCCGATATTTCAGGCCATTATACGGACGGCGGCCGATCGTTCATGACCTATGCGCCGAGCGACCCGTCGCTGGTCGACACGCTCTACAAGAAGAACGTCTCGATCACCGCCAAGCCGCCGTCGGACGGCAATTCCTGGCTGATGACGCTGCTCGTCAACGGCCTGCCGCTGATCGCCTTCCTCGGGGTCTGGATCTTCCTGTCGCGCCAGATGCAGGGCGCCGGCGGCAAGGCGATGGGCTTCGGCAAGTCGAAGGCCAAGCTGCTCAACGAGGCGCATGGCCGCGTCACCTTCGAGGACGTCGCCGGCGTCGACGAGGCCAAGGAAGATCTGCAGGAGATCGTCGAGTTCCTCCGCGATCCCCAGAAGTTCCAGCGGCTCGGCGGCCGCATCCCGCGCGGCGTGCTGCTGGTCGGCCCTCCCGGCACCGGCAAGACGCTGACCGCGCGCGCGGTGGCGGGCGAAGCCAACGTGCCGTTCTTCACGATTTCGGGTTCGGACTTCGTCGAAATGTTCGTCGGCGTCGGCGCCAGCCGGGTGCGCGACATGTTCGAACAGGCCAAGAAGAACGCGCCGTGCATCATCTTCATCGACGAGATCGACGCGGTCGGGCGCCATCGCGGCGCCGGCCTGGGCGGCGGCAACGACGAACGCGAGCAGACGCTCAACCAGTTGCTCGTCGAGATGGACGGGTTCGAGCAGAACGAAGGCATCATCATCATCGCGGCGACCAACCGTCCCGACGTGCTCGATCCCGCCCTGTTGCGCCCCGGCCGGTTCGACCGCCAGGTGGTGATCTCCAATCCGGATTTCATCGGCCGCGAGAAGATCCTGAAAGTCCATGTCCGCAAGGTGCCGCTGGCGCCGGACGTCGACCTCAAGATCGTCGCGCGCGGCACGCCGGGCTTTTCGGGCGCGGATCTGATGAATCTGGTCAATGAATCGGCGCTGCTCGCCGCCCGGCGCGGCAAGCGGGTGGTCACCCGCACGGAATTCGAGGACGCGCGCGACAAGATCCTGATGGGCGCCGAGCGCCGCACCCTGATGATGACCGAAGAGGAGAAGAAGCTGACCGCCTATCACGAGGCGGGCCATGCGCTGGTTTCGCTGAGCATCGCCGCGAGCGTGCCAATCCACAAGGCGACGATCATCCCGCGGGGGCGAGCGCTCGGCATGGTGCAATCGCTGCCGGAACGCGACGAAATCTCGAAGAGCTTCGAGCAGCTGACCGCCCAGCTGGCGATGGCCATGGGCGGCCGCGTCGCCGAGGAGCTGGTATTCGGCAAGGAGAAGGTGACCTCGGGCGCGGCAGGCGACATTCAACAGGTGACCCGGCTTGCCCGCGCGATGGTGACGCGGCTCGGATTCTCCGAAAAGCTCGGCACGGTGATGTATGGCGAGAACCAGGAAGAGGTGTTCCTGGGCTATTCGATGGGCCGCACGCAGAACATTTCCGAAGCGACCGCCAACACCATCGACGCCGAAGTCCGCCGGCTGGTGCAACAGGGTTCCGACACCGCGACGCGCATCCTCACCGAGCGGCGCGAGGACCTGGAGACGCTGGCCAACGCGCTGATGGAGTTCGAGACGCTGTCGGGCGACGAGCTGTACGGCCTCCTCCAGGGCGTGCGCCCGGTTCGCGACACCGGCGACAAGGAGCCGCCGACTCCGCCGCGCCCGGCCGTGCCCGCCTCCGGCAAGAGCCGGCCGGCGCTCGGCCCTGACGCCGGCGGGCTGGAGCCGCAGCCGCAGACCTGACGGGCAAACGAAAGCGCCCCGCCCGCGAGCCGCGGCGCGAACAGGCCGAAGCAGAAGCGGCGCGCCCCACGCGCCGCTCTTCATTTGGCCGGAGCGGCCGGCGCCGTCTCGATCGGCTTGAGGAACGACCCGAAGATCGCCGCCGCGCCCTCCATGCCGGCGCCCCCGCCCCCGACATAGACCTGGGGGAGGCGGAGATTGGCGACCAGTTCGGGATGGGCGGCGAGCAGTTCGAGGAACAATTTCAGCTGCTGCAGTTTCAGCACGCTGTCCCTGCCGAGCACTTCGGCCTGCGCGGTCTGGCCGGCCGCCTGCTCCTCGAGATAGAGCCGTTCGGCATGGCCCTCGGCCTGCCGGCGATCTTGCGCGAGCAGCGCGACCTTCACCGCGGTCTGCGCGGTGACGATGTCGCGCTGCTGGTCGGCGGTGGCGCGCGCCTGTTCGGTCTTCTGGCGCTGTTCCTGCGCCGATTGCTCCTGGATGTAGGCGGCGCGCAGCTGGCCGGCGAGCTGCTCGCGCTGGCGGGCGAGCAGCAGCTCGGGCGGAATCGCCGATTCGCCGAGCCGGATCTCCTTGATGTCGACGCCAGCGCGCCGGCCGTCGATCTGCGCCCGCTCGAGAATCGCCTGTTCGAGCACGGTGCGGTTCTCGATCGTGTCGAGCACGCGGGTCGGTCGCGTCACCTCGACGAGCGCCCCCTTGTCGTCGCGCTCCCGGAACGTGATCGAGCCGCCATAGACGTTGCGCACGAGCGAGCGGATCGAGGGCACCAGGATGCGCTGGTCGACTTCCTCCTGGCCGCCGACCGCCGCCACCACGATCGGTGCGTTCTCCGGCGTGATCTGGACGATCGCGCGCAATTCCTGCGGGATTTCCCAGCCCTCGATCTTGGTGTTGATCGCCGGATCCGCGGCGTCCTTGGGCTGGGGAAACGACGCGGTCCGCTCGGTCTGGGTGAAATCGCCCTTGGCGTCGACCTTGAGGTCGAGGTAGCGGCGCGTGAAGCCGCCCTTGAACTCGAGCGCGGTCACGCGCGTCGACACCAGGGTGACGTCATAGGCGTCGCGATTGAGATAATAGTCGTTGGGCGGCAGCGACGTGTCCCAGATGCCCTTGCAATATTGGGTGACGAGTTCGGCGGTCAGGCCGCCCTCGTCGGTCTTGGCGGTGCGCGCCTTGCAGTCGATCCCCGGGCTCTGCACGCTGGAGCGGACCACCCCGACCGACCCGGCGGGCACGCGCGTGATCGAGGTGTCGAGCGGGGTCTCCTCCCTGGTCAGCCCGTGCAGGTCATAGACGTCGTCGCTGTCGACGACGATGTCCTTGCCGTTCCTGATGTAGCCGATCTTGACCTGGAACAGCGCGAGATTGAGCGGGTAGACGCCGGGCTTGAGTACGCTGAGCTGCAGGCCCTTCTGACCGCCGTGGGTCATGAAATACTGGGCGTCGAGGAATTTCTGATAATCGGATTCGGGCCAGGCGTCGGCCATGATCTGACCGGCGGCGAGCGGCTGGCCGTCGGCCGCCACGATGCGTCCATAGAAGCCGTTGGGGACCAGGACCACCGGCAGCAGGTCGACCCGATTGAGCACGTTGAAGAATATCGAGATGCGGAAGGTGCCGGGCGGGATGATCTCAGCCTGGTAGCCGGTTTCGTCGTTGGCGGCGATCAGATGGCCCGGAGCGATATTGGCGAAGCCGTAGATTTTGCGCACCACGCCGACCTCGCTGGCCGGGATCGAAACCACGCTGGTGGCCAGCACCTCGTAGAGCGCCACCAGGGCGAACACGAGCCTCAGCGCCGCAATCGCGCCCGTGCGGCGCCAGCCGGCCAGCGCGTCGGGCACGACGCGCGGCGCGAAGATCGCGGCGAGGATGGCCGCCGCGGCGATCAGCAACTCGGACATGAAATTGAACCTCTCCGCGCGGGGAACTGGTCGCACGAGGCGAATCGCCGACCCGACCGGCGCCAGTCTAGGCGCGAATCGACCGATCGCCTTGTTCCAAATCGGGCCGCCGCCGGCGGGCCGACAGCCGGCGCCGGCGGACCGGCCGGCCAGTCGCCCGCGTTTACTGTCCGAAATGATTTTTGATCCTCCGGAAGGGCGAAATCAGGTAAAGGAATCGTGAAGCGCCGCGCGACGGCGACGGGGACGATCGAAATGGCGGGTAAATATTTCGGCACCGACGGCATTCGCGGGCGGGCCAACGGGAAGATCACCGCGGAACTGGCGATGAAGGTCGGTCAGGCCGCGGGCCTGGCGTTTCAACGCGGCGATCATCGCCACCGGGTCGTCATCGGCAAGGACACGCGACTCTCGGGCTACATGATCGAATATGCGCTGGTCGCCGGATTCGCGTCGGTCGGGGTCGATGTCCTGCTGCTCGGCCCCGTCCCGACGCCGGCGGTCGCGATGCTGACCCGCTCGATGCGCTGCGACCTCGGCGTCATGATCTCGGCCTCGCACAACCTGTTCGAGGACAACGGCATCAAGCTGTTCGGCCCCGACGGCTACAAGCTCTCCGACGAGATCGAGGCGGCGATCGAGGTGCTGATGGACGGCGAAATCGCGCCACGCCTGTCGAAATCCAGGGATCTCGGACGCGCCAAGCGCATCGAGAGCGTCCACGCGCGCTACATAGAATTCGCCAAGCGCACGCTGCCGCGCAATCTTTCGCTCGAGGGCCTGCGGATCGTCGTCGACTGCGCGAACGGGGCCGCCTACAAGGTCGCCCCCGAAGCGCTCTGGGAGCTCGGCGCCGAGGTCTTCTCGATCGGCGTCGACCCCGACGGCTTCAACATCAACCGCGACGTCGGCTCGACGGCGCCCGAGGCGCTCGCCGCCAAGGTGCGGGAGATGCGCGCCGACATCGGCATCGCGCTCGACGGCGACGCCGACCGCGTCCTCATCATCGACGAGAAGGGCCATGTGGTGGACGGCGACCAGCTGATGGCCGTGGTCGCCCAGAGCTGGCAGGCCGATGGCCGGCTCGCAGGACCGGGCATCGTCGCGACCGTCATGTCCAACCTCGGGCTGGAGCGACATCTGGCGAGCATCGGCCTTGCGCTCGAGCGCACCGCCGTCGGCGACCGCTACGTGCTCGAGCGGATGATCGAGAAGGGCTACAATGTCGGCGGCGAACAGTCCGGCCATATCATCCTGTCGGACTATGCGACGACCGGCGACGGCCTCGTCGCCGCCCTGCAGGTGCTCGCGGTGGTCAAGCGGCACGAGCGGCCGGTCAGCGAAATCTGCCACCGGTTCGAGCCGCTGCCGCAGATCCTGCGCAACGTGCGCTACCAGGGCGGTCGGCCGCTCGACGCCGACTCGGTCATCAAGGCGATCGCCGCGGCGCGGACCCGGCTCGGCGACACCGGCCGCCTCGTCATCCGCCCTTCCGGCACCGAGCCGGTCATCCGCGTGATGGCCGAGGCGGACGACCGCCAACTGGTCGAGCGGCTCGTCGACGACGTCTGCGACGCCGTCGCGTCGGCGGCGGAGGCCGCCTGATCAGGACTTCGACGAGCGCGACCTGCGCCGTGACGAGGGATCGCGCCGCCCTCACCCCAACGCGAACTTCGTACGTCCGCGGCCGGCTCCGCCGGACACTTTCTCCCGCTTCGCGGGACAAGGAAGACGCGCGCCCGTTCTCCCGCGAAGCGGAGAAGGTGGTCGCCGATTGGCGACCGCAGTACGGGCGGCGCGACATCGCAAGGCCGCCCGAGCCTTGGAATAGGCCGCTGTCCGCGGGCGAACGCCGAACGCTCCATGCGAATGCCGACAGAGCGTCGCCGGATCAAACCAGACAGCACTTCTTGAATTTCTTGCCGCTGCCGCACGGGCAGGGATCGTTGCGTCCCACGTCGCGATTGACGTTCACACGCGCCGCGGCGGGCGACAGCCAGCCTGGCTTGTCGTCGGCCGTGGCGGCAACGCGGCGCGCCGCGTCGACCCTGGCCTGTTCGGAAAATCCATGCCAACCCGAAAGCGTGCCGATCGCGTCTTCGAATGGTCCAATACGGTCAACAGCGAAGCCTGCCTTGCGCTCGGGATCGTCGAGCGTGCGGCGCAATTGCTCGTTGAAGTGACCAAAATTCATGTCCGCTGGATCGACAAATCCGCGGCGACACAACTCATCGACCCTGATGGCGAAATCCTCATAGCCCAGATTGGCCGCCGACAGCGCCCATGTCGACCAGACGAAGCTTTCGCCACGCGGCTGCATTTCTTCGAACAGGCGCAGCATGTAGGCGCGCATGGCGTCCTCGCTCAGGGCGCCGTAGACGGCAAGATAAGCCATCGCGTCAAGCGCGGCGGCGCGCACGAACTGGTCGGCGACCGGCGATTCGATGAGGTCCTGCAAAACACCCGCATCGCCGTCGTAGGCGCTGACCAGGATGCGGTTGAGCCCCTCGGTGATCGCTTGGCCAAGACACGCCCTGCTGGCGGCCGTGTCCTTCAGCAACCGGCAGAGCGCGGGAAACGCGCGAGCCTCACGTTTTTCGCCGATAAGGTGGATGATGAAGAACAGCGCGTCCGCAGTTTCCTTGCTGCGATCGGCGCCGTCGGCGTAGCGCGAGCATTTCCCGGAATCGCGGCAGCGCCGCGTCCCAATTTTCGAGCGCCCATCGCATCGAATCCCTGGGCAGATCGTTCTCGGCGACGGTGAAATCGTGGATGACATCTTCGACGGTCATGGGACGCGACTCGCAGCGATAAGGACGCAGACCAACATCCGAGGTGGCGCCAACCAATTCTACCGACGCCCACAAGGACAGCGAGTCCGAAGAAAACCGGCGCGTTCGCCGTTTCGACGGGCGCGAGTTCAGACCGACTCATCTGCGCCAACCTCAGACGGCGGAGCCGATCAACTCATCCAATTGCCGCCATCGACATTGAGCGTCTGCGCAACGACATAATCGGCGTCGGCGGAGGCGAGGAAGACGGCGGCGCCGGTGTGGTCCTCGGGAACGCCCATGCGGCCATAGGGAACGGCCTCGCCGACCAGGCGCTTCTTTTCGCCCGGCTTGCGGCCTTCGTATTTGGCGAATAGCGCATCGACGTCGTCCCACATCGGCGTGTCGACGACGCCCGGCGCGATGCCATTGACGTTGATCTTATGCCTGATGAGATCGAGCCCAGCCGACTGGGTGAGGCTGATGACCGCGGCTTTGGAAGCGCAATAGATCGACACCAGCGCTTCGCCGCGACGCCCCGCCTGCGAGGCCATGTTGATGATCTTGCCGCCCTCCCCGCGCGCGATCATGTGGCGCGCGACGGCCTGCAGGGAAAAGAACAGGCCCTTGACGTTGACGCCGAACACCTTGTCGTAGCTCGCCTCGGTGACATCGACGATCGGCGCGAGGTCGAACACCGCCGCGTTATTGACGAGGATGTCGATTCCACCCCAATGCGAGACGACGTCGGCGACCATGCGTTCGATAGACGGGCGGCTCGCCACGTTCACTTCAAAGCCGCGCGCCCTGTCGCCGAATTTCTCCGCGACCTCGCGCGCCTGGCCCACGGAAAGATCGGCGATGGCGACGCGGGCGCCTTCGGCGATGTAGCGCTCCACGATCGCCCGTCCGATGCCGCGCGCGCCGCCGGTCACCAGGGCGGTCTTTCCATTCAGCTTCATCTTAGCGCCTTTCCCCGTGCCGGATCGCTGTCGTGCGGCTGGCCTTCGCAGTCGAAACCTCAGGCCGGATCGGACAAATAATCCGTCAACGTAGGGCCGACGCCTCGCTCCCACAATTGCAAAAGCGTGCCGGAGAACGCTTCGACATAGGCGGGATGCTGTGAAAGTTCGCCGAATATGTCCCGCATTTCAAGGAATTTCCGTGGCGCGTCCTTCGCCAGCCTGGCGGCGGCCTGGAGGCGGTCCCAGTTGGCGTCGTTCGGGGCGATCCTTTGCCCGCTTTCCGTTTCACCATGGCAATAGCGGCACCAGAGCGCGGAAACGAGCGCGAGGCCTCTGACGCCACGCCCGGCCTTCAGCCGGTCGACGACCGTCGGCAGGATGAACTTGGGCTGCCGGTTCGAACCGTCCAGACACAGGCGCGAAACGGTGTCTCCGATTTTGGGATTGGCGAAGCGCCGCGCGATCAGCTCGCGGTACTGCTCCAGATCGGTCTGCGGCGGCGGCGGCACGGTCGAGATGATTTCCTCTTGCGTCAGCTTCCTCAGGAAATCGCGCACGAGCGGATGCGCCATCGCTTCGTGAACGAAGTGGATATCGAGAAGAGCGGCCGGATAGCCGATCGCGGCGTGGCCGCCGTTGAGAATGCGAATCTTCATCAGCTCGTACGGCGCGACATCCGAAGTGAAGGTCACCCCGACCTTCTCCAGCGCGGGCCGGCCCGCGGGAAACTTGTCCTCGAGGACCCATTGCCGGAACGCTTCGCAGAACACCGGCCAGCTATCGTCCAGGCCATAGCCATCGCGCAACAGCGCGCGCTCGCGATCCGTGGTCGCGGGCGTGATCCGGTCGACCATGCAATTGGGAAACGCCACATTCTGTCGGATCCAGGCGGCAAGCGCGGGTTCGACGAGATTGGCGAGACCCGCGACGGCGTTTTCGGTCACGTGTCCATTGCCCGGAATATTGTCGCAGGACATCACGGTGAACGGCGCAACGCCCGCGACGCGGCGACGCATCAGTCCCGCGACGATCAGGCCGAATACCGTCTTCGGCGCGTCGATTTGGCGCGCGTCGGCGACGATGTCCGGATGGGCGGCGTCGAAGGCCTGCGTGGCCGGCGAAATGTAGTAGCCGCCCTCCGTGATGGTCAGCGAGACGATGCGAATCTCCGGCCGGTCGAGGAAAGCGAGCAGCGCCGCGACATCGCCCGGCCTGACGAAATCGATCATCGGACCAATGACGCGAGGCGTCGTCGACTCGGCCTCCTGCTCGACGATCGTCGTCAGCCAGTCCTGCCCGGCGAGTTTCTCGCGGATGGCGATGTCCGCATCGCGCACGCCGGCGCCGACGATGCCCCAGTCGCGATCGAGCCCCGCGACAAACAGATCGTCCATGTAGACGGCCTGGTGGGCGCGATGAAAATTGCCCACGCCGAAATGAATGATGCCCGCTCGCAAATCGGAGCTGCGGTAGTTCGGCCTGGATATCTCGCGCGGCAGATGCGCGAGGGCGGCGGCGGAGAGTTTGACGTTCATGGATCAATGCCCAGCGAATTTGCCTGGTCGTCCTCAGTCGTCGCAATCGAGACAACAGCCGCGGTAAACAGTCCCCGCGAGCGAGGGCTCGCTGCTTGGCGCCGGCGCCGACATCGTTTCACCGGATCGGTGTTCAGCCGATCGCAGCTTCGCGCCTTCAGTTCGACAATCCCGTCGCACGGCGGACGAACCGCCGCGCTTCTATGGACTTCATCCACTAATTCTGCGCCCTTCCTGGTCGAAGCGATGGATACGCGATTCCTCGGGGACCACAAACACCCGGTCGCCGGGGGCGTGCGGCGCCTCGCCGGCCTGGCGGATCGTCATCTGGCCGATGCTGTCGGCCTCGACGTGCACATAGGTGTCGGACCCCAGATGCTCGGCGAGGCGCACGCGCGCCGGCCATTCGCCCGCGGTCGACGACAGTGCGACATGCTCGGGCCGCACGCCGATCGTCGCGGCCTTGCGCCGTTCGGCCGAGGGGCCGGTGACGAGGTTCATCGTCGGCGAGCCGATGAAGCGCGCGACGAACAGGTTGCGCGGGCGGTTGTACAGTTCGAGCGGCGAGCCGATCTGGGCGACCGCGCCCTTGTCGAGCACGACGATCTTGTCGGCCATGGTCATCGCCTCGACCTGGTCGTGGGTGACGTAGATCATCGTCGTCTTGAGGCTCTGGTGGAGGTCGCCGATCTCGAGTCGCATCTGGACGCGCAAGGCGGCGTCGAGGTTGGACAGCGGCTCGTCGAACAGGAACGCCTTGGGTTCGCGAACGATCGCGCGGCCGATTGCGACCCGCTGGCGCTGGCCGCCCGACAATTGGCGCGGCTTGCGTTCGAGATAGTCGGTCAGGTTGAGGATGCCGGCGGCCTTGGCGACCTTCTTTTCGATGACGTCCTTGGGCTGGTTGGCCATCTTCAGCGCGAAGGCGATATTGTTGCGCACGCTCATGTGAGGATAAAGCGCGTAGGACTGGAACACCATGGAGAGTCCGCGCTGCGAGGGTCCGACCCTGCTGACGTCCTTGCCGTCGATCAGGATCTGACCCGAGGAAATGTCCTCGAGCCCGGCGATGAGCCGCAGGAGCGTCGACTTGCCGCATCCGGAGGGGCCGACGAACACGGCGAACTCGCCGTCCTCGACCTTCAGGTCGACGCCGTTGATGACGGACAGGCCGCCGAAATCCTTGCGCACCTTGATCAGTTCAATGCTGCCCATGGTCGTGCCTTTCGCTGCGCGGCCTGCTACTTCACGGCGCCGAAGGTCAGGCCGCGCACGAGTTGCTTCTGCGAGAACCAGCCGAGAATTAGGATCGGCGCGATTGCGAGCGTCGAGGCCGCCGAGAGCATCGCCCAGAACGTGCCTTCAGGACTGGAGAACTGGGCGATGAGATAGGTCAGCGGCGCCGCGTTGTAGGTCGTCAGATTGAGCGTCCAGAACGCCTCGTTCCAGGACAGGATCACCGCCAGCAGCATGGTCGAGGCGATGCCCGGAATCGCCATCGGCGTCAGGACGTAGACGATCTCCCTGACCAGCGAGGCGCCGTCCATCCGCGCCGCCTCGAGGATGTCGACCGGTATTTCCTTGAAATACGTATAGAGCATCCAGACGAGGATGGGCAGGTTGACCATCATCAGCAGGAAGCCGATGCCCCAGCGGTTGTCGAGCAGGTGCCCGCGCAGATACAGGAAGTAGATCGCCATGAAGACGCCGGCGCCGGGCATCATCTTGGTCGACAGCATCCACATCAGCAAGTCCTTGGTCCGCTTGGTTGGGGCGAAGGCCATCGACCAGGCCGCGGGGATCGCGACGATCAGGCCGAAGACGTTGGCGCCGATCGACAGCACGATCGAATTGAAGGCGTGGAGGACATAGTCCGTGCGCGATTGCACTTCGACGTAGTTCTCCGTCGTCCAGTGAAAGAACAGGAATTTCGGCGGGATGGCATAGGCGTCGACCTCCGACTTGAAGCTGGTCAGGAACGTCCACAGGATCGGGAAGAAGATGAGAAAGCCGATCAGCCAGGCGAAGGCGGTGAGCCCGACGCGCCGGCCGGTGGTCAGTTTCAGCGCCATGGCTCAGGCCTCCAGATTCTTGCCGATCATCCGGACGAGGAAGAACGCGACGATATTGGCCAGCACCACCGCGACCACGCCACCCGCAGCGGCGCCGCCGACGTCATTGTCGTTGGTAGCGAGTTCGAAGATGCGGAATGGGATGTTGGTGGTCGCCGGGCCGCCGTTGGTGGTGACCCGGATCTCGGCGAACACATTGAGCAGGAAGATCGTCTCGATCAGGACGACGACGGTGATCGCGCGCGCAATGTGCGGCAGCACGATGTAGAAAAAATAGGGCAGCGCGCGCGCGCCATCGAGGGCGGCCGCCTCCTTCTGCTCCTCATCGAGCGATTGCAGCGCGGTGAGAATGATCAGGCTCGCGAACGGCAGCCATTGCCAGGCGACGATGATGATGACCGCGAGCATTGGCCAGTTGGTGAACCAGTCGACGACCGGCAGGCCGAACAGATTGGATATCCAGGCGAACAGCCCGGACACGGGGTTCATCAGCATGTTCTTCCAGACGAGCGCGCTGACCGTAGGCATGACGAAGAACGGCGCGATGACCATCAGGCGAACGAAGTTCTGGCCGAAAATCGGCTGGTCCATCAGCAACGCGACGAGAATCCCGCCGCCGACGCTGATCACCAGAACCCAGCCGACGAGGATCAGCGTATTGACGAGCGCCGAGATGAAGCCCGGATCGGACAGGAAATCCCGGTAGTTCTGCAGGCCGATGAAGCTGACGTTGTCGGGATCGAGCAGGTTGTAATGCAGCGCCGAAAAATACACCGTCATCACGAGCGGCACGATCATCCAGAGGAACAGCAGGATGACCGAAGGGGCGACCAGAACGCGGCCCGCCGTCGTCGTCTGTTGCGTCGCCATGGGTCAGGCCTTCTGTCTGGATCGCGACGGCGCGGGGCGCGCAATATCGCAACGCAATTGAAGGAAGGTGTCGGGCGCAACCATCGCCACGTCCCGGCCGCCGGTCGCCAGGTGAAGGGCCCCTCCCCCTGCGGGGAGAGGGGCCGAGGCGCGAGGTCCCCGACGGTTCGGATCCTGCGGCTACTTGATGTAGCCGGCCTTCTTCATCGCCGATTCCGTGCTCGCCTGGGCGGCGGCGAGCGCTGCATCGGCGGTCATCTTGCCGGCCAGCGCGGCGGAGAAGTCCTGGCCGACTTCGGTCGCTATGCCCGCGAACTCGGGAATGGCGACGAACTGGACGCCGACATAGGGAACGGGCTTCACCGTCGGATGGGTCGGATCGGCCGAGTCGATCGATTCGAGCGTCATCTTGGCGAAGGCCGCCGCCTTCTGGTAGTCGGGGTTCGAGTACAGCGAACTGCGCGTTCCCGGAGGCGCGTCGGCCCAGGACGACGTCGACGCAACGAGTTCGGTATAGTGCTTGCTCGTCGCCCAGCCGATGAACTTCTCGGCTGCCGCGACCTTCGCCGAGCCCGCGGGAATCGCGAGCGACCATGCCCAGAGCCAGTTGCCGCGCTTGCCGAGCCCGTTGTCGGGCGCCAGCGCGAAGCCGACCTTGTCCGCCACAGTCGAATCCTTGCCGGTGACGAAGGACGCGGCGACTGTGGCGTCGATCCACATTCCGCACTTGCCCGCGTTGAACAGCGCGAGATTCTCGTTGAAGCCGTTCGAGGACGCGCCGGGCGGGCCGTCGGCCTTCATCAAAGCCAGATAATAGTCCAGCGTCGCCTTCCATTCCGGCGTGTTGAACTGCGGCGTCCACTTCTCGTCGAACCAGCGTGCGCCGAACGAATTCGACGTCGCGGTCAGGAACGCCATGTTCTCGCCCCAGCCGGCCTTGCCGCGCAGGCAGGCGCCGTAGACGCCCGCCGCCTTGTCGGTCATCTTGTCGGCGGCCTGGCGGATGAACTCCCAGGTCGGCGCGTCGGGCATCTTGAGGCCCGCCTTGTCCATGAGATCCTTGCGATACATGACGAAGGAGCTCTCGCCGTAGAACGGCGCGGCGTCGAGCTTGCCGTCGACGGTCAATCCGGCGCGAATCGCGGGCAGGAGGTCGTTGACGTCATAGTCGGCGCCGAGGTTGTCGAGCGGAATCAGCCAGCCCTTCTTGCCCCAGATCGGGACTTCATAGGTGCCGATGGTCAGTACGTCGAACTGGCCGCCCTTGGTCGCGATGTCGGTCGTCACCTTCTGGCGGAGCACGTTCTCTTCGAGCGTGACCCAGTTCAGCTTGATGTCGGGATTCTTGGCGGTGAAATCATCCGTCAGCCTCTGCATCCGGATCATGTCGCCGTTGTTGACGGTCGCGATCGTCAACGTGGTCTCCGCGTAAGCGGAAAGCGAGAACACCGTCAGGGCCGCGGCCCCGAGCAGGCTCTTCACGAGAACCTTCATGTCGTTTCCTCCAATCGCAATGCCTGGGCATTTGCTAGTTTTGCGGGCGAATATTCAGCGCAAACGCGCGCCCTAGTCAATCCGAAATCGTCGCTGCGGCGCAGCAATCGCTGTCAAATATGACATAAGCTATTGTAAACTTTCAGTTTACAAAAAAATATTCGCTCAACGTAGCAGCAAATGCTCAGCCGTCGCCTCGTCGGTGACGAGGCCCGAGATGAGCTGTCCGGACAGCGCTGCGCGCAACGGGGCGCGGCGCGAGGGCCCCATCGCGACGCCGATCGTCAGCCGCGTCGCCGGGCGAAGCGGCGCGCTCGCGACGCGATCGTTGATCGGGCTTTCGATCACGCGCCCGCGGGAATCGAACGCCCAGCCGGTGATCTCGCCGACCGCGCCCGCCGCACGCAGGGCCTCGGCCTCCTCGCGCATGACGATGCCATCCTGCACGATCGCGGCGTTGTCGCCGACCGTGCCGACGCCGACGAAGCTGACGTCGGCGCGCTCGATGAGCGCGAGTACGCTGCGCACCGAGGCCAGACTGGTGAGCAATTCGCGCTCCTCGACCGAACGCGCGATGACCGGAAGCGGCATGGGGTAGTGGGGCGCGCGGATCGTGTCGGAGACGCGGATGATGACGTCGTAGAACGAGGCCGATCCGTCGGTCTTGGTCGTGCCGACCAGCGCGACCAGCTTGTGCTGGGGACATTCCATCGCGGGCAATTGGTCGGCGACCGCGCGCATCGTGCGCCCGGTGCCGATGCCGATGATCGCCGGCTCGGGCCGGCGCAGCCACCGCTCCAGTTCCGCCGCCGCGGCCTGGGCGATGCCGAGCGTCGCGGAAGTGGAGGCGGGATCGGTCGGCGCGATCTCGCAGAAGCGCAGATCGAACCGCTTCTTCAGCGCGGCGCCGAGCTCCATGCAGCGCGCAATGGGATGATCGAGCCGGACCTTGATGAGTCGTTCGCTGATCGCGAGCGATACGAGGCGCTGCGCCGACTGGCGCGAGATGCCGAGCTTGCGCGCGATCTCGTCCTGGGTGTTGCCCGCGACATAATAGAGCCAGCCGGCGCGCGCCGCCTCGTCGAGCCTGCCGTCCTCAGCTTCGGTCTTCTTGGCCATGTCGCATTCAGTCCGTCGTCGCCGCGACCGGCGCCAATCGCGCGATCAGCGCGGGCAGTTCGCTCATGTCGTCGAAGATCAGCGCGGCGCCCGCCTCGCGCAATGCCTGCGCCTGCGCGGGACCGGAGATGTGGCTGCCGCCGACGAATCCGAACACCGCCATGCCCGCGCTCACCGCGGCGATCACCCCCGGCGCGCTGTCCTCGATCACGAGGCAGCGCCCGGGCGCCGTCGTCATCGCGCGCGCTGCGTGCAGGAAGAGATCGGGATGCGGCTTGCCGCGCGCCGTCATCGTCGCCGAAAATATGTTCGGCTCGAACAGGCCGGAATAGCCGGCGACCGACAGCGCCAGGCGGATGCGGTCGGGACCGCTCGACGAGGCGACGCAGACCTTGCAGGGCAGGCCGGCGACCGCCTGGCGCACGCCGGCGATGCCCTTGAGTTCGCGCCCGAAGCGGTCGAGAATGTTGCGCGCCAGATCGGCGCGGAATCCGTCCGGCAGCGGCCGTGCGAGATCGGCTTCGGCGCGCTGAACGACCGAATCGAGGCTGAGGCCGAGGAAGCGGTCGATCGCCTCGGCATGGGTCAGCGGCAGTCCGGCGGCGTCGAGGGCGGCGCGCGTCTGGCCGAGCGCGATCAGCTCGCTGTCGACGAGCACGCCATCGCAATCGAAGATGACGAGATCAGGCGCCTGCATGAAATTGGCTTCGACCGCTCGGGCGCGCGTGAGCCGCCCACGCGGCGAATCTAACATGATCGCGCCGGGTGGAATAGACAACTGCCCATTGCATGGTCAATTGCCCAAATGCCCGGCGCGCCGGCGGGAGGGGCCTCACGAGGCCATGATCGCCCGGACGCCCCGTTCGGCGCCCTGGATGAGATCGAAGGCGCGGCGCTTGCGCTCGTGAAAGCGCGCGATTTCGCCGCCCGCCGGCACGACCGTCTCGGTGAGCCGCGACATCGCAACCATCGCCGAGCCCATGTCGTGGCGGCCCGCCGCGACCGCGCCGAGCATCGCCGCGCCGAGCAGGACCGGCTCGCTCGTCTCCGGCGCGCTGACGCGCCGGCCGGTCGCATCGGCGATGATCTGGCGCACCAGCGGGCTGCGCCCGGCGCCGCCGCTGACGACCAGCATGTCGAAGTCGAAGCCGCCGGCCTCCAGCGTGCGGATGATCTGGGCGACGCCATGGGCGAGCCCGGTCAGCGCGGCGACGTAGAGCTCCAGCGCGCTGGCGCGATCGGCGCGCAAGTCGAGGCCGACGAGCGCCCCGCGCGCCGCGGCATCGGCATGCGGCGAGCGATTGCCGAGGAAATCGGGCAGCACGTGGAGGTCGCGCGCGAGCAGCGCTGCATTCGAGAGCGAGCCGGCATGGGCGAGAATGTCGCGCTCCATCTCCTGGTAGGCGTTGTCGCCCTCGCGCTGGGCGGCGTCGGAAAAGGCGGGATGCCGACGCATCAGGCGATCGATCGCGGCGCCGAACGCCGACTGGCCGCCCTCGGTGAGCCATTGGCCCGGCGTCAGCGCGGAGAAATAGGGGCCCCAGACGCCGTCGATGAAGCGCGGGGAATCGGACACCGCCATGCAGCAGGCCGAAGTCCCCAGGATCAGGGCGATCCGCCGGCGCGGATCGACCGGCGCGCCGTCCAGACTCGCAGAGAGCGTGCCGATCGCTCCGGCGTGCGCGTCGATGAGGCCCGCGCCCACGGGGACGCCGGCCGGCAGAGCCATCGCGGCGGCCGCCTCCGGCGTCAGGCCGGCGCCCAGCGGCGCGCCCGGCTCGACGACATCGGCGCCGATCCGCGCGAAACCGTCGATCGCGAGATCCTCCAGGCCGAGCCCACGGAAGAAGTCGCCGGCCCAGCGCCGTTCATGGGCGAGATAGGTCCATTTGCAGGTGAGGGTGCAGACCGAACGGCTGCGCGACCCCGAAGCGCGCCAGGTCAGGAAATCGGTGAGGTCGAAGAAATGGCCGGCGCGCCGGAACGTGTTGGGCATGTGCCGCGACAGCCAAAGCAGCTTGGGAATCTGCATCTCGGGCGAAATCTTGCCGCCGACATAGCGCAGCGCCTCGTGGCCGCCGCGATTGATGCGGTCGGCCTCGCCGGTCGCGCGATGATCCATCCAGACGATCACGTCGCGCTCGGGCTCGCCGCTGGGGCCGACCGGCAGCGGCGCGCCGGCGGGATCGAGCACGACCAGCGAACAGGTCGCATCGAAGCCGATGCCCGCGAAGGCCTCGCGTCCGAGGCTGGAGGCGGCGACCGCTTCGCGCACCGCGCCGGTCGTCGCGCGCCAGATGTCGGCGGAGGAATGTTCGACGATCTCGCCAGCCTCATGCCAGATCGCGATTGGCTTCCTCGCGCTGGCGATCAGCCGCCCTGCCCGATCGAACACGCCGGCGCGCGCGCTGCCGGTGCCGACGTCGACGCCGATGAAAGCCTCGCTCATGCCGTCCCCGCCCGATTGGCCGCGATCGCCGTCCGTCGCCAGCTTCGCTCCGATCGCTCGGCGATAGCATGGCTCGTCCGGATTCGCACCTGCCGTCTTCACGGAGAGCGGCCGGAATGCGATGATCGGCGACCCCTCCCCTGTCTCCGAACCGGAGCCCGAGGCGCGCCATGGATCTGATCGCCACCCCTGATCTCGTCGGCCGCGCGGCGCAGATTGCGAGCGCCTACACCCAATCGCGGATGCGCGTGCTCGAGCGCCTCGAGGGCAATCCGCTCGGGATCGAAATCCGTATCATCGACGGCGCCGCGGTCGCCCTGATCGCCCGCGATCTGCCGTCGCCATTCTTCAACAGCGTGCTCGGGCTCCGCGCCGACCACGAAGCCCTCATTCCGTCGCTCGCCGCCTGGTATCGCGCCAGCGAGGCGAATGGACGCTTCGTCGTCGAACCCGCCGCCTTCACGCCGGCGCTCGGGCGGGCGCTGGCGAAGGCCGGCCATGCGCCCGTCGGCTTCCATGCGATCCTGATCGGCGCCCCCGGGGCGTCGGCGCCGAATTCGCCTTGCGTCGCGATCGAGCGCGTCGCGACCGCCGACGCGATGGAGGCCTATCTCGACGCCTATGTCGCGGGCTGGAGCATTCCCGACGCGCAGCGCGACGGGTTCAAGGCCAATGTCCGTCCCTGGCTCGCCGAGCCCGGCTGGGCGCTGTATCTCGCGCGCGTCGACGGCCGCCCGGCGGCGGCGGCGACGCTGTATCATCGCGACGGCGGCGCCTACTGCGCCGATGCGGCGACGGTCCCCGCCTATCGGCGACGCGGCCTCCAGACCGCCCTCCTCGCGCGCAGGATCGCCGACGCCGGCGCCGCCGGCGCCGCCTTCGTGTGCAGCGGCGCGGACTATCTTTCGGGGAGCCACCGCAACATGGAGCGCGCCGGCTTGCGCTTGCTGTCGTTGCGGACGGTCTGGGCGGCGGAATGATCTCCGGGCGCCCTCGCCGCGCGCGCGGACGAAGCGCGCCGGCGCCGGTGACGCCGGCGTTCGACGAGGTCGGGATTGGCGATAGACGCGCGTCCGGGTTCCGCAGCCCGTCCCTGCAAAAAATTCTTGCTGAAGATCAATAATTCTGTTATTCAGAAGACTTCTCCCTCGTGCGAGAAGTCCTCGATGACCCCGTTTGCCCGGCCGGCCCGCGAGGCTCGGCTCACCGTCGACCAAGGCCACGTCCGGCGCCTTTCCCTCGGCGCCGGAAGGCCCGGCCGCGCGCCGAGGCCGTCGATCGCCGCGGGCTCCGGCCAGCGACGCGATTTCCTGGGGCGCCGCTCGTTCCGCTTCGAAGCCCGCCCGCCGAGACCGTGCTCGGGCCCGGCGACGCCGCTTCGCGCGCGGCGCCCTTCGTCCGGGGTCTCACGCGCCCCCGCCCCCGGTCCTTCGGGCGCCAACCAAGTCCGCCGCCTCGAAGGCCCCGATTCGGTGGATTCGGTTTCCATTTTGCCGCAGCCCCTTGAAAATCCACAGAAGCCGAAAAAAAAAATTTCAAAAAATTTCCGCCCGGGGCCTTCCGACCCGGGCGACGTGGCGGGATGGCGGGGCGATGACGGCGATGGGCTCCGTCGCGCCATTCGGCTTCGGGTGTCTCGCGCCCACAGCCGCGGCCCTTCCGAGCGGTCCAAAGGCGAGGGCGCCTCGGCAGTTACGATTCTGCTTGCGCTCGCGCGCAACCCGTTGAAATCCCATCGACACCACGAGAATGGAAATTTGCGTGAATTTTCCTAATCTTACGGAGGAAAGCGGCGGCAAGATTGACCGCGCCCATCGGGTCGGCGCTCCGCCGCCGACGGCGGAGCGCATGACCCTGCTCGCGCGCCTGCGCCTCCCCGCCAGGGTCGGCCACTTCCGCTTCGGACGCAGGCAAGCCGCCGGTGTCGCGTCGCGGGCGCCGGTCGATCCCGGCGCCGGCTTACGCGGCCGCCATCGCGGGATAATCAGTGTAGCCCTTCTCGTCGCCGCCGTAGAGGGTCGCCGTCACCACGGCGTTGAGCGGGGCGTCGGCGCGCAGGCGTTCGACGAGGTCGGGATTGGCGATATAGGGCCGTCCGAACGCGATCAGATCGGCCGCGCCGCTCGCCACCGCATCGATCGCCATCTCGCGATCATAGCCGTTGTTGGCGATATAGGCGCCGCGGAAGCTCCGCCGCAGAGCGCCATAGTCGAACGGCAGCGAATCGCGCGGTCCGCCGGTCGCGCCTTCGACGATATGGATGTAGGCGAGGCCGCGCCGGTCGAGTTCGGTCACAACATGGCCGAACAGCACGGCGGGGTTCGAGTCCCGGATGTCGTTCGCCGGGCTCGCCGGCGCGAGGCGGATGCCGACGCGCGCCTTGCTCCAGACCTTGGTGATCGTGTCGACGACTTCGAGGCAGAAACGCGACCGGTTCTCGATGGAGCCGCCGTAGGCGTCGGTGCGCTTGTTGGAGCCGTCGCGCAGGAACTGGTCGATCAGATAGCCGTTGGCGGCGTGAATCTCGACGCCGTCGAAGCCGGCGCGCTTTGCGTATTCGGCCGCGTGGGCGTAATCGGCGAGGATCGAGGCGATCTCGCTCGTCTCGAGCGCGCGCGGTTCGGAGACATCCGCAAAGCCGCTGGCGATGAAGGTCTTCGTCTTGGCGCGGATCGCCGAGGGCGCGACCGGCGCCTTGCCGCCGGGCTGCAGCGAGACGTGGGAAATGCGGCCGACATGCCAGAGCTGGACGAAGATTCGACCCCCGGCGGCGTGGGCGCTTTCGGTCACCTTGCGCCAGCCGGCGACCTGTGCGTCGGTATAGACGCCGGGCGTCCAGATATAGCCCTGGCCTTGCTGGCTGATCTGGGTCGCCTCCGAAATCAGCAGACCGGCGCTCGCGCGCTGGGTGTAGTAGAGCGCGTTGAGGTCGCGCGGCGCATCGGTGCCGTGCGCCGCGCGATTGCGCGTCAGCGGCGCCATCACGATGCGGTTGGGCAACTGGAGATCGCCCAGCAAGAGGGGGGAGAACAGCGCGGCGGCGTCATGGCTCATCGAAACCAATCCTTCTGGGCGGACTCGAGGGAGAAAAGGTCATGCGGGGAGCGTCAGCAGGCCGGCGCCGCCGCTGTCGAGGCCGAAGGCGAGGCGGGCGCCGATCGCGTCCCAGGCGAGCGCGGTGACCGCGCCGTCGCCGGGGCCCGGTTCGCGCACGAGGATCTCGGCGGCGTCGGCGAGCCGGCACAGCAGGACAAACCCGTCCTCGTAGCCGACCGCGACCACCAGTGTGCGCGGATGGAACGCGACCTGCGAGACCCCGGCGGCGCGCACGCCGCATTCGCGCGGCGCCTTGCCCATCGGCCCGTCCTTGTCGCGGAACGGCCAGACGATGCAGGCGTCGGCGCCCGAGGTCGCGAGCCAGTGGCCGTCATGCGACCAGGACAGCGAGCGTGTCTTCTTCGGATAGCCCGACATCCGCATGTTGCGTGAATCGGCGATCCGCCAGCCGTGCAGCGTGTTCTCTTGCATCGAGGAGACGAGGAAGCGCCCATCGGGCGAGGCGACCACATCGAGATGGGAGCCTTTCCATTCGAGCAGAACGGGCGGCGGCGCAACATTGGGAAACCACAGCGAGACGCCATTGTAATGGGCGAGCGCGAGCCGAAAGCCCCTGGGCAGAAAACACAGGCCGCGCACCGTCGTCGGCGCCCGATGCGTCTTGATCCCGCCGGCGCCGTCCTGGACCCGCGCTTCGCGGCCGGCTGCCCAGGCGACGCGGCCCTCGCGCAGGGCGAGCGCGTCGATCCAGCGACCCTTCTCATGCGCCAGTTCGCGCGTCGCGCCGTCGGGGGCGGTCGCGACCACGCGGCCGTCGTCGCCGCCGGTCGCCAGCAGCACGCCCTCGCCGGCCGCGGTCAGGATCGCGCCGCCGGGATGAGCGACGATTCGGCGCGTCGCGCCGGGCTCGCCGAGCACGACCGCGCCATCGCCGAGCGCATAGGCAGGCGCGTCGCCGAGGAAGGCCGCGGCGGTGACATGGGCGCCCGCGTCGAAGAATTCGACGTTGCTCGTGAGCGACGAAGTTGGCTCGGTCATGCGGCGGTCGCTTGGCGGCTCACACCGCGCAGGCGAGAAAACCCTTGCGGATGTCCTCTTCCCTCAAGTCCCGGCCGATGAACACGACCTTCGACTCGCGCTTCTCGCCCGGCTTCCACTGCCGCTGCGGCTCGCCGTCGAGCATCATGTGGACGCCCTGGAAAACGAAGCGCTTGGGGTCGCCCGCGAACGCGACGATGCCCTTGCAACGCAGGATGTTGGGCCCCTGCGTCTGCGTGAGTTGGTTGATCCAGGGCATGAACCTCGCGGGGTCGACGTCGCCGTCGAGGCGCACCGAAATCGATTGCATGTCCTCATCGTGATAGTGCTTGAGGCCGTGACCATGCGCATGGTCGTGATGATGGCCGTGGCCGTCGTGGCTATGGTCGTGATCGTCGACCTCGAGGAAGTCGGGCTCGATTTCCATGATGCGGTCGAGATCGAAGGCGTTGCGGTCCAGCACATCGGCGATCGCGACGTCGCAGCGCACGGCGCGGTGGAGCCTGGCGTAGGGGTTGATCGCGCGGATGCGCGCCTCGACCTCGCGCAGTTCCGCCAGCGTGACGAGATCGGTCTTGTTGAGCACGATGACATCGGCGAAGGCGATCTGGTTCTTGGCCTCGGGGGCGTCGCGCAGCCGCGCGGCGAGCCATTTGGCGTCAGCGACCGTGACGACCGCGTCGAGCCGCGCCAGCGCCTGGACGTCGGGATCGACGAAGAAGGTCTGCGCGACCGGGGCTGGATCGGCGAGCCCGGTCGTCTCGACGATGATCGCGTCGAACGAGCCCTTGCGCTTCATCAGCCCCTCGATGATGCGGATGAGGTCGCCGCGCACGGTGCAGCAGATGCAGCCGTTGTTCATCTCGAACACTTCCTCGTCGGCGCCGACGATGAGTTCGTTGTCGATGCCGATCTCACCGAATTCGTTGACTATCACCGCGTAGCGCTTGCCGTGCGGCTCACTGAGGATGCGGTTGAGCAGGGTGGTCTTGCCGGCGCCGAGATAGCCGGTCAGCACGGTGACGGGGATCTTGCCCTCGGCGGCGCGTGTGGGAGCGAGGGAAAGGGAAGCGGCGTCATTCATCGGTCTTCAACCCTCCTGGCGCCCGACCCGAGCGGGCGCGAAGCGCGACCGATATAGGCCGGCGGCGCGAGATTGATAAGGGGCGGCCCGTCCTTAGAGCCAGCCCGACAATTCCCGCTGGACGACGTTATGGATGACGCGCACGCCCTCCGCGCTGTCGTTGAGGCACGGGATCGCGGCGAATCGTTCGCCGCCGCCGTCGCGGAAATAGCCGGCGTTCTCGACGCCGATCTCCTCGATCGTCTCCAGGCAATCGGCCGAAAACCCGGGCGTGACGATCGCGAGCCGCTTCACGCCGCGCGCGGCGAGCGCCTTCACCGTCATGTCGGTGTAGGGCTGGAGATATTCGGTGGGCCCGAAACGGGACTGGAAGGTCAACTGGAATTTTTCCGCCGGCAGGTCGAGCGCCTCGCGCACCAGCCGCCAAGTCTTGGCGCAATGGCAGTAATAGGGATCGCCCTGGTCGAAATAGCGGCGCGGGATGCCGTGGAACGAGGCAAGGATCACCTCCGGCTCGAAGTCCAGCGCGGCAAGGCCATTGCGCACGGATTGGGCGACGGCGCCGACGTAGACGGGATCGTCGAAATAGGGCGCGGCGACCCGCAGGGTCGGCTGCCAGCGCATCTGCTTGAGCGCATCGAACGCCTTGTCGCAGACGGTCGCGCTGGTCGCCGCGCAATATTGCGGGTAGAGCGGCGCGAGCAGGATGCGGTCGCAGCCCTTCGCCTGCAGGGCGCGCAGCCGTTCGCCGATCGACGGCTTGCCGTAGCGCATCGCCCAGTCGACGACGCAGCGCCCGTCGGGATCGCGCCCCCCGTCCGCGAGCGCCGCGCCAACCCGCTCGGCCGTTCCTCGCGTGATCGTCTTCAGCGGGCTCTCGTCGAGATCATTGTTCCAGATGGCCGCATAATCCTTGCCCTTCACCTGGGGGCGGCGCGACAGGATGACCAGATTGAGGATCGGCCACCAGACCAGGCGGTTGGTCTCTATGACGCGCCGGTCGGACAGGAATTCCTTGAGATAGCGGCGCACCGACCAATAGTCGGTGCCCTCTGGCGTGCCGAGGTTGACCAGCAGCACGCCGATGCGCCCGTTGGCGACGACGGGATGGCCGGCGGGCCGCTGCCCGCTGCGGAAAGCGTCGGGCGATGATGGCGCGTTCATGGCCAACCCTTGCTGTCGTGGCGGACCGAGCCTCCGCCTAGGCCCGATCCGCCCTGCCGGCTTAGTCCGGCTTGAAGTTCATCGCAACGCCGTTGATGCAATAGCGCAGATGCGTCGGCGCCGGGCCGTCGTCGAAGACATGGCCGAGGTGCGAGCCGCAGCGCGCACAATGGACTTCGGTCCGCACCATGCCGTAGCCGCGGTCGACCGTGGTCGCCGTGGCTCCCGGCAGCGGATCGTTGAAGCTCGGCCAGCCGGTGCCGCTCTCGAACTTGGTCTTGGAGACGAATAGCGGCGTGTCGCAGCCGGCGCACGAGAACGTGCCGGCGCGCTTCTCGTAGTTGAGCGCGCAGCTGCCTGCCCGCTCGGTCCCGTGCTGGCGCATGATCGCAAACTGCTCGGGGGTTAGAATCTGGCGCCATTCGTCGTCGGTATGGGTCACTGGAAAGGTTTCATGCTTCATGATCGGCCTCCTCGGCTTCAGTTTATGCGGCGCGCCCCGCCAACGGAACGTCCGCCGGGGCTCCTCGGTCGGCCGGCGCTCGAGGTTCGTTCCGTTCACGCCGGAATCGGGTCCCCGACGCCCGCGCCGTCGCCCCCCATGAATTGGGCGCGCGCGAGCCCGGCGAAAAGGCCCTGGCGCGCAATGAGTTCGTCGAAGCCCCCGGATTCGACGATCCGACCATGGTCGAAAACCAGAATCCGGTCTGCGCGTCTTATTGTCGCGAGCCGATGCGCGATCACGAAGGTCGTCCGCCCGGCCATCGCCGCCTCCAGCGCGCCCTGCAGCTGGCGCTCGGTCTGGGCGTCGAGCGCGCTGGTCGCTTCGTCGAAGATCATGATCGGCGGATCCTTCAGCAGCGCGCGCGCAATCGCCAGCCGCTGGCGCTCGCCGCCCGACAGCGCCCGGCCGCGCTCGCCCACCAGGGTGGCGAGGCCCATGGGCTGGCCGGCGACGAATTCGGCGGCCTGGGCGCGCTCGAGCGCGACGGCGATCTCGGCCGGACTGGCGTCGGGCTTGCCGATGCGCAGGTTCTCCTCGATGGAGCGCGCGAACAGGAAGGGCTCCTGGAATACGACCCCGATATTATGGCGCAGCGACTTCAGCGTGAGGTCGCGGACGTCGATTCCGTCGACCAGCACCCGGCCCCCCTGGGGATCGTAGACCCTGTGCAGCAGGCTCAGCGTCGTCGACTTGCCCGAGCCGGTAGCGCCGACCAGCGCAATCGTGCGCCCGGGCTCGACGTCGAACGCGACGTCGGCGACAGCGTCGCGCACACCGCCGTAGCGGAACGTAACCGCCTCGAACGACACACGTCCGGCGAGCCGGCCAGCGTCGCGCGCGCGGGGCCGGTCGACGACGCTCGAGGACGTGTCGAGCACGTCGAAGAACTGCCGCAGCTTGGGCGCCTGCGTCACCATCAGGTTGACGAAGCCGACGATCTGCTCGAGCCTGACGATCAGCATGGTCGCCAGGCTCATGAAGGCGACGATCTCGCCGATCGTGGCGAGGCCCGCGATGTCGAGCGCGATGCCGGTGACGAAGATCGCAAGCAGCGTCAGCGTCGCGCTAACCCGCGTCGCCACCGCCGCGACCGCCCACCAGGACAGGACCGGCAGTTGGGCGCCGAGAACGCGCCCGATCAGCGCGCGCAGGGCGCCCGCCTCCTCCTCGACCCGCGCGAAGCTCTGGATGACCGGCACGTTGCCGAGCGCGTCGGAAACCCGCTCGGCGAGGTCGGAATGGAAGACGTCGACCGCGCCCTGCAGGCTCTGGGTGCGCCGCAGGACGAAAATCATCATCATGCCGAAGGCGAGGACGAGGACGAGCAGGATCGCGCCGAGGCGCCAGTTGATCGTGAGGGTCAGCGGCAGCAGAATCGTCAGCGCGACGAAGCCCGCGCAATGCTCGCGAAAGAAGGACTGCCAGAGACCCATCAGGCCATACGAGCCCTCGATCATCACCTTCAAAAGGCGGCCCGAATGCGCGCCGGCGTGGAAACTCAGCGGCAGGTGCAGGACGTGGTCGAAATAGGCCGCCATGACGGCGAGCCGCCGGCGGTGCGCGAGCCGGTCGGCATGCAGCGCGACCAGGACGCCCGCCGCGATGGTGAACAGGGCGAAGACGACCCAGGCCGCCAGCAGTGGCAGCACGTCGGCCCAGCGCGGGGCGGCCCCGGCCCGATGGGCGCCCGCAAGCCGGTCGACGATCCGGCCGAACAGGACTGGCTCGGCGAATTGCGCGGCGGCGATCGAAAGATTGGCGAGGACGAGCGCGACGGCCAGACCTCGCGCGGCGCTCAATTGCGCAAGAACGCGGGCGTAGAGGCGGACGAAGGCCATGGCCGCCTTATCGGGGAGGCCGACGGGTTAGGCAAGAGCGCGCCCGATTGCCTCGCGCGCGGCCCCGCCCTAACCATTCGCCGATGACCGCGCTCGACCAGCCTGCCCCGCCCCGCCGCCGCGCGCGCAGTCGGCGCCTCGCCGTGGCGCTGCTCGGCTGCCTCGCCGCCTATCTCGCGCTCGCCTATTGGCTTTCGCCGTTCGTCTGGCGGCATTTCGAGCATCAGCGGGCGATCGCCGATCTCGCGATGACGACGGTCACCAAGCTCGGCATCCCTGGCGACGCGCTGAACGTCGGCCTCGAGGCTTCGCAGGATGAGGTCGTCTGCGCGATGCATGCCGCCGGCTGGTCGCCCGCCGACCCCGTCACCTTGAAGACGAGCCTGAAGATCGTCGGCAGCGTGCTGCTCGATCGGGCCTACGCGCAGGCGCCGGTCAGCGACCTCTTTTACGAGGGCCGCCGCGAGGATCTCGCATTCGAGAAGCCGTCGGGCAGGAGTCCGGATACGCGCCACCACGTGCGCTTCTGGAAGGCGGTCGAGTCGGGCGACGCCGGCCGCCCGGTCTGGCTTGGCGCGGCGACCTTCGACCGCGGCGTCGGCGTCAGCCGTTATACCGCCCAGATCACCCACCACATTTCTTCCGACATCGACGCCGAGCGCGACCTGATCCTGGCCGACCTCACCCAGGCCGGCAAGGTCGCGGAAGCCTACGAGACCAGCGGAATAGGGCCGACCCTGACCGCCCGCAACGGCGGCGGGGACGCCTATTTCACCGATGGCGAGATCCGGTTCGCCCTGCTCGCCGAAGGCTGCGCGGGGCGCGTCGCGGAGCCGGTCGTGCTGGCCAATCCGCCGGCGACGCATTTGAAGAACCGATTGTGGCGCTGGGCGCGCAGCCTGATCGGGCGAGGGTAGCGGCCGGGACGGCCGCGCGCGCCTCGCGTCGAACGCTTGCCGGCCAAAACCACGCTGGGAGTGGCCAGCCCCTAGCAGCCCCCCGGATCAGCCCGCAAACACGACGGTCTTGCCCGCGTTCAGCAGCACGCGGTCCTCGAGATGGTGGGCGAGAGCGCGCGACAGGACGCGGCGCTCGATGTCGCGGCCCTTGCGGACGAGGTCTTCGGGCGTGTCGCGATGGCTGATCGGTTCGACGTCCTGCTCGATGATCGGGCCCTCGTCGAGGTCGGCGGTCACGTAATGGGCGGTGGCGCCGATCAGCTTGACCCCGCGCTGATGCGCTTGGTGATAGGGCTTGGCGCCCTTGAACCCGGGCAGGAAGGAATGGTGGATGTTGATGCAGCGCCCCTGCAGCTTGGCCGCGAGGCCGTCGGACAGGATCTGCATGTAGCGCGCGAGCACGACGACGTCAGCCTTGGAGTCGCGCACGATCTCCCAGACCTGCGTCTCCTGTTCGAGCTTGGTCTGCCTGGTGACCGGCAAATGGTGGAAGGGCACGTCGTCGAGATCGATGTGAGCGTAGGTATCGCGCGGATAATTGGCGATGACGCCGACGACGGCCATCGGCAGTTCGCCGCTGCGCCAGCGATAGAGCAGGTCGACCAGGCAATGGTCGAAGCGCGAGACGAGGATCAGCGCGCGCTTGCGCGCGTCGTCGGCCCGGATCGACCAGTTCATCGCGAAGGGCGCGGCCGTCTGCGCGAAACGCTCACGAAAGTCGGCTAGGTCGACGGCGCCGGCGACGCTGTCGAACACGACGCGCATGAAGAAATTGCCGGTCAGGGTATCGTCGAACTGCTGGGCATCGAGAATGTTGAAGCCCGCCTCGAACAGCGCGGTGGAGACCTTGGCGACAATCCCCGGGCGATTGGCGCAGGCGAGCGTCAGATAGTTGCGAGGGCGGGACATGGGACGGGGAGCCTCGATGGGTTAATCCCCACCCATAGCGCGCCGCGCGCCTCCTGTCGCCCCGGCGGGCGGGGCAAACCCCGGGTCCCCGTTCAGTGCGACATGAGGATCGGCAGCGAGGGTTGTCGCGCCAGATCGCGGCTGACCCCGCCGAACAGCCCTTCGATAATGCGGGAGTGGCCATAGGCGCCAGCGACGATCAGGTCGGCCTCCTGCGTCTCAAGGCAGGCGAACAGCGCTTCGACCGCGGACATGCCGCCGCCGCCGGGCCAGGATTCGGCGCCGGCCTCGACGCCGTGCTCGCGCAGATGCGCGACGAGAATGTCCGGCTCATTGCCGAACACATCACTATCGGGCGCGAATGTGAAGACGGTGACCTTCCTGGCCTTCCGCAACAGCGGCATTGCGTCGTGGACGGCGCGCGTCGCCTCTCGGCTCGCCTTCCAGGCGATGACGACGTTGGCGATCGCGGACCGGAACTTCCACGCGTAGGGCAGCAACACGACCGGGACGCCCGCAGATAGCAGCACGTCCTCCGGAATGCCGCGGACGACGAGGTCCCTGACCTCGAATTCCGGCTGCGGCGCGATGATCAGGTCGACGTAGTGCGCGTAGGGATGGCCGGGCGCGGCGAACTGATCCGAGCCGCGGTAGGCGCCGCGCAGGCCCGCCTGAGCGAGCGTCGTCTCGAACCAATCCTCGAGGCCGAGCGCGCGCTCGCGCCACTGGCCGGCGAAGGCGGCCTCAGAACCGGCGTCGACGCCGACGACCCGCGCGCCGTGCGTCTGCGCCAGCGCGACGGCGAGCTTCACCCGATCGTCAGTATCGGAAAACGGGTCGAGATAGACGAGAATTTCCTTGTACGCCATGGCGGCCTCGCCGATTGCAGGGACCATTCCCGGGGCCAAGGCTAGCAGCGCGTCGGTTCGCGGACGTTGATTCGCATCAAGCCCAGAGCGAAATCGGCCGCCCCGGGATCGGTTCCCTCGCGCTTTGACCTGGATCAAGTCGCGGCTCTTCTTCAGTCGCGAACAGATCAGCCGTCATGCAGTCTGTGTGAATCGGGCCGCGGCCCTGCAGAGCGAGGCGGTGACGCAGCGGATCCGCGCGCTGTGCGGTGTCGCGCGCGGCGGCGCCCCGCTGCGCATCGAATATTGCCTCGACATGGACGAGTTCTGGCTCGAGCCGCACACCGACATCGGGGCAAACTCTTCTCGATGTTGATCTGCCTGTCGGACCAGCCGGGCTGTGAGGCTTGGGGAACCGACATACTCGACGCCGGGATGAACATCGTCGCCTCGGCGCCCTATCGCCGCAATGGCGGCCTCATCTTCATCCCGGCGGACGAAACCTGGCATGGCTCCCACCGTTGGCCGATTCCAGGGGTGCGGCGATCGCTGATTGTGAACTCTGTCAAGCCGGAATGGCGCGCGCGGCACGAATTGGCCTATCCCGACCAGCCCGTCGCCGCCCGATCGTCACGGGCGCCCGACGCTACCAGCGGCTTCGGCCCCACCCGCCGCCCCAGCGGTTTCCCCATCCGGCGCCGCTGACGAGCCGGATGATCAGCAACAGCACGACCGCGCCAATCGTCGCATTGATGATCGCGGCGACAATGCCGGCGCCGAGGTGGAGATGCAGTTGCGGCATGAGCGCGTCGCCGAGGAAGGCGCCGAGAATGCCCACGACGAGATCGCCAACGAGGCCGTAGCCGGCGCCGCGCACGATCTGGCCTGCGAGCCAGCCGGCGACGATGCCGACGATGAGGATGACGAGCAGACTTTCACCAGACATGACGGCCTCTTTTCCGATGGTCAAAACCGGCGACGTCCGGTCTTTCCGCCGCCGGAGCGCGCGAGCACCATGCCGGCAGGCACAGCAAGAATGCGCGCGGGACGATTGGGTTCCACAAATCGCTCGCGCCGGCGCGCCGGGAGGCCCAGGCGGCCGTCAGGAGTCACGCCAGCCCTCGAAGGCGCGCTTCACCTTCGCCATGAACCGCGCGCGCGACTCCGGCGTGGAATCGTTCATGTCATAGCAGGCCAGATATTCGCAACGCGCGTCCGGGGCGGCAAGCGCGGCGAGATTGCGCGCGACGAAGCGGCGCGTCGGATCGCCCATCAGGCTCGCGCGCCGGCGCCCGCCGCCATAGAGGCCGACCGCGGCGATGCGCCGGATGCTGGAGAGCATCGGCAGGAAGAGGCCGTTCTCGTCGATCCTGAAGCTGACGCCGGGCACGAACACACAATCGAAGAAGCCCTTCAGGATCGCCGGAAACCCGTCCTGCCAGACCGGAAACACGAGCGCCAGCGCCTCGGCCGCGCGCAGCCGTTCGACGTAGCGGACGATCCCCTCCCGATTGTTCGCCGTGTCGGTATAGTCGTGAAAGGCCCGGCGCGGCATGACCGGATCGAACCGTTCGGCATAGAGGTCCAGGTCGTCGACCGCGTGCCCGCGCGCGCGCAGCGTCGCGACGATCTGCTGATGCAGCGCGGCGACGAAGCTCGTCTCGGACGGATGGGCGAACACGACGAGCACGCGCATGGTCAGGCTCCGGGATGGCGGACGCGCCACTTCCAGCCGTGGCTTCGGCGGCCGGAAGCGACGAAGAAAGTGACCGTCGGTGCGCTCTCCAGCCACGCGTGAACGCGGTCCTCGAGCAAGCGGTCGGTCTTGGTCACGCGCTCGCGCAGATGCTTCATTTCGAGCCAGGATTCGATCTGGAACGTCTCGAGGAAGCGCCCCTTGTCGGCGGCGTCCTCGAACGCGCCCCAGCCGAAAGCGCCGTCGCGCCGTCGCTCGCGCCCGATCTCGTCTACGGCGAGGACGAAGGCGGCGCGGTTTTCGGGCGCGACCCGATAGTCGACGGTCACCAGGATCGGTCCCTGGTCGTCCTCGACACCGCCTGCGATGGCTGGCGCGCGCCAGTGCAGGGACGGCGTCAGGTCGCTGCGCGCGCCGGTCTGCAGTTTCCAGCGCCAGGTCAGCGGAATTGCCAGGACCGCGCCGCCGGCGGCGACGAAATAGGCGGTCGGCAGGTTCGCCGCGCCGGCGATCTCGCCCCAGGCCGCGCTGCCGGCGGTCATCGCGCCGAAGATCACGGTCAGGAAGATCGCCAGACCGCGCGCCCGCACCCAGTCGGGCAGCGCGACCTGGGCGGAGACGTAGAGGATAGCGAGGATCACGATCCACGCGGCGCCCGCCACGACGCAGGCGAAGATCGCCACTGCGGGCTCGCGCGCGAGCCCGAAGAGGACGAGCGCGAAGGCGGCGACCAGCGTGGCCATGGCTACGGCGCGATCGGGACCGAGCCTCGCCTCGAGCCAGTTCAGCGCGAACGAGCCGACGATGGCGCCGACGCTGATCGCGCCGAGCAAGACACCGTAGAATTCCGGCCCAGCCGTCACCTGGCTGCGCACGACCAGCGGCAACAGCGCCCAGTAGGCGCTGGCGAAGGGGTAGATCGCGACGGTCCGCGCCAGGGTCGCGCGCAGGTCGCCGTTGTTGGCGGCATGACGGAGGCCGGTCCGGATCGCGCTCGCCAGGCGTTCGGCGGGCAGGCTATCGGCGTTGCGGCGCGGCGCGCGCCACGCGAGCAGGGCGGCGATCGCCGCCAGGTTGCAGCCAGCGAACAGCCAGTAGGGTGCGGCGACGCCGAACCCGGCGATTGCCAGTCCACCGAGGGCGGGCCCGAGCGCGCGGCTGAGGTTGTAGCCAATACTGTTGGCCGCGGTCGCGCCGTCCATCTCGCCGCGCGGGACGAGGAGCGGGGTCAGCGACAACCATGCCGGCGCCGTCAGCGACCACGCCGCGCTCAACGCCAGCGTCGTCGTAAGGAGGGATGCCGGCGTCGCGAGCCCCAGGGATACGACCATCGCGAAGCCCGCGACCAGCAGCGCTATGCCGATTTCAAGCGCGATCAGGAGCCGCCTTGGCTCGATGATATCGGCGAGCGCGCCCGCTGGCAGGGTGAACAGGAACATCGGCAGATTGGAAGCGACCTGGACCATCGAGACCGCCATCGGATCGGGGTTGAGACTCGTCATCAACCATCCCGACGCCGTGTCCGACATTGCGATCCCGATCAGCGCGATCGTGCTGCCGATCCAGATGATCGCGAATGCGGGGTGGCCGAAGGCGCCCCACCGGGACGGCGCGCGGTCCCCGGACTTGCCGGGGACGATAGGATCGGCGCCCACGCCATGCTCCTCGTCAACGGCCGGACGAGGCCGGCGCCGCGGCGAACCATCCTGCGTCAGTGGGACAATAGGAGGCAGGCCGGCGGGTTGCGCAAGAGCGCTCGCGTCACGCCGCCGAACACCCATTCGCGCAGGCGGCTGTGGCCGTACGCGCCCGCGACGATGAGATCGGCGCCCTGTTCGCGGACGATCGCCTTCAATTCGCGAGCATCGTCGCCCTTGGCGGGCGAGGCGACCGCCTGCGCCGTCACGCCGTGACGACCGAGCCAGCCCACCACCTCGTCGAGGCGAACGCGAGCGTCGGGCAAGTCGTCCCGATCGGCGATTTCGACGACCGAGACCTGTTCGGCCGCGCGGAGCAGCGGCACGGCGTCGACGATCGCGCGGCGGGTCTCGCGCGTGTCCTTCCAGCCGACGACCGCGCGCCGCAAATCGAAATGGTCGTGGGCGTCCGGGGTGACGAGAATCGGCCGGCCCGCCCGCATGGCGAGATCGCCGACGTTGACGTCGGTGATCGGATCGTAGCCCGACCCCTCGGGATCGCCCGAGATCAAGAGCAGATCGGCGCCGCGCGCCTCGTCGGCGATGTAGTCGGACAGCGGGCCGAACATGATCGACGAGCGCCATCGCAGGCCGCTCGCGCGCCCGGCGAGCGCGGTCCGGAATTCCTCCTCCGCGAGTTTGACGCTGTTCTTGATCGCCTCGCGGTCCTGCTCGACGAGTTCCTGGGGAACATAGCTGTCACTATAGACGAATGGCGTGGGCTGGCGCGCGGCGACGCCGATCGCTTCGGCCTTGAAACGTTCCGCGAGGCCGCCGGCGATGTTCAGCAGATTGGCGTTGCCACGTTCGAGGCGTAGGCAAACCATCAGGGTCGCATAGGTCATCGGCAATGTCTCAAGGCTGACGGATGGTCAGGAAAATGATAGACACTCTATCGTTTTGTCCGCTCCGCGTCTTGATTTCGATCAACGGTCCCCGCGCATGGGCTCGGCCAGGCGGGCTCGCGCAGCTGCAGGGAGGGCGCCATGTACGAGATACGCATCACCAACATCGGTCCGATCGTGACGGAACCGCCGGTCGAGGCGGAGCCGGCCATCGTCTCGATCGAAATTCTGACCGCCGTCGGTCCGAAGGCGCTGGAACTGCCGGCCGCCCTCGCGATGGAACTGGCGGTCGCGATCGTCAGGCATTTGCGCGACGAACAATCCCTGGCGAAATCGGGTCCGGTGGCCCCGGCGGCTGGCGGCGGCGAAAAATCATGACCGCGGGCGTCGCCCGTCCGATCGAGATTCACGGCTACGCCCTCGTCTCGAACGACGACCGGATCGCAGCCGCCGACGGTCTCACGCCGCCGAGCCTGCGCAATCCCCGGGACTGGGACTATTACCAGACCGCCCTGGCGCATTCCGACCTCGTCGTCTTCGGCCGCCGCAGCCACGAAGCCGAACCCAATCTGCGCGGCGACCGGCGTCTGGTGGTCTCGCGGTCGGCGGCGGGACTCGAGCAGCGGGGCGACGCTTGGTGGTGGGACCCCGCGCACGTCGGTTGGGCCGAGGCGGCGAAACGGTTGCTGCCGGCGGGCGGCGAGGTCGCAGCGCCGGGCGGCCGGGTCGTGTTCGACCTTTTTCTGGCGATCGGCTTCGACGCCTTCCACCTGTCGCGCGCCCGGAACGTGACGCTGCCTGGCGGCCTTGCGATCTTTTCCGCCTGCGACTCCGGCCTCTCGGCCGATCAGGTGCTCGCCGGCGCGGGACTCTGCGTCAGCGAACACATCCCGCTCGACCCGGAGCACGGCGTCGAAATGGACGTCTGGCGGCGACGCGCGTCCTGAGCGCGCGGTCTCATCGGGCTTTCGAGGGCGGGCTCTCGGGCTGCGGCCGAGCCCAGCGGCGCTCGAATTCCCAGACCTCGTCGAATCCGATAAGCGAATTGAATTCGGCGAAATCGAACAGTCTGAGGTCCGGCGAGAGGCTGGTGCCGGTCGACTTCAAGGTGCGCAGGGCGGTTTCGACCGCCGCCGCCGCCGCCAGCCCGGTGATCGAGGGGAAGATCGCGAGCTTGTAGCCGAACGCAGCGAGTTCCACCTTGGAACGGATCGGCGTCTTCCCGCCGTCTGCCATGTTCGCCATCATCGGCTTGGCGATCCGCGCGCAAGCCTCGCGCATCTCGGCCTCGCTCTCGAGCGCCTCGAGGAAGACCACGTCGGCGCCCGCCTCGCCATAGGCGAGGCCGCGCCGGATCGCGCCTTCCAGGCCGTCGGTCTGGCGAGCGTCGGTGCGCGCGATGATCAGGGTCTCCGCCGGATTGATCCGCGCCGCGCAGGCGACCTTGACCTTCTCGACCATGTCGACCGTCGGCACGACCCGCTTGTTCGGCGTATGGCCGCATTTCTTCGGGAATTCCTGATCCTCGATCTGGATCGCGACGACGCCCGCCGCCTCGTAGCCGCGCACGGTGTGATGCACGTTGAGCAGGCCGCCGTAGCCGGTGTCGGCGTCGGCGATGACGCTTGCGTTCACGGTTCGCGTCAGCGTGGCGACGCGATCGAGCATCTGCGTGTAGCTCGCGATTCCGGCGTCGGGGAGGCCAAGCGACGAAGCGGTCAGCCAGAAGCCCGAGGCATAGACGAAATCGAAGCCGATCTTGTTGGCGACCACTGCGGCGACCATGTCGTGCAGGCCCGGCGCGACGACGATCTGGCCCGCGCTCAGCGCAGCTCTCAGGCTCGGCTTGCTCATGTTCACTTTCTCCAATCGATTGCGCCGATCGACGAGCGGCGAAACCTAGGCTCCAAATGCGGTCTTCAATACCCGCGTCGGGTCGGACCGGCCGCGCTTAATCCATCGCCTGCCGGTTACGTACGAGCTGCGAGATCGACACTGCGATCACGAGGCCGCCGCCGTAGAAGAGGTTCTGGACGAAAGTGTCGGCGCCGAGGAAGGTGATGCCGCGAATGCCGGTCGACAGGAAGAACACCGCGATGAAGGCCCCCCAGGGGTTGAACCGGCCGGGATAGATCGCAGTGGAGCCGAGAAACGCGGCGGCGAAGGCGGGCAGAAGGAACTGGAAGCCAGAATTCGGATCGGCGGAGCCGCGCATGCCGGTGTAGAGTACGCCGGCGAGCGCGGCGATCAGGCCGGAGGCGATCAGCGAGCCGGCGCGTACGCGTTCGACGTTGACGCCCGACAGCCGCGCCACCTCGCGGCCGCGACCGACGAACAGCAGGCGCCGGCCGAGGCTGGTGAATTCGAAGAGGTACCAGAGTCCGGCGGTCAGCGCGAGGGCGTACCAGAACAGCAGCGCGATCCCGAGAAAACGGGTTCCCGAGACCAATGTGTTGAGCGGGGTCAGCGAAGCGCTGAAGACGGTCGCGGAATTCGAAACCCACAGCACGACGCCTTGGAGGAAATAGCCGACCCCAAGCGTGACGATGAGCGAATGGATCCTGAAGTAGAGGATGAAGAAGGCATTGACCGCGCCGACCAGCAGTCCGACGGCGAGCGCGACGACGACCGCGCCGGCGAGCGGCATGTCGTATTTCACGTTGAGGATCGCAACCAGCATGGCGCTGAGGGTCAGCGTGCCGGCGCCGGAAAGATCGAAATCGCCGGCGGTCAGCGGAATGATCAGGCCGAGCGTCAGGACGATGATGATGATCGATTGCGAGCCCAGCATCGAGGCATAGGGGGCCCAGGTGAACATGATCGGCGTGACCAGACCGAAGAGGACGATCATGACCGCCCAGGCGACCAGCAGGCCAAACTTCTCGGCGCCACGTTTGAAATCGACGGGCGGGGCGATCGCGGCCCTGCGTTCGATCTGCGCCTCGAAGAGGCGCACCCTCTCTTCCAGGGCGGCGATGCGCTCCTCGTAGACGAGGTGCATGTCGTCGGCATTGCTGGTCATCGAGCCGCGCTCGTCATCCGCCGTTCACCCCTGCGCACACGCACCTCTCTTCCACGCCGCTCCGCGCGCGCCCGGCTCATGCGATGCGGGTCATCGAATTGTAGCAATATTCCGCGATCGACTCCTTGCTCAGCGCCGCGCCCGTCAACTCTGCCGTCGCCTGGCCGCGCGCGAACACGATCACCCGGTGACAGATCTGGGCGAGCTGCTCATAGTCCGTGGAGGCGATCAGCACCGACGCGCCGCCCAAACTTGCCGAATCGAGCGCCGCCAACAGTTGCTGGCGCGCGCCGACGTCGACGCCCTGCGTCGGCTCGTCGAGCAGGATCAGCCGCGGCTTGGTCTGCAGCCATTTGGCCATCAGCGCCTTCTGCTGATTGCCTCCGGAAAGCGCGGCGAGCGGCAGGGCGGGCGCGTTCGGTTTCACGCCGTACGCGACGCCGAGCGCGCGCGCGGCTTCCGTCATCCTCACCCGGTCGAGACCGAAGGCGTTGCGCATCTTGTCGAGCACCGGCAACATCTCGTTGTCGGCGACCGACAGCGCGCCGACGCCCGCGGCGCCGAGGCGATCGGCGGGCAGATAGGCCACCCCGGCCGCCATCGAGCGCGCGGGATCGCCATGGGCGAGGTCGAACTCCTCGCCGGTCTCGAAGGTGAGCCTTCCGCCTACCGGCGGCGCGGCGCCGTAGAGCGCAGGGCAGACCCGATCGAAGCCCGAGCCGATCAGGCCGGTCATGCCGATGATCTCCCCCTCGCCGATCTCGAGCGACACCGGGCCGAGGCCCGGCGCGACGAGGGCGTCCAGACGCGCCGCGGGCCTGCGCCTGGCGCCGGGCAGCGGATGGACGTGGAACGGCGTCACCGAGCGGCCGATGATCCGCTCGACGAATTCGGCATGGGTGGCCGAACGCGTCTGCAGCGTCCCGACGAGGACGCCGTCGCGCAGCACCGTGGCGCGGTCGGTGATCTCCATGACCTCGGCGACGTCATGGCTGACGAAGATGACGCTGGCGCCGTCCGCCACCACCTGGCGGACCAGCGCGAACAGCTGGTCGACGCCGACGCGCGGCAGAAACGGGGTCGGTTCGTCGAGCACGAGCAGCCCGCCGCCGTGCGCGGCGCCCGACGCGCGCAGATCCTCAACCGCGCGGACGATCGCGAACAGCGCCTGTTCGACCGAGGAAAGACTGCCCGCGGTCGCGCGGGGATCGAGTTGGAGGCCGTAGCGGGAGAACACCTCGGCGGCCGCCTCGCGCTCGCGTCGCCAGGAGATGCACCAGTCCGGCGTGCTCGACATCCGCACGAGGCGCAGATTCTCCGTGAGCGAAAGGCTCGGGATGAGGCCGAGATTCTGGTGCACGAAGGCGAGGCCGAGCTTCCGGGCGCGTTGGCCGGAAATCGGCAGCGGCGCGTCGACGCCGAATATCCGCACGCGTCCGCCCGGCTCCGGCGCGTGGAAACCGGCGAGTATCTTGATCAGCGTCGACTTGCCCGACCCGTTGCTGCCGAGCAGGCCGTGAACCTCCCGTTCGCGGACCGAAAGGCCCACGCCGTCGAGCGCGAGCGCCCCGCCGAACCGCTTCGAGAGATTTTCGACGACCAGCGCATCCGGACCCGATGCGCCGGCGCCGGAAGCGGCAGGCGGGGCGCCCTGGATCACTGCAGGCCCCAGAGCTTCTTGAAGCCTGGGATATGCGCGTCGCCGTAGCCGTCGTTGAACGTCGCCGGCTTGCCCGCGGTGGCGACGTTGGACTTGTCGAAGATATAGGCCGGCGTGTTCAGCTTGCCGACCTTGGGCAGGCCGCACAGCGCGCGCATGTCGGCGTCGATGCCGGCCATGCCGACCCAGCCGAGCGATTCCCCGACGTCCATCTCCACGACATTGCCGTCGCGCAGCATGTCGAGCACGAAGGGCGTGCCGTTGTAGGAGACGATCTTGGCGCTCGATCCCGCCGACTGTAGCGCCGGCACGACGAATTGCGACATCGAGTCATAGACCGGCAGCACGTAGTTCACGGTGGGATCGGCGAGCAGCGCCGCTTCCACCGCCGGCTGGATCTTGGTCGCCCATTCCGCCGCCGGCGTATTGAGATATTTCGTCTTGCAGGCCGGGCAGTTCTCCTTGAAATAAGTCAGGATCGCGTCGCGCAGCGGCGCGGTCGGGGTGATCTCGTCGGGACCGAGCACCACCGCATTCACCTTGCCGTCGGTCTTGGCGATCGCCCAGGCGGCGATCAGGCGTCCGACCGTGACGTAGTCGGTGTTGGCGGCGCCGTCGACGAAATCGGGCGCCTTCTGCGTCGAGGCGTCATAGTCGTGGGTCACGGTCACCATGACGCCCTTCTTGCGCGCCTCGCCGATCTGCGGCGCGATATATTCGGGCGGCAGGCCGCCTTCGAGGTCGACGAGCTTGTAGCCCTCCTGCACCGCGGTGTTGAGCCCTTGCACCCACTGGTCGGGCGACAGTTGGGTCTCCCAGGACTTCAGAGGGAAGCCGACGATCTTGGCCGCCTGCTCCATGCCCTGCGCGATCGCGACATCGAACGGGTTGGCGTTGGTGAGCGGGATCACGAACACCTTCTTGTCCGCCATGCATTTCTTCGCGTCGAACGGCGCGCCGGGCGCCTCGAAGGTCGGCAGCTTGGAATATTTGGCGATGAGCGCCTTTGCCTCCTCGACTCCGGCGGAGGCGGGACCGGCGAAGCCGGCCGCGAGGGCGGCGCTCATTACGGCTAGGGCAAGCGTCTTCATGGTCAGCGTTCCTCTGGTTGATCGATCCTAGGTGTGGCCAGGCGAATCGGCCGGCCGCGCTCTGGCGGTCGACCGGAAATAGGCGGCGGCCTTCGCCTCCGGCACGACGTCCGCATATTTGGCGTTCATGTCGAAGAGGTTGGCCTCGTGCGGGCGCGGGTCGCGGTCGCCGACGGCCTCGCGCGCGACCAGCGTCACAAAGCCGTGGCTCATGCTGTCGACGCAGGTCGCGCGCACGCAACCGGACGTCGTGAGGCCGGCGATGACCAGCGTGTCGACGCCCGCCGCGGTCAGCGTCGCCGCAAGGCTGGTGCCGAAGAACGCGCTCGGATATTGCTTGGAGACGACGACCTCGTCGTCGCGTGGGACGAGGCCGACCGCGTAGCGCTGGGTCGGGCTGCCCGCGACGAAGCAGGACAGAACTGGCGCCTTGCGAAAGAACACGCCGCCGTCGACCCCGCCCTTGCGATAGATCACTTCGGTGAGGATCACGGGATGGCCCGCCTCGTGGGCGACCTCGCGCAGGGCGAGCGCGGCGGCGAGCGCCGTGCGGCAGCCCTCGCCGCCGTAGAGCGGGCTCGTGGCATCGAAATAGGCCTGCGCGAAATCGACGAGGATCAGCGCCGGACGACGGCCCCAGGTCTGGCTGGCGTGATAGCCCGCCCGCGCGTAATTCTCGTCGAGGCCCTCCGGTTCGCCCATCGCGCGTCTCTCCGGTTCGCGTGCTACTCCGCCGCGAGCTTGTAGGTGGTGCGAAAGCGCGGCTCCTTCGGCGGCTCGAAGCCGGTTTCCGCCTTGCAGCGCGCGCGCAGCTCGGCGATCGACTTGAAGCCGCGATCGAACATCGGAGCCGGCCCGCGCGCGGCGGTCAGGTCCTGGCGCAGCCGCTCCGTGCCGCGCACATCGACGTTGCCGTCGTGAGCCAGCATAACACCGTAGCGCAACGCGCCCTTGGCGGTGACGAGACCGCGCCGCACGTCCATCGCCACCTTTTCCGCGTCGCGCTTGAACGGGTCGCCCCAACCGCCGCCGCCCCAGGTGTTGAAATGGAGCACGTCGCCTGGCTCGACATGGATGCGGTCGCATTTCGACGGGATGTTCTCGGTCCGGCCGTCCTTGCGCACCAGCGTCTTGGTCGAGCGCAGGCCCGGCGCGCCGCCGTTGACACCCCACGGATAGGTGAACCAGCGATCGTCGTGGATCGAAATCTCGCCCGCCTCCAGCAGTTCGTAGGCAATCGTGATGCCGTTGCCGCCGCGATGGAGGCCGGCGCCGCCGGAGTCCGGGATCGTCGCATAGACGAGGATGCGGAGCGGAAAATAGGCTTCGAGGAATTCGTTCGGCACGTTGGTGAAGGCCGGCCACAGCGAATGCCCGTCCGGCCCGTCGCCCGCCGGACGCCCGGGAATGCCGCCAAAGCCGATCTGGAACAATTGGTACCAGGCGCCGCCCTTGTTGAAGCCCGAATACATGAAGTGCGGGCTGTCGGAAAAGCCCGCCGCGTTGAGCGCCTCCGGCGCACCCTGGCCGAGCAGTCCGCCCATCAGGTCGAAGATGCGCCCCAGCATGTGGGTACGGCAGGAAAGCGCGGCGGGCTTCTTCGGCTTCAGGATGCAGCCGTCGGGGATTCGCACCTCGACGAGGTCGTAGAAACCGTCGTTGAACAGGATCTGCGGGTCGAACAGATTGATCGTGAACGCACCGAAAAACATCTTGAACATTTCCTCGTTCAACAGAAAGTTGATCGAGGAGAGCGCCTGCGGATCGCAACCGTTGAAATCGAAGATCGCCCTCTCGCCCTCGCGCCACAGCGTGCAGGCGATCTTGAAAGGACCGTTGCCCATGCCGTCGTCGTCGATCCAGTCCTCGAACGACGCCTTGTGGCTGCCCTCGGGGATGATCATCTGGATGATCGCCGACATCGCCCGGCGGTTGCGCTCCAACATCTCCCACATCGCGGAAATATAGGTGTCAGCGCCGAAACGCCCGATGTTCTCGCGGACGCGCCGCTCGGCGAGCCTCAGCGCCGCGATGATCGCGAAGAAGTCAGACCGGTTCCATTGCGGCATGCGGCTGTTGCTGAGGAGGATGTTGAGTACCTCCTTGTTGAGCTCGCCGTTGCGGAAGATCTTGGTCGGCGGCACGATCGTGCCTTCTTCGTAGATCATCTTCGCGTCGGTTGGCAGCGAGCCCGGCACCTTGCCGCCGACGTCGGTCATGTGGCCGAACATCGCCGCCCAGGAGATCAGCCGGCCGTCGAGATAGATCGGCATCATCAGCAGCCAGTCGTTGAGATGGCTGATGGCGCCGCCGCAGGAATAGGGATCGTTGGTGAGGAATATGTCGCCCTCTTCGATCGTCCCCTCATAGCCTGCCATGAAGCCATGCAGGAAGGAGCCGAACTGGCCGACCACCATCTTGCCTTCCTGGTTGGCGATCAGCGGGAACGCGTCGTGCTGCTCGCGGATGCCCGGGCTCATGGCGGTGCGGAACAGGACGGCGTCCATTTCGACGCGCGCGTTGCGCAGCGCGTTCTCGACGATGTCGAGCGTGATCGGATCCACGGGGACCCGCTTGAACGGCGCCGGCTTGGTCTCGACTACTTTTGCTGGCATGGGACCTGTCTCCTGAAGTGCGCGTCGACCCTGGCGGGATTCACGTCCTGGTCGGGCGCCCCATCTGGCCCTCCTTGCCGTCGGGCCAGATCAGAATGTTGCCGACCTCGTCGACCACACCAGTGTGGCCCGGCAGGATCAGCGTGGTCGCGTCCATCTCGACGACGATCGCCGGGCCGGCGATCCGATTTCCCGGCTGCAGCCGGCCGCGCGCATAGATCGTGGCGTCCTCCCAGCGCTCGCCGACATAGACCCGGCTGCGCTCGATCGCCGCCTTGCCGGGATCGACGCCGCCCTTGCGCAGATCGCCGCCGATGAACGGCTTTTGCGGACCCTGGATGACCGCGCGCAGGCCAACCAGTTCGTGGCCCGCGTCGAGCGCGAAGGTGAACAATTGCTCGTGCATGCGGTCGAAGCGCGCTGCGACGCCGGCGAGACCCGAAGCGCGAAAATCGGCTGGCGTCGCGTCGACCGTCAGCTTCATGCCCTGGCCGGCGTAGCGCATGTCGATCTGGTAGACGGTTTCCTGCTCTGCGCGCTCGACCCCGTCGCCGGCCAGGGACTTAGATGCTTCCGCCTCGAGGTCGGCCAGCATCGTCCCGATCTGCGCGTCCGTCAGCGTCTCGAACTTCTGCACCTGGGTCCGCGAGGCCTCATCGCGCAGGCGCGTCGTCGCATCGCCATAGGCGCACAGCACCCCGGGGCCGGGCGGGATGATGACCGGCCAGGAATTGATCAACCGCGCGAGCGCATTGGCGTGCAGCGGCCCGGCGCCGCCGAAGCCGATCAGCGCGAAATCGCGCGGATCGTAGCCCTGCTCGACCGAGACGAGCCGCAGCGCGCCGCACATGTTCTCGTTGACGATGTTGACAATGCCCTCGGCGGCTTTTTCGATGCTCATGCCGAGCGCATCGGCGATCTTGCGCACTGCCCTTTCCGCGAGATCGCGGTCGATCGTCATGTCGCCGCCCAGCTTGGCATTGGACGGCAGATAGCCCAGCACGACGTTGGCGTCGGTCACGGTCGGCGCCTCGCCGCCCTTGCGATAGGCCGCCGGGCCCGGCAGCGCGCCGGCCGACTGCGGGCCGACGCGTAGCGCGCGGGTGAGCTCGGGCACGTAGGCGATCGAGCCACCACCGGCGCCGACGGTGCGCACGTCGATCGAGGGCGCGCGAACGGTGACGTGGCCGACACGCGTCTCGCGGCGGGTTTGGGCGACGCCGTTCTCGATCAGCGCGACGTCGGTCGAGGTGCCGCCCATGTCGAAGGTCAGGAGGTTCTTGAACCCGGCGCGCCGGGCGATCCATAACGCGCCGGCGACGCCGCCCGCCGGGCCCGACATCAGCAGATTGACCGGGCTGCCCATCGCCGATTGCGCCGACGACAGGCCGCCGTCCGAGCGCAGGACGTGCAGCTTGACGCCCTTCATCGTGCGCGCCAGCTCGCCTTCCAGATTGCGAATGTATTTGGAGACGACGGGCCGGATGTAGGAATTCACGACCGTAGTCTCGGTGCGCTCGTATTCGTACATTTCCGGGATGACGGCCGAGGAGATCGAAACCGGAACGTCCGGCATCGCCTCGGCCGCGATTTCGGCGATCCGCCGCTCGTGCCGACCGTCGACATAGGCGTTGAACAGCGACACGGTCAGCGCCTCGATGCCCTTACCCGCAAGATCGCGCAGATCCCGGCGCAACGCGATCTCGTCGAGGGGGATCAGCACCTTGCCGTCCGCGGCGATGCGCTCGATCGCCTCGATCGTCGTCTCCAGCGGCGCCAACGGCGGAGCCTTGTTGTAGATCACCCAGCCGCCCAGACCGCCCGGCACGTACGAGCGCGCGATCTGCAGGACGTCGCGAAAGCCCTTGGTCGTGACGAGGCCGACGCGGGCGCCGGCGTTGGTCAGCACCGTGTTGGTGGCGACCGTCGTGCCATGCATGACGTCGGCGATGTCGAGCGGATCGATGCCGGCGGCGCTGCAGATCTTCTTGATGCCGGCGAGCACGCCGATCGAGGAATCGCCCGGCGTCGAGGGAACCTTGGCGGTGAAGGTGCGGGCGTTCTTCTCGTCGAGCAGCAGAAGGTCGGTGAAGGTTCCGCCGACGTCGACGCCGAGCCGATAGCCCGCCGGAGACCGGGCCTTGATCGCGCCGTTCGCGACCGGCGCGGCGCGCCGGTCGCGCTCGCGCTCGATCGCGGCGAGCCGCGCCTCGAAATCGGCGAGCCGCCGCTCATAGGTCAGAATGAGATCGTCCGCTGCGGACATTCAATGACCCCCACGCAACCAGCTATTGTATACATTGAAAGGCCAGCTCCGACCAAAGTCAACGTAGTTTTAGGTCAACCCGCGTCATCTCGCGCCAGCGAAGCAAAAATCGTATACAAAGTCGAGCCATTCTTCAGGCGTCGCGGCCGCCGGCCAGCCTGCCGCGCAGCCGGTCGAGCAGCCCGCGGCCGCGCCCTCCCGACCCGGTCAGGCGATCCAGCCGGGCGCTGGCCAGCACGAGGAGCCGGTCGAGCAGCCCGTTCTGCCGCGCCACAACGCCGGTCTGCCGCGTCACTTCCTCCTCGAGTCCGCCGATCGTCGACAGCGCGCGATCGAGCAGGTCGGAGAGCTTCGAAACGTCGCCGTCACGGGCGACGAGCCGTTCGAGCGCGGTTTCGATCAGGCGGATCGAGCGGTCGTTGAGGCCGGCGAGCCGTTCGTGAACGGCGTGGGATTCGCCAGGGGAGGGAGCCTCCGCCAGCTTCAGGGCGCGCTCGATGATCGCCTGCTGCTGCGCCGCGAGCGCGTCGAGCCGCGCGATCGTCGCGTCGCGTTCGGTCAACGCCATCGCGCCATCTTCGATCTCGTCGAATAGCAGTTCGACGAGCGCCTGAGGGGCGATCCGCGCGTCCTCGAGCCGCCGCTTCGTCTGCGCGAAGTCGGCGCCGAGCGCGACGCGCCACGAGCCGCGATTGTCGCGCCGGGCGTCGATCAGCCCCGCGGCGATCGCCTCGCGCATCCGCAACCGGCTGAGTCCGACCCGTTCAGCGGCGTCGTCGAGGGACAGCCAGGTCTCGGTCTGCGTGGACGTCATCTCAGGCGCCTTCTCGTCGGGTCGCGGCACGCTGCGGCCCAGCATTCCGAGCCTAGCGATGCGCCAAGTTGATGTATACAATAATTGCTGACGGAAATTTGAGAACGACGGGCTGTGCAATGCATTGGACCGAAATCTTCGACGCAAACCCGTCCGATGGTATACAACCCGGCGGGCCGTCGCGGGCGCATGAGGCCGATACGACGAGCATCGGGTCGGCGCCCCTCGTCAGCCGATCGACGGACGCGGCGGCGGGCGTGGGCCCGCCGCTCACGGTGGCGGGGGACGAGCGATGACCTTGCGTGCGGAAGTGCAGGCGATCGCCGCCGGTCCGCCGCCGACCGCGGCCGAGCGCGCCTATACGGAAGTTCGTCTGCGCATCCTCGACGGGCGGTTTCCGGCGGGGCACCGGCTCAAGGAGACCGAACTGGCGCGCGAGTTCGGGCTCAGCCGCACGCCCGTGCGCGACGCGCTGAGTCGGCTCAGCGTCGAAGGCCTGCTCGAGTTCCGGCCCAATCTGGGGGCAACGGTCTCGGTATGGTCGGAGGCGCAGATCGAGCAGATGTTCAAGATAAGGGCGCTGCTGGAGCCGTTCGCCGCGGAACTCGCAGCAACCGCGATCACCGAAGCCGAGCTCGACGATCTTCGCCGGTTATGCGCGGTCATGGAGCGGGCGGCGCGGCGCGAAAACGCCGAGGATCTGAATACGCTGGTCGCGGTCAACGCCCGGTTCCATCGGATCGTGATCGAGGCGGCGCATTCCGAGCATCTCGCCAAACTGATTTCGCTCGCGGTCGATGCGCCGCTGTCGCTGCGCACGTTCAGCCATTTTTCGCGCGAGGAGATCGAGCGCAGCATGCGTCATCACCGCGACCTGGTCGACGCCTTGTCGGATCGCGATCCCGCCTGGGCGGCGAGCGTGATGCGCACGCACATATTGGCCGCCATCGGCCCGGCGCGAAAATCGCGGCAGGCAGCCGGCCGAGGCCTCGACGAGACCAGCGGGAGCTAGGGATAGACGGGCCGTACCGTCGAGACCGGCGTCAGAGCGTGGCGCCGACCGGCTTGGACATCTTGAACCCCAGCGACTTGGACGCCGGGATTTTCAGCGCTTCGCCGGTGCGCGGGTTGCGCCCTTCGCGGGCGGGTCGTTCCTTTACGACGAACCGACCGAATCCGCTGATCGCGATTTCGTCGCCCCGTTTGGCCGCCTCGATGATCGAGGCGAAGATGGAGTTCACGACGTCCTTGGCCTTGCCCTTCGATAGATCGTTGGCGGCGGCTACGGCGTCCACAAGCTCTGTCGTGTTCAATGGTTCGTTCCTTCCTGATTGTTGGTCGGGCGACCGGTCCGGCCGCGCCGAACCCGGCCGCAATGCGACCCCTTGGCGAAGTCGGCGCCGACCAGAGCCGGCGGCGCGCCCGCGACCGGAGTCGCCGCTCGCAACAGAACACGCTCTCCTCGCCGGTGTGCGGCGTGAGAATCTCGGACAGACCGGATCCGGCCAGCTACCCGCTGGACCGCGCTTCCCGACCCGTCGCAGCTCGCCTCGTCGCGCGACGTCCGCGTCACGCGAAGGAACGTCCCGTCTCAGCGCTTCTTCGCGGGGGCCCGCTTCTTGGGCGTCATTCTCAGCGAAACGCCAACCATCGTCGCCTTGTGGCGAGTCGCGCCCTCGGTGCGCCTGAGGGACTTGGCGATCTTTCCGAGCGGCTCCTTGCGAGCCATGCTCTTGAGAACGCGAAGATCATCCTTCGTCCATGGACGCCGAATCGGCGCCTTCTTGGCTCGTACTGCTGCTTTGGCCACGGTCGCTCCTACCTTGCATGTATCCGATGCATCTATCGTACGAATCGCGTTATGCACGAATTGCGGTCAGTTGCAAGCTTTGTGTACGAACGAACTCGTTCCTACCACATTTTTTGAGCGGATGATGAACCCTTCCTATTCGAGCGCGTGACAGCCTCGGCGCGATAGAAGGCGAGCAAAGCGGGGCCTCACGCGCGCCCGGCGTCGACCTATCATCCGAACGTCGCGGGATCGCGGGGCTGCACGAAGGCCCTGACGGCGCAGCGAACCGGCCTTCATCGCGCCGCATCGCCGCGGCGGTAGTCGACGGTCAGTTCGTCGAGTCTTTGCTTCAGGGCGGGATCGAGCCGGTAGGTCGCCGCGGCCAGCGTATCGTCCAACTGCTCCGGCCGGCTGGCGCCGAGCAGCGGCGCCGTGATGGCGGGATTGGCGAGCGTCCAGGCGATCGAAAGCGTCGTCAGCGAGGTCCCCACCTCCGCCGCGAGGCCGCGCAGCGACTGCACCGTCGCGAAGGCGCGGTCGTTCCAGTAGCGATCCTGGTAGCGGCCGGCGGCCGTGCCGAGGGTGAAGCGGGTGCCGGGAGTCGGCGCCGAGCCCTGCGCGTGCTTGCCGGTCAGCAGGCCGCCCGCCAGCGGATTGTACGGAATCACGCCGACGCCCTCCTCCAAGGCGAGCGGCAGAAGTTCGCGTTCGATCTCCCGGAACAGCAGACTGTAGCGCGGCTGGATCGAGACGATGCGCGCCCAGCCCTTCAGATCGGAACGACCCAACGCGCGCGCCACCCGCCAGGCGAGGAAGTTGGAAACGCCGATGTAGCGCGCCTTGCCCGACCTCACGATCGCATCGAGCGCCTCGAGCGTTTCGTCGAGCGGCGTCTCGGGATCGTCGGAATGCAGCTGGTAGAGGTCGACGTAGTCGGTCCTCAGGCGGCGCAGCGAGCCGTCGATGGCGTCCAACAAATGCTTGCGCGAGGCGCCCTGGTCCCAGGGGTTGGGACCCATCCGACCGACCGCCTTGGTCGCCAGTACATAGGCGCCGCGCTGTCCTTCGAGCCAGCGGCCGACGATTTCCTCGGTTCGGCCGGCCGTCGTCAGTCCGCCGCCGAGCGGATAGACGTCGGCGGTGTCGAGAAAATTGACGCCCGCGGAGGCGGCCTTGCCGAGGATCCGGTGGGCGACCGCCTCCTCCGTCTGCAGCCCGAACGTCATCGTGCCCAGCGCGAGACGGGAGACGGCGAGGCCGGTGCGGCCGAGACGTGTGACGGGCATGCTCATCGCCGGCAACCTTTCCTTCTGTCCGCGCCTCGCTGGCGAGCATAGCCGAGTTTCTGCGATCCGGCAGCGACCCGGCGGCCGCGGACCGTAAGGAATGACGAGGCAGCGCCGCCGCGGCCGGACGCGGCGCGCTGGCAACGATTGCCATGCCGGCCCGCGCGGACGACAATGGCGCCCGGAAACGGTCCACTTCTCGGAACTTCGGCCGCCATGTCTGCGAAGCGACCTTTTGAAATCCTGCGCCGCCTGCTCCTTCTCCTGGCGCTCGGCCAGTTCGTCGCAAGCGCCGCGGGCGCTTCGGCCTTCGCCGCCAAGCGCGTCGCGCTGGTCGTGGGCGTCTCGGCCTATCGCAGCGTGCCGCGCCTCGACAACCCGGCCAATGACGCCAGGCTGATGGCGAACACGCTCAGCGGCCTCGGCTTCACCCTGGTCGGCGGCGGCGCGCAACTCGACCTCGACAAGCCCGCCTTTGAAGCGGCGCTGCAGAACTTCAGCGACCAGGTGCAGGGGGCCGATGTCGCGCTGTTCTATTATGCCGGCCACGGCGTGCAGGTCGGCGGGAGGAACTTCCTCGTCCCCGTCGAGGCCAATCCGGCCAAGGAGGCGGATGTCTATCTTCAGATGATCGACACCGCGATCGTGCTGCGGCAGATGGAGGGCTCGGGCACGAAGCTCAACATGGTTCTGCTCGACGCCTGTCGGAACAGCCCGTTCGGCGGTCGCGCCCTGCGCGCGGCATCGGGCGGCCTCGCCCAGATGCAGGCGCCCGAGGGCACGCTGATCTCCTACGCGACGCAGCCCGGCAATGTCGCGCTGGACGGCGTCGACGGCGACAGTCCCTATACCAAGGCGCTCGTCGAGACGATCGCGCGGCCGGGCCTCGGCCTGTTCGACGCATTCAACGAGGTCGGACTCGCCGTCAAGCGCGCGACCGGCGGAGCGCAGCAGCCCTGGCTCGCGTCCTCGCCGATCGAGGGCGCGTTCTATTTTGCCGGCGCCCGCGACGGCGCAACCGCACAGGCCTCGCCAATCCAGCCGCCGAAGCCGGTCGCCGACGCCGGACGCGTCGCCGCGGCGGCCGATCCTCCCGCGGCGGCGCCGACGCCCGCCAAGCCGGTGAAGACGGCCTCGCTCGATCCCGCCGATGCGCCGGGCCGGCTCGCCGATCCCGAAGGCGCGGTCGGCGATTGTGACCGCCGGGCCGCCGCGCCGCTCGATCCGGAGCGGCCGACCGGCGTCGCCGGACTCGAGTTCGAGCGTCTCGACCCGCTCGTCGCGATTCCGGCTTGCCGCGCCGCGCTCGGCGTGCAGCCGAACAATCCGCGCCTGATGTTCGAACTGGCGCGGGCCCTGTCCAGGTCCGACCCGGAGAGCCCCGAGGCGCTCGTCCTCTTCCACGAGGCGGCCGCGGCGGGTCACGCGGGAGCGATGAACAGCCTCGGCCTCCTCTACCAGAGCGGCAGAGGCGTTCCGCGCGACGTCGCAAGGGCCATGGCCTGGTTTCGCATGGGCGCCGAGGCGGGCAATTCCGCCGCGATGCAGCAGCTGGGCGTCGCCTATCGCGACGGCTTCGGCCTGCCCAGGGCCCCCGTCGAAGCGCTGCGCTGGTTCCGCAAGGCGGCAGAGGCGGGAAACGCGGTCGCGATGATCAACGTCGGCCTCGCCCATGCGAACGGCGCCGGCGTCGCCAGAGACCCGACCGAGGCCGCGCGCTGGTACCTGATGGCCGCCGAAGCGGGCAATGTGGCCGGCATGGACCGCCTCGCCGTGGCCTATGAGCGCGGCCTCGGCGTGACGGCCGATCCGGCGGAGGCCGTGCGCTGGTATCGCAGCGCCGCGGAAGCCGGCAATCTCTTCGCGATGGAGAATCTCGGCAAGGCGTACCGGACCGGCTTCGGGGTCGCCAGGGACGACGCCGAAGCCGACCGCTGGCTCCAGAAGGCGCGCCAGTAGAGGCCCCAGACGATCGCCGCCCTGCCGGCGAACGGCGAATTTGCGGCGTCGGTCGGATCGCGGCGCCGTCTTCTCCCGTGCGCCTCGAATGCGGCGATCGTCCTGGCCGGGGGTCGTCGCGGGCGCGCGGCCGGCGGGCGCCCTTGACGAAGGGCGCGCGTCATCGATACCCAACGCCGGGTCGGTCGGGTGCGGCCGGGAGGAAAACGGGAGCGAGCGGGGATGGCGTCGAATCTGGAGCGCCTGTTCGGCCTGAACGGCCGCATCGCGCTGATCACGGGATCTTCGGGCGGCATCGGCCGCGCGCTCGCGCTGGGCCTGGCGGGAGCGGGCGCGACCGTCGTCGTCAACGGGCGCCGCGCGCAGCCGGTCGAGGCCGTGGTCGCCCAGATCGCCGCCGCCGGCGGGACTGCCCATGGCGCGACCTTCGACGTGACCGACGCTGCGCAGGTCCGCGCCGGCGTCGCGACCATCGAGGCGGACGTCGGCCCGATCGAGATTCTCGTCAACAATGCCGGCATCCAGCGCCGCGGCCCGCTGGAAGACTATCCCGAGGCGACCTGGCGCGAATTGATGAAGACCAATCTCGACAGCGCATTCTTCGTCGGCCAGGCGGTCGCGCGCGCGATGATCCCGCGCAACCGCGGACGCATCATCAACGTCTGCTCGGTGCAGAGCGAGCTCGGCCGTCCCGGCATCGCGCCCTACGCGGCCTCGAAGGGGGCGCTCAAAATGTTGACCAAGGGGATGGCGATCGACTGGGGCAGGCGCGGCCTGCGCGTCAACGGCCTCGGACCCGGCTATTTCCGCACCGAACTCAACAAGGCGCTCGTCGAGGACGAGAAATTCTCGGCCTGGCTCGCCGAGCGCACGCCGCTCGGGCGCTGGGGCGACGTCGACGAACTCGTCGGCGCCGCGATCTTCCTCGCCTCGGACGCCTCGAGCTTCGTCAATGGGCACATACTCTATGTCGACGGCGGCATCACGGCCTCGCTCTGACGTGCGCCTCGCGCTGGTCGTGATGGGCGTCTCGGGCAGCGGCAAGACGACCGTCGGCTTGGCGATCGCCCAGGCGACGGGCGCGTCGTTCGTCGACGGCGACGACCTGCACGACGCGGCGGCGCGCGCCAAGATGACGCGCGGCGTCCCGCTCGACGACGCCGACCGCGCGCCCTGGCTCGACCGGATCGGCGCCTTGCTCGCCGACGCGGCCGCCCATCCCGCCGGGGCGATCGTCGCCTGCTCGGCGCTGCGCCGCGCATACCGCGACCGCCTGCGCGCGCGCGTCGGCCCCGCCCTGCGCTTCCTGTTCCTGAACGGCGACAAGGCGCTGATGCGCGCGCGGGTCGCCGGCCGCGAGCGCCATTTCATGCCGGCCTCGCTGATCGACAGCCAGTTCGCGACGCTGGAATCGCCGGAGGCGGAGCTCGACGTCGTCACGCTGGCGGCCAACGCCGATCTCGCGCAGGCGCTTCCCGGCGTGATCGAGCGGCTCGCCCAGGCGCCCCCTGCGACGAGATAGTTCGGCCGCCGCT
>JBEKEI010000007.1:0-50481 GCA_050013915.1 Roseiarcus sp.
AGAGGATTGCAGGCAAATTGAAACCGGCGCGGGGCTCGGCGGCGCGCCGCCGTCCGACCCCCGCGCGCGGCGACGGCCGGCGCCTTGTCCCCGCCGGCCCTCCGGGCGCGTTCGTCGAGCCAGGCGGTCTGCAGGCGGAGACGCGCCCTCGCCGGATCGACCCTCGCGCTGCGCGCGCTCGATGATCCGATGCCGGCGGACTTCCCGCTCGGTCGCGCCGACGGAGGCGGCGGGCGGCGGCGCGGGCGCTGCGGGGTCGGGCATTGCGGGGCTCCTGCCGGGGGGACCAATGGTGGGAGCATAGCCGGTCTTTTGGAATATCGCAATAATATTCTCACATTTCTCTTTTACAGATGCACCCGCGGCGCAGATCGAGCGCCCGGTCGCCTCGGCGCTCGCCGACAGCGCGGCGCGGCCGCCGTCGTCGCGACCGGCGCGCCGAACGTGAGCTTCCACCGTCGGGCACGCCGCGCCGACCCGGCCAGCTTCGGCGCCGAGCGAACGCACGCTGCATTGGCGCAGCCGCGAATCTCCGGCTAGCGGGGCGGGTCGGCGGGCGGCTCGGCGCCGAAGACGGCGTTGATGATCGGGACCTGCGCAGGATGGAGCGCGAGCTTGGCGCGAAAGCCGTCGCCGCGCGCCGCCAGGCTCTCGGCGCGCAGACCCGGAAGATCGCCGGCATCGGCGAAGGCGGCGTCGATCGGCGTCACGCCCGCGGCGGCCGCGGCGAGCAGCGTCAGGTCGCGCGCGAGCGCGCAGGCGCCGCGATGGCCGCCGTCGCGCCGGCGGCCGCCCTCGGCGCCGATGTCCTTCGCCAGGAGGTCGGCGCCCCAGACGAGGCCTTCGAGCCTGGCGCTGGCGCCGCGATAGCCGTCGAGCCCGAACAGCGCGCGCGCGCCGTCGGTCGCGACGGCGAAAATCCGGGTCGCGCCGTCGGCGAGACCGAACAGCGCCTCGCGCACGGCGAGCTTGACGCCGAGCTGCTGGACGCTGGCGGCTCCGAGGCTTCCCGGCAGAAAGATGCCCGAGGGCGCGGCCGGCATGACCGCGTCGAGATCGTCGTCGGTCGCGCCGCTCGCCAGCCCATTGACCCGCGCCATCAGCCGCGGCCTCGGGTTCTGCGCTTCCGCCATGCGCGCGAACGCCGCCACGATCTGGCTGCGGCGCGGCCGGGCCGGTTCGCGCAGCGATGCCAGATCGAGGATCACCGCATCCGCCCCGCAGGCGAACGCGCGCGCGAACTGGGCTTCGTCGTCGCCGGAAACGAGCAGGGCCGAGCGCAGCGGCTCGACCTTCGGGGCCGCGGCGGCCCGGCCGGCGAGGATCCCCGCCGAGCCGTCCCGGTCGGGACCACGTCCCGGCGTTGCGTCCTCGCCCGCGCCCGTCATGGCTCGCCCGGGCGCGGCCGCCCCGATTCGCCCTTAAGCCGCCATTTACCATGTCGGGTCAAGGTGTGGTCGGGACTTGCGGGTTGTTGGGCGTGGGAGTGGGCAGTGAACATGATCGTCTCCGGCATCGAGCCGCCCGCCCCGCACCAGCCTGTCGCGTCAGGCATTGTGCGCCGCTTCATCGCCTGGGCGCAACGGGCGGACGCCGCCGGCCGGGCGCAGGCGGCGAGCGCGCTGGCGCGCGCCTATCTCTATTCGGATCTCGGCGCGGCGTTGCGGCGCGAGACGGCGATCGGGCTGGCCTCCCTGCTCGACGACCCGTCCACGCTCGTGCGTCGCGCCCTCGCCGAGGCCCTGGCCGGGGCCGCCGAGGCGCCCCATCACATCGTGCTGGCGCTCGCCAGCGATCAATCCGAGGTTTCGTCGATCGTCCTGGCGCTCTCGCCCGTCCTCACCGACGCCGATCTGGTCGATTGCGTCGCGATGGGCGACGTCCGCGCCCAGATCGCGCTCGCGCGCCGTCCGCGCCTCGGCGTCAGCGTGGCCGCCGCCCTGGCGGAAATCGGCGAGCGCGAGGCGGTGGTCGCGCTCGTCGACAATCTCGCCGCCGACCTCGGCAAGCGGGTGATGGTGCGCATTTTCGAGCGCTTCGGCGAGGACGCGCAAATGCGCGAGGCCCTGCTCGCGCGCCCGACGCTTCCCGCCACGCTGCGCTGCGATCTCGTCGCCGCGACGGCGCGGGCGCTTTCGGCCTTCGTCGCCGACCGCCGCTGGTTGAGCCCCGAGCGGGCCGATCGGATCACGCGCGAGGCCGCCGACCAGGGCGCTCTGCGCGCCGGCAAATTCTGCGAGGGCGAGGAGATGCCCGAACTGGTGCGGCATCTGCGCGATCGCGGCAGATTGACGATCGCGCTGCTCGTGCGGGCGCTGCTGTCGGGCCATCGCGAGCTGGTCGCGCACGCCTTCTGCGAGCTGTCGGGCGTTCCCCGCTCGCGCATCGCCGGCTTCTTCCGCGAGCCGCGCGGCGCCGGTTTCGCGGCGCTCTACGCCAAGACCGGACTCCCGGTTCAGTTCCTGCCGGCCTTCCGGGCCGCGCTCGACGAGACCGGCGCCGCGCAGGGCGACCATATGTCCTGGGCGGCGACCGAACGCGTCATCGCGGCCTGCGAAAAGCTCAACGCTCCCGGTCTCGACACGCTGATGTCGCTGTTGCGGCGCTTCGAGGCGGAAGCGGCGCGCGAGGAGGCCCGCCGCTTCGCGTCGGAATCGGCGGCGTTCGGCCGCGCGCCCCCGCTGCTCCTCGATTTCGACGGCCGAAGCGCCAGTCACGGAACGGGCGCAGCGCCGCCGATCATCGTCGTCGAGGACCGCGGCGCGCTCCAGATCGCGCCGCCGCCGGTCGAACTGCCCGCCGATCGGATCGCCGCGCTCGCGCAGGCCGCCTGAACCCGACGCGATCCTCGGGGGCCGGGCGCGCGGTCAGAGCGCCCAGAGAAAAGCCGCGCAGGCGACGAGCCCGATCGCCGTCTGCCCGTATTCGAGCAGCCCCCAGGTGCGCACCAGTTCGCGCGCGGCGCCGGGTTCGTTCGCCGATATCGTCAGAATTCGGTTGTTCATCGGCACCATGGCGAAGAACGTGTAGGGCCAGCTGCCGATCACGACCAGGGCCCCGATCAGCCAACGCACGTCCTGGCTCTCGAAATAGGCCGCCAGGCCCAGCACCGCGGCCACGAGCGCCAGCGAGGCGAGCATGGCGAAGCCCCGGCGGTCGCTGGGGCGCCATTCCGACAGCAGTCCGGCGTCGTCGAGCGCGAGGCGGGCCGGCTGTTCGACCAGGTTTATGTACAGCGCCGCGCCGCTGAAGGCGGCGGCGAAGGCGAGGGCGAGCGATCCGAGCAGCATGGCGATTCCCCAACGGCGGCGGAGCGATGGCGCGCCTCGCCGGTGTGCGGCTGCGCCGCGCTTCCGCGGACTCCGATCATGGCCCCGGACCGGTTCAGTCGGCGGCGCGATCCATTAGCCCTTGCGCGCGGGCGTAGTAAAGCAACGCGATCGTCTTGGCGTCGCAGATTTCGCCCCGTCCGATCATGTCCAGGGCTTCCGCCAAGCTCGGCTCGATGATTTCGATGCGCTCGTCGGCGTCGACGCCGCCCCCCGCGCCGATCCGGTCGGCCGGCCGGTATTGGGCGACGAAGCAGGCGATTTTCTCGGTGGTCGCGCCCGGGCTGGCGAAGGCGTCGAAGACGTGGCGCGGCCGGGCGACCGACACGCCCGTCTCCTCCATCGCCTCGCGGACGACGGCCGCTTCCGGCGCGTCGGCGTCGAGCATGCCGGCGCAGACTTCGATCATGGACCGCCGGCGGCTCTCGAGATAGGCGCCGAGCCGGAACTGGCGGACCAGGAGCACCGTCCCCCGCGTCGGATCGAACAGAAGCAGGGCCGCCGCGCCCGCCTGATGATAGATTTCGTGGCTGAGGGTTCGCGTCGCGCCGTCGGTCTCGGCGACCTCGACGCTCGTCAGCGTCAGCTTGAACCGGCCGTCGGCGAGAAGCGTCTCGCCGAGGAGATCGACCTTGACGGCCATCGAATCCTCCTCAATAGCGGAATTGCTCGCGCAGGATTCGCTCGTCGAGCGAATGGCCGGGATCGTGCAACAGCATCAACGAGGTCTGACGGTCCATCACGATGTCGACCCGCGCGACCCCCCGAATCTCGAAGTGATCGGCGACCGCCGACACCGGCCGCTTGTCCGCTTCGAGCACGGCGATCGACACCTCGGCGCGGTCCGGCAGCAGCGCGCCGCGCCATCGGCGCGGGCGGAACGCCGAGAGCGGCGTCAACGCCATCAGCGGGGCGTCGAGCGGCAGGATCGGCCCGTTGGCCGAAAGATTATAGGCTGTCGAACCCGCCGGGGTCGCGAGCAGAACGCCATCGGCGATGAGTTCGCCCAGACGTTCCTTGCCGTCGACGGCGATGGCCAGTTTCGCGGCCTGATAGGTCTGGCGAAGCAGGGAGACTTCGTTGATCGCGCGCGCCGTGCTGGTCGCCCCGGCGACGTCGGTCGTGCGCATCAGCAACGGGTGGACGATCGAGAGGCGCGCGGTCTCCAGTCGCTTGCGCAGACCGCGATCGTGGAACTCGTTCATCAGGAAGCCGACGGAGCCGCGGTTCATGCCGTAGATCGGCTTGGGCGCATCCATCATGCGATGCAGGGTCTGCAGCATGAGGCCGTCGCCGCCGAGGGCGACGATCACGTCGGCTCGTTCGGGATCGCAGTCGCCATAGCGCTCGACGAGCCTCTCCCGGGCCTCGTTGGCCTCCTGGGCGCCCGACGACAGGAAGCTGATCGCCTGCGCGCTTCTGGCGGCGTTCGGGCGCGCGGACATCCAGAATACCCCCAACAAAGCCGTGCCGGCCGTCGAACGTCGGCGCGGCGGGAAAGTTCAGATGCGGGCCGCCGGCGATCGGGCCCGATCGCCGGATTCTCCGGTCGGGCCGCGGCCGGAGCCTCGGGCCCGCCCGCCCCGGCGATTCACGCCTCGCCGGCTCGCGCGATCGGCGGCTGAAAAGTCAGACCCATGTCCCAGGGAAAATAGATCCACGTGTCCTGCGAGACTTCGGTGACGAACGTATCGACCAGCGGCCGGCCCAGCGGCTTGGCGTAGACGGTCGCGAAATGGGCCTTCGGCAGCATCTCGCGCACGATGCGGGCCGTCGCGCCGGTGTCGACGAGATCATCGATGACCAGAATGCGCGCGCCGTCCAGGGCCTTGGCGATGTCAGGCGAAACGCCCTTGAGCACCTGCAGGCCGCCCTGCGTCTTGTAGTCGTGATAGGACGCGATGCAGACGGTCTCGATCACCCGCGTTCCGAGTTCGCGCGCCACGATCGCCGCCGGCACGAGCCCGCCGCGCGTCACGGTGACGATCGCCTCGAACGGCCCGACGCCGCTGAGCCGCCAGGCGAGCGCGCGCGCGTCCCGATGGAACTGGTCCCAGGATACGGGAAAGGCCTTCTGCTGCGGCTCGGTCATCGCGGCTCCGGGTGGCTGCCTGATCGAAGAGCGCCTTGTTAGCAAGCCGGCCGCGCGCCCGCGAGGGGCTGCGCGCGTCGTCAACAGGGTTTACGGCGCCCGGTCGTATTCGCGCAGCGCGGCCAGCATGGCCGTGATCGCCTCGCGCGCCGCCGCGATTTCGGCGACGTCCTTGCCGCGCACCACGATCTGATTGCGAAAGCGACCGTCGGCGAAGGCCGGATAGGAGCCGATCGAGACGAACGGACGGGCGGCGGCGATCTCGCCGAGCGCGCCGCCGTAGCGCCCCTCGGGAATCCCGCCGGCCTCGATCGTTTCCGCGATGATCCGCTCGCCGGTCTCGAGTCCCGCGGCGGCGGAATCGAGCATGGCCTGCATGATGTTCGGCACGCCCGCCATCACGATGACGTTGCCGATGCGAAATCCGGGCGCCTTCGAGATCGGATTTTCGAGGAGGTCGGCCCCGACCGGAATGCGCGCCATGCGCCGTCGCGCCGCCGTCAGATCGGCGGGCAGATAGCGCTCCATCATCATCGCCAGGGCGCGCGGGTTCTCCTCGATCGGGACGCCGAACGCCTTGGCGACGGAATCGGCGGTGATGTCGTCATGGGTCGGGCCGATGCCGCCGGTCGTGAACACATAGCCATACCGGCCGCGCAGCGCGTCGAGCGCGGCGACGATTTCCGCCTCGACGTCCGGCACCACCCGCGCCTCGCGCAGCTCGATGCCGATGTTGGTGAGATATTCCGCGATATAGCCGACGTTGCGGTCCTTGGTGCGGCCCGAAAGGATTTCGTCGCCGATGACGAGCACGGCGGCGGTGATCACGCTGCTTTTTTCAGCCATCGGCCCTCACATCCTCGCCGCCCGCTCATAGGCGACGTTTTCGGCGCTGCGCAGGATTTCCCGGTAGCCGATCTCGCGCAATCGCCGCTCGAGGCCGCCGCCGCCCCTCAGGAGCGCGAATTCCATGATGATGAGCGCCGGCCATAGTCCCTCGGGCGCATCGCGGAAGAACGGATCGAGGACGAGGTCCTCGGCCCCCTCGATGTCCAGCTTGATGGCGTCGACCCGATCATAGCCCTCCTCGAGCAGCAGCGACAGCAGGCTCTTGGCCGGCACGCGCAACTGCGTCCCGCGCGGCTCGGCGCTGATGAGCCGGATCGAGGTCTCGCCCCGATTCGTCGAATTCACGAACAGGGCGATCTCGCCGTCGCGATCGGCGAGCGCGCAGGACACCGCCTTGACGTTGGCGAAGTTGTTCTGCCCGATGTTGTAGACGAGCCGCTCGAATATTTCCGGCAGGGGCTCGACGGCGAGGATGCGCGCGCGCTGTCCGCCGCGGGCGGCGGCGAACAAGGCGTAGCCGCCGACGCTGGCGCCGATGTCGAGAAACACAAAATCGCCGCGCATTCTCTCGGCCAGCAGGGCGCGCTCGCGGGGGTCGAAATATTGCGGCGTGAACAGGAGACGCTTTTCCGCGACATTGTTGGAAGGGTAGAGCCGCATCTTCGCGCCCAACGATTCGATGTCGACGGGCCGCCCGGCGAGCGTCTTGATCGCCATGGAACGCAGGAAGAACGCGATCCTCTTGCCGAACCAGCCGGTCGAGCATCGCCGCGTCGCGCGCAGGATCAGCGCGCAGAGGCCTTTCGGCGCATAGGCGCCGTAGGACGAATGATCGAGTGCGGCGGAGCTTGACATGCGGCTCGCAGATGCGGCGGAACGGGATCGCCTCGACCGCGACGGCGCGCGCAGCGAGCCCAGCCTTACTAGGCCGTTCGCGCTGCGCTTTCAAGCAATCGCGCGTGGGGTCGCGCGCGCGGACAGCCGCGCCGAGGACGGCTATTGCAGCCGCACCACGATCGAATCGGTCGCGCCCTTCGCGTCGATGACCGAAACCCGGGCAAAGCCGGCGCCGTCCGGTCGCCACGTCGATTCCCGGCGCGAATCGGGCTGGCCGATCGGGGCGCCGTTGACGAACCAGGTCAGCGGCGTCGCCCCGCCGAGCGCCTTCAGCGCGAGTCGCGCATCGCCCACCCCCGCGGCGAGGCCGAGGTCGACGCGCGCGCCGTCGGGCGGATAGGCGATCTTCAGCGCGGGGACCGCGGTCGCCGCCACGACCTTGGGCGCGTCCTTGCGCAAATGACGCAGAGGGGGCGGAAGATCGGCGCTGGTGGCGGCCGTCAGGACGCCTTTCGGCGCGGCGATGGGCGCAATGTCGCGGCCGAGCCTGGCGAAGGCGTCGAACAGAATCGGCGCGGCGGCCAGGCGGCCGACGAGACCTGGCGAGGGCGCGTCGTCGGGGCGCCCGACCCAGACGGCGATCGTCGTGTTTCTGTCGAATCCGACCGCCAGCGCGTCGCGAAAGCCATACGAGGTGCCGGTCTTGAACGCGATGCGGCCGTTCAGCGCGTTTGCCGGCGGGGGCGACCCGCGCAATATGTCGGTCACGTAATAGGCTGCGACGGGATCGGTGACGCGGCGCGGCCCCATGGCTCCCGGGGCCTCGTCGATCCGTTCGCGCAAGGGCGGCGCTTCGCCCCCGCGCGCCAGCCCGACATAGAGCCGGGCGAGATCGGTCAGCGAAACGCCCAGCCCGCCCAGCCCGATGGCGAGGCCGGGCGGGGCGTCCCTGGGCATGACGATGGTCGCGCCGGCGCCGTGCAGCCGCGCGAGAAAACGCGCCGGACCGACATCCGCGAGCAGTTCGACCGCCGGCAGATTGAGCGACATCTGCAGCGCGTGGCGCGCGGTGACCGTTCCCTGAAATCCGAGATCGAAATTCTCGGGCGCATAGGCCCCGTAGCGGGCCGGGCGATCGAACAGGATCGTCTCGGGATGGGCGATGCCCGCCTCGAACGCGAGGGCGTAGATGAAGGGCTTGAGCGCCGATCCCGGCGAACGCGGCGCCCGGGTCATGTCGATCGAGCCGCCCCGTTCGCTCGACAGATAGTCGGCGCCGCCGACTCTGGCGCGAATCTCGCCGCTCGCATTGTCGACCGCGACGATCGCCACGGAGAGCGCGGGACCGAGACGTTCCGCGCTTCGCCGCGCGAGTTCCTCGAGTTTCGCCTGGAGCCGCGCATCCAGGGTGAGCGCGACGAGGCGGTTCTGCGGATCGGCGGCGACGGCTTCCTCGGCGGCGTGGGCCGCGAGCATCGGGAACGGACGCCGCTCGACCGGAATGGCCTCGCGCCTCGCCGCCGCGGCCTCCTCGGCATTGATCAGGCCGCGCGCCACCGCACGATCGAGCACGCGATCGCGCGCCGCCCGCGCGGCGTCGGGAAATCGGTCCGGGCGACGCGCTTCGGGCGACTGGGGCAGGGCGACCAGCAGCGCCGCCTCGCCGAGCGTCAGGCGCCGCGGCTCCTTTCCGAAATAGGCCAGCGAAGCGGCGCGCACGCCCTCGACATTGCCGCCGAAAGGCGCGAGCGCGAGATAGCGCTCGAGCACGCCGGTCTTGCTGACCCGGCGCTCGATTTCCCAGGCGCGCGCAATCTGGCGCAGCTTGGCCGAGGCGTTCCGTTCCTCGCGCGGTTCGATGAGCCGGGCGACCTGCATGGTCAGGGTCGACCCGCCCGATACGATGCGGCCGCGCGTCAGGAATTGCGCGCCGGCGCGCGTCAGGGCGAGCCAGTCGACGCCGTGGTGTTGGTAGAAGCGCCCGTCTTCGTAGGCCAGCAGCAGGGCGAGATAGCGCGGATCGACCTCGCTCGCCTGCACCGGCAGCCGCCATCGGCCATCGGGCAGAGTGAACGCCCGCAACAGCCGGCCTTCCCGATCGACGACGATCGTCGATCCCTGCCTTGCCGAGATGAGATCGATGGGTCCGAGGCTCTGACGATATTGCGACCACGCCGCCGGGACCGCCAGCCCGAGCACGAACATCAGCGCCCCGGCGACGCCGAACCAGCGCCGCTCCCGGTTCATTTGGCGACCACTTCCAGGGCGCCGAAAGCGGTGCGTCCGAACCGCTCGGGACGATACATGTCCTCCACCGTGGCCGGCGGATAGACATAGCGGCCCGGCGCGACGGCGCGCACGACGTAGCCCAGGCTGAAGAACGCCGACTGGTCCTCGGCGCGATCGACCGCCGCCACGAAGCGGTCGTCGCGGTATTCGGTGTGGGCCGGCTCGAAATCCTGCTTGAGCCAGGCGAAAGCGTCGATGGCGCCGCCGTCGACCAGATCCGGATTGTCGATTTCGAGACCCGCCGGCAGCCGGTCGACCAGAAGCACACGCGCGTATTTGGCCTCGGCTTCCGCCACCTTGAGGACGATGACGAAACGGTCGTTCTGCGTCACGCGCGCCGGATCGAGCCTGGTCCCGTCGAGCTTGAAGAAGCTCCGGGTGATCTCGTAGCCCTGGGAGGCGGCCGGTTCGGGCGCGATCGGATTGCCCGATGTCGTGGTGATGACCCGGGCGGGCGCGGCGCCGTCGTTGACGATCGTCGCAAGCTGGCCATCGAGGCCGAACCCGCCCCACTTGCGATAGAGCGCGCCGGTCTGCGGCTGACCGTCGAGCGTGAAACGGCCGGCGGCCCCATGTTCGGCCAGGGCTTCGGCGGCCAGCACCATCCAATTGTCTTCCTGGGTGCTCGTGTAGTTTCGTTCGTCGCGCGCCTCCTGGACGACCTGGGCGGCGTCGGCGATCGCGGCGGCCGGGATTTCCGCTGCCGGCAGATTGGCTTCGGCGAGCAGAGCGAGCACGCCGGCCCCGTCGCGAAGCCGTGAGCCGTAGTCGGGCCGCGAATAGCCGCTGTCGCGTTCGCTCCGCAAGGCGGCGACGGCGGCGCTGAAAATCTTGCCGGCGCGCGCCTGATCGCCGAGCATGGCGAGCGCCGCCGCGATCTGGGCCTGCGCGAGCGGCGTCTTGAAGACGGCGAGCCTGGTGTCGGCGAGATAGCGCAGATCGCCGATGACCGGCCGGCCGTTGCGCGCCAGGACATAGAGCGCATAGGCGAGCGGTTCGCCCGCGCCTTCGCCGGGATCGGCGGCGTTGGCCACTTCGTTGCGCAGCCGGTCGAGCGCCTGATCGAAGCCGCGCTGCGGCACCGCGAAGGCGCGTTCGCGGGCGCGCGTGAGGAAGTCCGACACGAAGGCGTCGAGCCAGAGATCGTCGTCGTCGCCGCCGGCCTTCCAGAGGCCGAAGGCGCCATTGGAGCCCTGCCGGTCCATCACCCTGTCGATCGATTGACGCACGCGGCCGTCGAGATCGGGGTCGATCGCCAGATGTTCGATCGAGGCGAGCCGATTGACATAGAGCAACGGCATCGCGCGGCTGACCGTCTGTTCCGAGCAGCCGTAGGGATAGCGCTCCAGCGCCTGCAGCAGGGCCGGCGCGTCGAGCCCGCCGAACGGCGAGGCGGTCAGCGATATGGAACCCGTGCCGGGAATGAAATCTGCGAGCAGGTCGCTCGAGACGGTCAGGCTGGCGCCGGCGGGCAGGGCGTGAACCGATCGGCGGTAGAGATCGGGCGCGCCGGCGGTGACGCCGATCGCGAAATGCTGCGCGACGTCGAGCTTGGGGCCGGTCAGGCGCAGGTCGAGGCTCGCCGTTCCGATTCCGACGGCCGTGACCGGAATGACGGCCGACGTGCGTTGACGGGCGTCCAGCCTGATGGTCCGGCTCATCGCATCGGCCTGGGCGACCAGCGGGCCGTGGAGGTCGAGGTCGAGCGTGTAGTCGCCGGCTTCGCCTTCGACATTGTCGATGTCGACGTGGATCTGGGAGCGGTCGCCGAGGCTGAGAAAGCGCGGCAGCGTTCCCGCCACCACGACGGGATCGCGCACGATCACTTCGGCCTCGGCGCTGCCGACCTTGGTCGCCGACCAGGCCGAAGCCATGATCCGGACCGAGCCGTTGAAGGCGGGCAGGTCGAACGACACGTTCGCTTCGCCGTTGCCGTCGACCCGCACCACGCCGGAATAGAGCGCCAGCGGTTCCTGGGTCGGCAGATTGCCTTCGACGCCCGCGCTGCCGTCGCCGCCGGTATGGATGGTCCCCGCGACGCCCTGCATGCCGTCGATGAGCAGGCCGTAGAGATCGCGGATCTCGACCGGCAGCTTGCGCTGGCCGAAGAAATAATCCTTGGGATCGGGGGTCTTGAAACCCGTGATGTTGAGAATGCCGATGTCGACCGCGGCGACCGTCACGGCGGCTTCCTCGCCCGGCGCGAGGCCGGCGAGCTTGATCGGCAGGGTCAGCGTCTGGCGCGGGCGCGCCATTTGCGGCGCGCCGAGCGAAACATCGAGCCGGCGCGCCGCCTCGTCGATCCCGAACCAGGCGAGGCCGAGCGCGCGGCTCGGCATCCGCTTGGCCCTGGCGTCCATCGGCCGGTGCGTCAGGGCGATCGCATAGGCGCCGGCGCCCCAGTCGCCGCCGACCCGGAACGGCGCCACATTGTCGCCTTCGACCAGGTCGAGGTCGATGAACGCCTCGATCTTGTCGCCGACCAGGGCGATCGTCGCCTTGCCGGCGAATCGCGAGGCGATGCGGAGCCTGGCTGTCTCGCCCGGCGCGTAGCTCGCCTTGTCGAGCGTGACGACGACGTTGTCGGGCGTATCGGCGCTCGCCGAGCCGGACCAGCCGACGTCGAACGTGATCGAGGTCTGGTCGCCGTCGGCCGACTTGATGTCGAGCCTGTGCCTGCCCCAGCCGACATTGGCGGAGAATTTCGCCGGCGCGTCGGCGGCGATGTCGACGGTCCCGTTCGCGATCCGCCGCGACGACTTGACCGGCTCGTAGCTCCAGCGGCCGTCCGAATTGTACCATTGGTAGTCGCTGTCGATCTTGTACAGCGACCATTCCGCGCCCTTGCGCGCGACACGCGCGCCATCCGGGGCCACGGCGATCGCCTCGAATATCGCCGCTTCGCCTTCCCCGAGCCCCTCGTCGAAATCCTTCTTCACGCCGATCAGCGTCGATCTGGCGCGCAGCGGCAAGGTGACGACGCGCTCGACCGTGCGCCCGCCGGGCTCGGCGACATCGACGATCACCTTGGCTTCGAGCGGCTTGGGCGCCGCGCCTTCCGGCAGGGCCGCGGAGACGTCGGCATGGCCCTTGGCGTCGGTCTGCAGCTTGTCGTCGAACTGATTGCTGACCGGCGTGAATTCGTCGTCGGTCAGCCCGCCCGCATAGCCCTTGAAACCGGGGATTTCCGACCCGTCCACGGCCTGGAGGGTCACCTGTCCCGTGACGTTGAGGCCGGCGGCGGGCGCGCCGTAGAGAAATTTCGCGTCGACCGCGATCTCGACGGGTTCGCCTGGGGTGAGGATGTCCGCCGCGGGTTTCAGCCTGACGTCGAGCCGTTCTGGGATGTAGTCTTCGAGCAGAAAGCCGGTTTCGCCGACGCTCGGACCCTTGGGATCGACATAGGCGACGATCCGCCAGGATCCCCGTTGCGCGCCCGCGAGCAGCGGCAGCGCCAGCGCCCGGCCGCCGAGCCCCTGATCGGCGATGGTCGCGCGTTTGTATTCGACGCCGTCGGGCCGGATCGCGACGAGGGTGAGCGGCAGGCCGGTCCTGGCCGCGCCCCTCGCGTCCCGGAGCTGCGCCGTGACGTAGACCGTCTCGCCCGAGCGATAGACGCCGCGCTCGGTGTAGAGGAACGCGTCGAGCGCCTTGGGGGCCTCCCGGCCGCTGACCCCGCGATCGGTGAGATCAAAAGGATTCTGGACGAGATTGAGGAAGCCATAGTCGCCCCCCGCAGTGGTCGCGACCAGCAGGCCGGGGGAGGAGCCGCCGGTTCCTCGCGACAGTCCCGGATCGAAATCGATCCGTCCGTCCGCGCCGGCGGTCCTGGTCGCCAAAATCTCGTTGTTGCGCGCGACGAGCCGGATTTCCACGCCGGCGAGCGGCGCCGCAGTGGCGAGCGAGCGGACGATCGCGTGAACGCCGTCGTCCCCGGACAGCGCGGTCAGGCCCAAATCGGAAACCACCACCCATTGCGTCGCCAGAGCCTCGCCGTTGTCGTCGTCGCCTTCCGCCTTTCGCGCCGCGCCTTCGGCTTTCCACGGCCGCGCGGTGACGATATAGACCCCCGGTTCGAGCCTGCCGACCGCTGCGAGGATCGGGAAGTCCGTGACGACGTCCTTGTTGAGTTCGGCGGCGACGTCCATGGCGCCGCTCCATATCTTGACGCCGTCCTGATTGGCGATCTCCTCGGCTCGACTATCGTTGATCTGTTTGAGAAAATCATCGCGCGCGACCGCCGCGAGCAGGTTGCGGTCGCCGACCCGATAGACGTCGAGCGCGACCCGCGGCGTGTTCACCGTGACCAGCGGCGCGCCCTGCTGTCCCTGGCTCGGCAATACGTAGTTCTTGCCGGTGAAGTGAACCTGCGGCGCCCGGTCGCGCACGTAAATCTCGTAGTCCGCATCCTTCAGCAGCGCCTCGCCGACGCTCGAGGGCAGGCCCTTGCGAACGACGATCGCATATCGCTCGCCGTGCTTCAGCCCTTCGACGCAAATCTGCTGCTCCTCCGCGCTGATCGCGCCGGTGGCGGCGCGCGAAACGGCGACATAGGGCGCAAAGTCGGTTTTGCGCGCGAGCGGCTCGGAAAACCGAAAGCAGACGCGCGGCGACGCCGAATCATTGTCGACCTTGTAGTCGGCGATGCGGAAGCCGTGTTTCTCGCGCATATCCTCATAGGTCTTGGCGATGTCGAGGTCGTCGCGCCGGTCGAGGCTGGCGCGATAGGCGTCGAGCGCGGGCCGCCACATTTCGCGGCGGGCGAAGAGGTCGCCGAGCAGCGCGAGCGCCTCGGCCTGCGCCGCCGGCGCGGTCAGGCGTTCGTAGGCCGCGTAGGCGGCGGTCGCCCCGCGCTCGCGCAACTCGTAGCGCTCGGGCGCCTGGGCCTCGTCCGCCTTGATCGCGAGCCTGGCGAGCGCGAGCCAATTGGCTGCGTCCTTCGGATTGGCCGCCACCGTCGCGGCGGCGAGCTTTGCCGCGAGTTTGAAGTCCGCGACGTCGGCCGCCGCAGCGACCTCCCTGCGCAATTGCTCGGCGCCCTTGCCTCTCGACAAAGCCTCGTTCTTGCCGGCCTCCTTGCGCAGGGTCTCGACGAGACGCACCGCGTCGCTCGCCAGGAAATCCCGGGCGTAGGGCTTCGGGTCGCCGGCGCGCGCCGCCCCGCCGATCAGGATCAGCGCCAGGACGAACATCATACGGAGCGCGTTGGCCATGGCTCGACCTCGGGGTGCGGCGCGGAGCGGCGTCGAAGGGTCTCGAACACATTCCGAATCGGGCACCCTCTACATTACGGAATGACCGCCATCAAACGCACGGCCGCCGGGACCAGCCCGCCAGGGCGTCGAGCATCCGGCTTCCCGGCGCGGACGCGGCGAGAATCGCGCGGGCCGGAGATCATGGGCGCTCATTGACATCGGCGGCAATTCGGCCCGATTGAGATCGCAATGATGATGGCGGGGAGGGGCTGCCGTGGCGACTGTTCCGAACGGGGACGGACTGGACGACATCGGCGGTCGTCTCGATCGATTGACCGGCTCGCGCGCGGTGTGGATCCGCGTCGTGCTGCTGTCGCTCGGCGGATTCTTCGAATATTACGATTTGTTCCTGACCGGCTATGTCGCGCCGGGTCTGGTGCGCAGCGGCATTCTGACCCCGACGACCCCTGGATTGTTCGGAACGACCGGCGTGGCGGGTTTCATCGCCGCCCTCTTCGCGGGCCTGTTCGTCGGAACGGCGCTCTTCGGCTTCGTCGCCGACCGGTTCGGCCGCAAGGCCATCTTCACCTATTCGCTGATCTGGTACACGATCGCGAGCGCGGTCATGGCGTTCCAGACCGACGCCTTTGGCCTGGACCTCTGGCGGTTCATCGCCGGAGTCGGGATCGGGGTCGAATTGGTGACCATCGACGCCTATATCGCCGAACTCGTGCCCGCGGGCTTGCGGGGGCGGGCCTTCGCCGTCAACGCCGCCGTTCAGTTCGTGGCCGTTCCCGTGGTCGCCTTGGTGGCGTGGATCCTCGTTCCCATCGCGCCTCTCGGCCTCGACGGCTGGCGCTGGGTGGTTCTGCTGGGGTCGCTCGGCGCATTGTTCGTCTGGTGGATTCGCCTCGGGCTTCCCGAAAGCCCGCGCTGGCTCGCCGAACGCGGGCGGAAGGGGGAAGCCGATCGCGCCCTGGCCTTGCTCGAGACGCCTTCGGGCGCGCCCTCGGGGGCGCTCGCGCCGCCTCCCCGCATTGCGGCGGCGAAATCCCGGCCGGGACGGTTCCACGAGATCTGGGGCCGTCCCTATCTGGCGCGGACCGTCATGCTGATCGTCTTCAACATCTTTCAGACCGTCGGGTTCTACGGTTTTTCCAACTGGGTGCCGACGTTCCTGATCCAACAGGGAATATCGGTCACGAAGAGCCTCGAATATACGTTCATCATCGCGATCGCGGCGCCGTTCGGGCCCTTGCTCGGCTCGGCGCTCGGGGATCGCGTCGAGCGCAAATGGTTGATCGTCTGCGCCGCCTTCGCCATCGCGCTGTTCGGACTCCTGTTCGGTCAGACCCGCGAGGCTGCGCCGCTGATCGGGCTCGGCGTCTTGCTGACGCTTTCCAACAACATTCTGTCATTCTCCTTCCACGCCTATCAGGCCGAACTCTATCCCACGCGCATCCGCGCCATGGCCGTCGGCTTCGTCTATTCCTGGAGCCGGCTGTCGGCGGTCTTCGGCGCGTTCGCGATCGCCTTCTCGCTCCGCCTGTTCGGCGTCCCCGGGGTGTTCGCGCTGATCGCCGGCAGCATGGCCGTCGTGATGCTCGTGATCGGCCTCCTCGGGCCGCCGACCAGAAATCTTTCCCTCGAAACAATCTCGGACTAGAAGGGAAAGCGACCGTCGCGGGCGCTTCGGGGCGGCGCCGGGTTTCCTCCGACGGGCGAGGAGTGCGGAATGGCGAAGATGGCGCAATGGACGATCGGCTGTATCTCCGCCGCGCTGGCCTTCGCCGTCCCGGCGCCCCTGCGCGCCGACGGCGCGCCGCCCGCGGCGGCGGTCGCCGATCCCGTCTATGACGCGCAGAAGGCCGCATTCGATGCGCTGCCCGAGGCGGATCGCCGGGCGATCCAGGACGCGATGGTCTGGAGCGGGCGCTATGTCGGCGTCGTCGACGGCGTGTTCGGCAAGCGCACGCGCGACTCGATCGTCGCCTATCAGGCGAGCCTCAAGATCCCGGCCAACGGGCTGATCGACGCCGCGCAGGCCGCCGCGATGGCGAGCGGGGCGCAAAAGGCGCGCGCCGCGGTGCGGTTCCAGACGTTCGCGGACGCCAGGACCGGCATGAAGATCGGGGCGCCGCTGAAAATCCTCGAGAAGCGGATCGCCGGCGAGGGCGGCGGCGTCAGGCTCACCAACGGCGACGGCTCGATCACGCTCGAGCTTTCGAGCGCGCTCGGCGATGAGGCGAGGCTCGGCGCCATGTTCGCCGCGCTCACCGCCGAAGCGCCAGGTCGGAGGATCACGCTGAAGATCAGCCGCCCCGATTTCTTCGTCGTATCGGGCGAGGAGGCGGGCCGCAAATTCTACCAGCGAGCCGTGAAGGCGCCGCCCTCCTGGCCGGACCCTTCGGCGATCCGCGGCTTTCGCATCGCCTATCCCGCGGCGCAGTCGGCCGAACTCGACCGGATCGTCGTCGCGGTCGCCGATTCCTTCGAGCCGTTCCCTGCGTCGGCGGCGCCTGCGGGGTCCGGCCCGCTGGCTGCCTCGCCCGGACCCGCTCCGGGCCCGACGCCGGCGCCCATGCGTGTCGCCACGCTCGCGGCCACCGGCCTCATCGTCGCCCCCGGTCAGGCGCTGAGCGCGATCGGACCCGCCGAATGTCCCAATCCCTCGATCGACGGCAAGCCGGCGAAATTCATCCGCGACGACCGGGAGGCCGGCCTGAGCCTGCTCGCGGGAGAATTCGCGCCCGGCCTCTCGGTCCGTCCGCCGAGTTTCGGCGCGATCGGCCCCGATCTCGTCGCGCTCAGTTTCGCGACGGAGGAACCGGGCGGCCGCATCGTCCTGGACGTCGCCGCGGCCTCGCCGCTCGCCTCTTCCGCGCCGGACCGCCCCGCCTTGCTCGCGTCGCTGTCCCGCAACGCCGGCGGCGCGCCGGTGTTCGACCGCGCGGGCGGTCTTGTCGCCGTGATCGCCCAGTCCCCCGAGGATCCCAAGCGGGTCGCGGGCGTTGCGCCGGTCGCTCCCCACGGCGCGATCGACGGCGATCGGATCCGGCGCTTCCTGTCTCTGCCGTCCGACGCTCCGGCGGCCGCTGGCGACCGGCGATTGGGCGCGGGGCAGATCGCCGCTGCGGAGCGTCCCTTCGTCGTGGCGGTTTCCTGCCTCCAATGAACGGCCTTCGCCCGGGCGGGCCGCGCGTTCTGGTCTTCGATTCGGGCCTGGGCGGCCTGACGGTGTTCGCCGCGATCGCCGCGGCGCGGCGCGACGCGGCGCTGACCTATGTCGCCGATGACGCCGCGTTTCCCTACGGGGCGCTCGACGAACGGGCGCTGGTCGGCCGCGTGATGACGGTCATGGCCGAGATGATCGCCCGTCACGCGCCCGATATCGTCGTGATCGCCTGCAACACCGCCTCGACTCTCGTCCTCGCGTCCCTGCGCGGGCGCTATCCGAGACTCGCCTTCGTCGGGACGGTGCCCGCGATCAAGCCGGCCGCGGCGGCGTCCCGCTCGCGCCTCGTCAGCGTGCTCGGCACTCCCGGCACGGTCGCGCGCGACTATACCCATGCGCTGGTGCGCGACCACGCCGGCGACTGCGAAGTCGCGCTGATCGGCTCGGCGCGGCTGGCGCGCGTGGCCGAAGACTGGATGAGGGGCCGCGCCGTCGACGAGGCCGAGATAGCCCGCGAGATCGCGCCCTGCTTCGTCGAGAAGGCGGGGCGGCGCACCGATTCGATCGTGCTCGCCTGCACGCATTATCCCCTGCTGCTGGATCATTTCGCCCGGACTGCGCCGTGGCCGGTCGCCTATGTCGATCCCGCCGCCGCGATCGCGCGCCGCGTCGACGTCCTGCTCGGCCCGGCCGCGGCGCCGTCGCGAGAGGCTGCCTCCGCGGGCGCCGCTCGCGCCTATTTCACCAGCGGGATCGCGCCGCGCGGGTCATTGCGCGCCGCCCTGGCCGGATTCGGCCTCGCCGCCGCGCCCGAAGCCGCGATGGAACCGGCGTTCGGCGCGCCTTGACGAAGTCCGGCGGGCGCCGCCGCCTTTACCAGAACGAGGGCACCCAATGCGCACCAGCACAGGCCAGCCGATTCGCCTCGCCGACTACCGGCCGCCCGACCATCTGATCGACGCCGTCGAACTCGACGTCTCGCTCGGCCGCAACGCCACCCGGGTCGTCGCGGTGCTCGCGATCCGCCCGAATCCGGCGGGCCGCGCCGGCGCGGCTCTGGCGCTCGACGGCGACGAACTGAAGCTGCTGAGCGTCCAGCTCGACGGCGAGCCGCTCGACCCCGCCGCGTTCGAGGCTTCGCCGGAGACCTTGACGATTCCCCAGCCGCCGCCGCGACCGTTCACGCTGCGCATCGAGACCGAGCTCGATCCGGCCGGCAACACCAAGCTGATGGGATTGTATCGCTCCGGCTCGGCCTATTGCACGCAATGCGAGGCCGAGGGCTTCCGGCGCATCACCTATTTTCTCGACCGGCCCGACGTCCTCTCGGTCTACGTGACCCGGATCGAGGCCGACCGGGACGAGGCGCCGATCCTGCTCGCCAATGGCAATCTCGCGGCGCGCGGCGACCTGCCGGGCGCCAACCGCCACTTCGCGGTCTGGCGGGATCCGCACCGCAAGCCGAGTTACCTGTTCGCGCTCGTGGCCGGCGATCTGGCCCATGTCGCCGGCCGGTTCGTCACCGCGTCCGGCCGCGACGTCGCGCTCGGAATCTACGTCGAGCATGGCCGCCAGGACCGCGCCGCCTACGCCATGGACTCGCTCGAGCGCGCGATGCGCTGGGACGAGGCCGCCTACGGCCGCGAATACGACCTCGACGTGTTCAACATCGTCGCCGTGTCGGACTTCAACATGGGCGCGATGGAGAACAAGGGGCTCAATGTCTTCAACGACAAATATGTTTTGGCGCTGCCCGAGACCGCGACCGACGACGATTACGCGGGGATCGAATCGGTCATCGCCCACGAATATTTCCACAATTGGACCGGCAACCGCATCACCTGTCGCGACTGGTTCCAGCTCTGCCTGAAGGAGGGGCTGACCGTGTTCCGCGACCAGGATTTCTCCGCCCACGAGCGCTCGGCGCCGGTCAAGCGCATCGCCGACGTGCGGGCGCTGCGCGCGGCGCAGTTCCCGGAGGACGCCGGCCCGCTCGCCCACAACGTGCGGCCGGAGGTCTATCAGGAGATCAACAATTTCTATACGGCGACGGTCTACCAGAAGGGCGCCGAGGTCATCCGCATGCTGCGGCTGCTGATCGGCGCCCGCGCGTTCCGCGCCGGCATGGACCTCTATTTCGAGCGCTGCGACGGGACCGCGGCGACCGTCGAGGATTTCCTCGCCTGCTTCGCCGAAACCTCCGGGCGCGACCTCTCGGCGTTCAAGCGCTGGTACGGTCAGGCGGGGACGCCCGTTCTGACCTTCCGGAGCGCTCATGACGCGCAGGCGCGAAGCCTGACCCTCGACATCGCCCAGGCGACCGCGCCGACGCGCGATCAACCGACCAAGCTGCCGTTCACGATCCCGATCGCGCTCGGCCTCGTCGACCCCGACGGCGCCGAGATCGCGCTGGCCTCGGCGGACGCCGCGGCCGAGGAATTGACGAGCGGCGTCGTCGTGCTGACCCAGGCCGCGCGCCGCATCGTGTTCACCGACGTCCCGCTGCGGCCGACCCTGTCGCTGCTGCGCGGCTTTTCGGCGCCGGTTCGCGTCGACGACGATCTCACGGAGGCCGATCTGCTGATTCTATCGCGCCATGATCGCGATCCGTTCAACCGCTGGCAGGCGATGCAGACCCTCGCGACGCGTCTGCTGGTGCGCGCGGTCTCGGCGTTGCGCGACGGCCAGGCGCCGCGGATCGACGGCGGCTTCGTCGCGGCCTGGGGCGCCGTCCTCGCCGAAGCGCAGGCCGGCCGGCTCGACGCCGCCTTCGCCGCCCAGGCGCTGACGCTGCCGAGCGAGGGCGACATCGCGCGCGAGATGGAGCGCAACGTCGACCCCGACGCGATCTTCGCGGCGCGCGAGACACTGCGCGGGACGCTCGGGCGCGCGCATGCGCCGGCGCTGGCGCGGCTCCATGAAAGCCTGGCGGACGGCCGCCGCTTCAGCCCCGACGCCGGCGGGGCGGGCCGCCGCGCGCTTCGCAACGCGGCGCTCGCCATGCTCGCCGCCGGCGAGGCGGAGGCGGGCGGGCAGCGCGCCCAGCGCCAGCTGGCCGCCGCCGACAACATGACCGATCGCCTCGCCGCGCTCGCGGTTCTCGCGCTGATTCCCGGCAGCGCGCGCGAGCACGCGCTCGAAGCCTTCGCGCGCAGCCACGCGGCCGATCCGCTGATCCTCGACAAGTGGTTCGCCCTGCAGGCGCACATTCCCGAACCCGAGACGCTCGCCCGCGTGCGCGCGCTGATGGGGCGCCACGCCTTCTCCCTCAACAATCCAAACCGCGTGCGCGCGCTGATCGGCGGCTTCTGCGCCAACCAGACCCAGTTCAACCGGCTCGATGGCGCCGGCTACGCACTGCTCGCCGAGGTCGTGCTGACGCTCGATTCGACCAATCCGCAAATCGCCGCGCGTCTGCTGTCCTCGCTGCGGTCCTGGCGCTCCCTGGAGCCGCGCCGGCAGGCGAAGGCGCAGGAAGCGCTCGGCCGGATCGCCGACCGAAGCCGGCTTTCCCCCGACGTGCGCGACATCGTCACCCGCTGCCTGAGCTGAGCGGACGATCGCCGGTTGCGACGCCATCGGTCCCGGGGCGGAGCGATCGCGGTCGCGATGAGTCGAACCTGCATTTCCCCGGATGGCCGCTGGAATCCTCCCACCCGCCGGCGCGGGCGTCCGCCGGCTTGCGTCGCGGAGTCCGCCTGCGCATCATTGCCCGGCGTCGGGCTGCCGGGAACTCGCGTCGTGGCTTTCGTTGATCGCGTCGAGCACCGAATGCGGATCGGCCGGCTGGGCCATGTCGTCGGCCTGCGCGTCGATCCGGTCCCGGATCAGCGGATTGTCGCGCCGCCCCTCCTCGAGCAGCTCGATCACCTTGGCCGTCTTGCGCTCGTTGAGCATCGCGAGTTCGAGCGTGAGCAGCTCCCGGCGCCGGGCGAGCTGATCGTCGTGGCGCTGGGAGCCCAGGACGACGATCACCATCAGCAGCGAGGCGAGCGAGGCCGCGCCGGAAAGCCAGACGAACGGCGGCGGATCGAGCGGCGCGCGGCCGAGCGCGAGCGCGAGCAGGTTGCCGCCGATCCAGCAGGAGACCAACAGCCCGACCACGCTGAGGCAGGCGGGCCGGCCGAGCGCATCGGTCATGCGATCGATCATCCGCTGCTGCGGCGTCGCCGCGCTACGATGCTCGGCGAGCAGCCGCGCGACCGTACGGATGGTCTCCTCGATATGGTTCGGCACGACGGGCGGCGGGCTCGCGTCGGTCAAGCTGGCTCTCCGATTGGCGGGCGCGCCACGCGCCGCCATCGAACCGAACCGACGCCGGCGCGAAAGGTTGCGCCGCCCCCCGGTGGCGCCGAACCCGGCGCGCGACTATGATCGCGACGTTTACGCTCGCCGCGAGTCGATCCGCGGAGCCGGATCGATCGGAAAGCAGGGGCTCATGGCCGAACCAGCACGCGCGCGGCCGATCGAAGTCGGACGGGAGACTTTCGACGATGCGCTCGGCCGCCGCATCATCGAGACGCATATCTGGGCGGTGCGGGAGGGCCTGCGCGGCGCTTCGGCTTACGACCTGCTCGATGGCTACTGTCAACGGCTCGTGATCGGCGGGGCGCCGCTCTGGCGCGCGCATGCCGCGATGGAGACGCTGCATCCCCAGTGGAGCGGCTATGGCTACACCTGGCGGCGCGATCTCAACGCGATCGAGCCCGAGCAATATTCCCATGTCGATTTCGGCGAGGCCGAATGGCTCGAGAGCCCGCTCTATTCGCTCGTCGAAAGGGCGCGCCACGGCGAGCCCGACCCCTCGATGCGCCGGCGGCTCGAGGCGGGCCCGGAGCAGCGCGATTTCGCCGCGCTCGAGGCGTTCTTCGCCGCCGGCGCGACCGACTATTTCAGCCAGCTGTTCGCGTTCGGCGAGGTCGAAGACCGCTCGCAGGGCTCGGGCGTGGTCTATTCGTTCGCGACGGACAGAGCGGGCGGGTTTGGCGACGACGACGTCGCGCTGCTGGAGTCGACGCTGCCCGCGCTCTCGCTGGCGATGAAGGCGCATGCCGGCCACGTCATCGCTTCCGGGCTGCTCGGGACCTACCTCGGCGCCGACGCGGGCGGCCGCGTCCACGCCGGCGCGGTCCAGCGCGGCTCGGTCGACCAATTGCACGCGGTGCTGTTCTATGCGGACATCCGCGGCTTCACCCCGACCTCCGACACATCGCCCGCCGCCGCCGTCATCGCGCTGCTGAACGACGTCTTCGAGACGCTGAGCGGCGCGCTGCGGCCGCGCGGCGGCCAGGTGTTGAAGTTTCTCGGCGACGGCCTGCTGGCGACCTTCGCGTTCGAGGAAGCGGAGCGCGCCGCGACCTGCCGCCGCGCGCTCGAGGCCGCCGACGAGGCGCTGCGCGCGATCGAGGCGCTCAATGCGGCGCGCGCGGCGGCGGGCCTGCCGCTCGCGACGGTCGATTTCGCGCTCCATGTCGGCGACGTGCTCTACGGCAATGTCGGCGCGACCGACCGGCTCGACTTCACCGTGATCGGCCCCGCCGTCAACGAGGTCGCCCGCATCGAGGCGCTGTGCGAGCCGCTCGGCCGGCCGCTGCTGGCATCTGCGGAATTCGTCCGCGCGGCCGAAGCGGGGGAGGGACGGCTCGTCTCGCTCGGGCGCCATGCGCTGCGCGGGGTGCGCGAGGCGAAGCAGATTTTCGGGCTGGACCCGGACGGAGCGGCGCCGGGCCGACCCGCCATCGTCGACGGCTCCGCCGCCCCCTACCAGACGTAGCGCAGCCGCGCCGTGCCGGCGATGGTCTGCGTGCCCTTGCCCAGTTCGCCGTCGACCTTGGCGAGGAACGACCAGCCGTTGCGTCCGCGCCATTCCGCGCCGAGCGTGACCAGCGCCAGATTGGGCGACTCCTGCGCGCCGTTGACGACGAAGCTCGCGTTGGCGAGGCTGAGGAAGGTCGCCGTCAGGGTCGGATCGCTCTGCCAGTCATGGGCGTAGGCCGCGCGGCCGAAGACGTTTACCGTGTCGCCGCCGGCGAAGGCGAAGGTCTTGTCCGCCCAGGCGCCCAGTTCGGCGCGCGTCTGCGTGGCCGTCTGCCCGGCGTAGCCGAGCGCGAACTGGGTGGAGCCGGAGGACGCGCCTTCCTGGTACGAGGGAGTCCGGAAGAGCTGCGCCTGCAAGGCGCCATAGGGCGTCAGCGTGACCGGCCCGAGCGACGCGATGTGATAGCCGCTCTCCAGCCGCCCGCCGTAGCTTTGCGCGTTGAAGCTTGCGGTGAGCGTGTCGAGGCCGGCCACGCCGACCGTGCGGCTGGTCTTGGCCCAGGAATCGGCGAACGCGACCGCGCCGGCGACATAGGCCGGCCCGAACTGCCGGGCGAAATAGCCGCCCGCCTGGAACACGTCGCTGGTGCCGCCGCCCAGGCCGCCCGACACCGACCATGACGTCCCGCCGCCCGCCAGCGCGAAGCCCAGCAGCGTGTCGGGGTCGACATGGTAGTCGGCGCCGGCCCCGAACCCGCCCGCGCGCGCGATCGAATCATGGCTGCCCGTCGCCCCGTCGCCGTTGAACTGGCCGACGCCGCCGAAGGTCGTCGCCCAGACGCTCCAGCGCGGTTCATAGACGGCGGGCGCGCCCTTGGTCGTGGGAAGATAGGCGCTCATCGAAGCCGGCAGTCCATGGTCGTCGGCGGCGTAGCCGAGCGCCGACCCGGCCGCCGCGCCGAACCCGTCGCGATTTTCGACATAGGGGTTGAGCATGGTCGACATGAACGAGTTCATGATCTGGAACGCGCCCTGCTGGGCCCCGGTCGCGCCTTCGCCGGACAGCTGGGTCAGCGCGTCGGAAAGCGACTGGCCGCTCAGCAGATAGAGATTGTCGAAGCCGCCGGTGATCTGGCCGCCGCCGAGGCCGAAATTGTCGATCGCCGAGGCGACGTTGGTCGGATTGACCGGCGCGCCGAACTGCAGCGACGGCACCAGCAGCGGCGGCGCCAGCTGGCCGCCCAGGGTGGCGGCGAACGCGAGATCTTCGGCGATCGTGTTCCATCCGGTCGCGCTCAGGGCGGCGAAATTGGTATTGTTGTTCTGGAACACGAACTGGCCGGCCGGATAGGCGGTGGTGTTTGGCAGCGCGCCGTAGCGGTAGGACGACGACGTCGCCGGCTGCGAAACGCTCGATGTCGTGAAGAACAGCACATATTGCTGGCCTGGCGTCAGTTTGACTCCGCTCGTTGGGATGGTCACAGCACTGAAGGCGTTGCCGAGCGGCGCGGTCATGACCGGCGACGCGTAGAGCGCGGGTCCGGCGATTTCCTTGGTGGCCGCGTTCCATTGATAGACGAAGGCCTGAAACTGCGGCGCGGCGGTCGTGGCGCCGCCATCGAGGTAAAAGGTGAAACTCGAGAGCCGAGTGTCCGACGCCGTCGCCGTGATCGTCTCGCCATAGGTCGCGGTGTCGGGCAGGCCCCAGGCGCTGATCGAACTCGTCCCGTTCCAGCTCGGCTGCGTGTTGATGCTTTGCGCCTGCGCGGGGGAGTGGGCCGCGAGCGCTGCGAGGGCGACGCCGGACAGCAGGGCGGCCCGCGAGGCCGTCGCTCGCCGATCAAGTCGGCGGCCGCCGCCGAGCCGCGCGGACCGCCGGCGAATTCGGATCGATGTGACGAGCATCGCGCGCCTCCTCGTTCGACGGTTCGAGGCGCCCGGGAGCCCTCCAGCGACGTTTCGGACCTCTCTCGCGGGAGCGAGCCGAAACTTTGGGGTGCCCTTTAGAACCACACATTCACTAAAACAGTCTGGATTTTCCGTCAACCAACGTGGCGCGCGGCAGGCGGTTTCGTGGCGACTGTGCCTTATTTGTCATTATCGGCCGGATCGGCGCCTGTCTTTCGGCGGGGATTGGCCCGCGGCTGTCGGCAAGTCGGCGGGCCTCCCGTCACCCGCCGGCGCCCGCGAACCGCTCGATCGCCGCCTGTTCGCTCGGCCGGATTTCGTGCCCGCCGTCGTGCCAGTCGATCGTCACCGCCGCGCCCTGGCGCCTGAAATGATCCTCCAGCGCGATCGTCAGCGGCGGCGGACAGATCGGATCGCGCCGGCCGGCGGTGATGAGCACCCGCAGCCGCGCGAGCGCGGGATTGTCCGCGGGCGTCCAGGGGATCAGCGGGTGCATGAGGACGATCTCGTCGAACAGCTCGGCGTCCTCGAGCGCCATCGCGGCAAGAATGTTGGCGCCGTTGGAATAGCCGAGGCCGATCGTGCGGCCGGGTCGCGCGCGCGCCTTGTGCGCGCCCACGAAAGCCGCCAGCGCGCGGCGGCGGACGGCGAGGTCCTCGAAGTCGTAGACGCCCTCGGCCTTGCGCCGGAAGAACCGCAGCGCGCCCTGTTCGGAGACGTCGCCGCGCGGCGCCACGACGCCCGCCTGAGGCCAGATCTGCGCGGCGAGCGGGAAGAACTGGTTCTCGTCGCCGCCGGTGCCATGAAAGGCGAAGACCAGCGGCGCGCCCGCCAGCGCCGCCGACCTCTCCCGGAATGCATAGCTGTCGATCGCCATCGTCCGCTCCTTTCAATCCGTGATCGGCTGGAGCGACTTCTCCAGGCGCGCGCGCAGATGCTCGTGCTGTTTGGGCAGCTTCAGCGCCTCGCCGAGATGGGCCGCCTCCTCGTCGCGGTCGAAGCCGGGCTCGTTGGTCGCGACCTCGAACAGCACGCCGCCGGGGGTGCGGAAGTAGATCGCCCAGAAATAGTCGCGGTCGATCACCGGCGTCACCTGCCAGCCGGTGTCGACCAGCGCCGAGCGCACCTCGAGCTGCCTGGCGCGGTTTTCGACGGCGAAGGCGATGTGATGGACGGCGCCCGCGCCCGCCCGCGCCGGCGCTATGCTCGGCATGGTCTCGATGTCGATGAAATCGGCGCCGTTGCCGCCCGGCACGCCGAAGCGCCTGACCCCGTCGGCCTTGTCGACCTCCTCATAGCCCATGAACTTCAGCAGTTCGGCGGTGGCGCCGTCGTCGCGCAGGCGCAGCGAGGCGGAATGGAAGCCGCGGATCGCATGCTCCGCCGCGACGCCGCCGTGCGTCCACGGCCTACGCCGGTCGCCCTTCGCCTCGACCAGCGCGAAGCCGTCGCCGTCGGGGCCGGCGAAATGCAGGCGCCGTTCGCCGAACGCCTCGTCGGCCTTGAGCCCATCGACATCGAGCGCGGCGAATCGCTCCTCCCAGAACGGCATCGCGCCCTCGGGCACGGCGAACACGGTCTCGCCGACCTCGCCCGTGCCGGGCCGCGCCCGGGCGATGTCGGGGAACGGGAAATAGGTCATCACCGTGCCCGGCGTGCCGATCTCGTCGCCGTAATAGAGGTGGTAGACGTCGGGCGCGTCGAAATTCACCGTCTTCTTGACGCGCCGCAGGCCGAGCGCATGGGTGAAGAACGCATTATTGGCCTGGGCGGCCCCGGCGAGCGCCGTGACGTGGTGCAGGCCTCTGATCTGATCGAGCTTCGTCATGTCCTTGATCCTCTCGCCGGCCGCCCTGGCGGGCGACTGCGGCTTCGTCGGCCAACATAAGCCTTCGCCGCGATCGCGGAAGCCGCCGATTTCGCCATTGATCATTGCGAATTTTGCAATAAACATGGCAAACCGACCTGATAATATTGCCAGAATTGGAGGATGGGACGAGGGTGGCCGGGCAGATCGAACGCATCCGCATCTTCCTCGAGGTCGCCGACCGGCGCAGCTTCGCCGCCGCGGCGCGCGCGCTCGGACTGTCGGCGAGCATCGCCACCCGCCGCGTCGGCGAACTCGAGGAGGAACTGGGCGCGCAACTGCTCGTCCGGACCACCCGCCGGGTTTCGCTCACCGTCGCCGGGAGGCTTTATCGCGACCGCGTCCGGGGCGTCGTCGCGGAGATCGATTCGGCGAACGAATTCGTCCGCCAGCAGCAGAATACGCTCGCGGGCGTGCTGCGGGTGAGCGCGCCGCTTTCGCTGGGCATTCGCGTCCTGCCCGGCGTCGCTGCGACGTTCCGCGCGCTCTATCCCGACGTCCGGCTCGAGCTCAACCTCACCGACCGCTTCGTCGACATGCTCGGCGACGAGTTCGACATGGCGCTGCGAATTTCCGGCCCGCCCGCCGACAAGTCGACGATCTGGCGCAAAATCTGCGTCGTGCCCCGGCTGATTGTCGCCTCGCCCGCCTATCTCCTGCGCGCGGGCACGCCGAAAGCGCCCGCCGACCTCGCCCGCCACAAGTGCCTCGGCTATTCGAATTTCGTCGGCGGCGATCAGTGGACGCTGAGCGACGCCGTCACCGGCGCGACCCAATCGGCGCAGGTGAGCCTGCCCTTCGAATGCGACAACGGCGACGTCGTCGGCGACCTCGCCGCCCTCGGCGAGGGCGTCGCGCTGCTGCCGCGGTTCATCGTCGCCAGGCATCTGGAGACGGGCGCGCTTTCGCCCGTGCTGGCGTCCTGGCGGCCCGCCGAGATCTGGCTCACCGCCTTCTATCCGCCCTATGAGACCCTGCCCGCCAAGGTCGCCGCGTTCACCCAGGTGGTCGAGCGGGCGATCGCCCTGGACCGATCGATGGTTGCGGGCGCCTAGCGGCGCGCGCCGAGGGAACCGGCGCTCCGCGTTCGCCGCCCGTCGAACAATTCATTGTCGTTGCGGGCACTGTCGAGAGGCGCGCTCGCCCCGGGCGCGGAGGGAGAACGGGCGCCCGCCGGATCCCATGGGCGGGTGCGCCGCCCGATTGCCCCGCGACGCCGCCGGCGATAAACCGATCATGGCCAGGCCCGCGAGCCCAGGGCCCTGCCTGCGCGCGTCACCCGCGAGACCGCCATGCTGCATGACGACCGCCTGTTTCCCGCCGACCCTGAGACGCGCGCGATCGCGCGCCGGCTCTACGCCGCCGTGCGCGACCTGCCGATCGTCTCGCCGCATGGCCATACCGAGGCGCGATGGTTCGCGGAGGACCAGCCGTTCGCCGACCCCGCGCAATTGTTCGTCACCCCCGATCACTACGTGTTCCGCATGCTCTACAGCCAGGGCGTCGCGCTCGAGGCGCTCGGCGTGCCGCGCGTCGACGGCGGGCCGATCGAGACGGATCCGCGCCAGGTGTGGCGGCTGTTCGCCAGTCACTACCACCTGTTCGCCGGCACCCCGACGCGGCTATGGCTCGACCACGCGTTCGCGAGCCTGTTCGGACTCGAGGAGCGTCTGACCGCCGACAACGCCGACAGCCATTACGACATCATCGCCGAGGCGCTGAAATGGCCGGAATTCCGGCCCCGCGCGCTGTTCGAGAAGTTCAACATCGAGGTTCTCGCCACGACCGAGAGCCCGCTCGACGATCTCGCCTGGCACCGGATGATCCGCGAGTCCGGCTGGGCGGGGCGCGTCATCACGACCTACCGCCCGGACGCCGTCGTCGATCCGCACTTTCCCGGTTTTCGCAGCAATGTCGCGCGGCTCGGCGCGCTGACCGGCGAGGACGCCACGAGCTGGAGCGGCTATCTGGCGGCGCACCGCAAGCGCCGCGCCTTCTTCAAGCGACACGGCGCGACCGCGACCGACCACGGCCACCCGAGCGCGGCGACGGCCGATCTCGCGCCGGGCGCCGCCCAGGCGCTGTTCGCCCGCGTGCTGGCGGCCGACGCCTCGGCCGCCGACGCGGAACTGTTTCGCGCGCAGATGCTGACCGAAATGGCGGAGATGAGTCTCGACGACGGGCTCGTGATGCAGATCCATCCCGGCTCGTTCCGAAATCACAACCCCGACGTCCATGCCAGGTTCGGCCGCGACAAGGGCGCCGACATTCCCACGCCGACCGACTATGTGCGCGCGCTCAAGCCTCTGCTCGACCGCTTCGGCAACGAGCGCGACCTGACGATCATCCTGTTCACGCTCGACGAGACCGCCTATTCGCGCGAGCTCGCGCCGCTCGCCGGCCACTATCCCGCCCTGCGGCTCGGTCCGCCGTGGTGGTTCTTCGACTCGGTCGCCGGCATGCGCCGGTTCCGCGACCTGACGACCGAGACCGCGGGGTTCTTCAACACCGTCGGCTTCAACGACGACACCCGCGCCTTCTGTTCGATTCCGGCGCGGCACGACGTCGCCCGGCGCGTCGATTGCGCCGTACTCGCCGAACTGATCGCCAGCCATCAGATCGACGAGGCCGAGGCCCGCGATCTCGCGCAGGATCTCGCCCATCGTCTCGCAAGATCGGCCTACCGTCTGTGAGACGAAGGCGATCCTCCCTCGCGCGCTATCGCGGCGGCTCGCCGAACCGCCGGCGCAGCTCGACCTTCGCCTGTTCGAGGACGCTCCTTTCGCGCCGCGGCAGATTGCGTCCGGCGCGGTTGATGAAGAAGGTCAGCATCGACATCGCCGAGCGGTACGGCGTCGCCTTGCGGCGGTCGCTCGCCTCGGCCGATTTGGCGAGCGACTCGGCGATCTCCTTCGGATCGTGCGATTCGAAGACGCCCTTTTCGAGATCGAGCGCGTCGCTGCCTTGCGTGACGGCCTTCGACCATTTGTGCGCATGCGCCACGTCATCCTCCTCTCGAACGTCAGGCCGCGAGGGACTTCTCCAGCCTGATCGGCGGATCGCGAATCCGCACGCCGGTCGCGTGGCGGACCGCGTCGGCGCCGGCATCGCCGAACTCGCCGAGCCCCTTGACGCCGAGCGCGTTCACCTCGGCGTCCTGTTCGGGCGGGATCGTCACGTCGAACAAGGCGTCAGGCGGCGATCCTGTTGACGCGGCTTTCGGCGATGCCGGTGAGCTTCCTGTCCGCGGCGGATTCCTCGTTGAGGTTTTCCCTCAGCAAGTTCGCGACATCGTCACGCCCGAGCTGCCTCGCCCAGGCGACCAGCGTCCCATAGCGCGACATTTCGTAGTGCTCGACCGCCTGGGCGTTGGCGATCAGCGCCGCGTCGAGCACGCGCGCGTCGGCGATCTCGCCGGCAACCTCGTCGGCCTCCTTGATGATGCCGTCGATCGCCGGACAGGTGACGGCTTCCGCCTTCACCCCGAGCAACTGGAACACCTCTTCGAGGCGCGCCATATGGCTCTTGGTCTCGCCGTGATGGACCTCGAAGGCGGTTCTGAGATCGGGTGTTTTCGCCTTCTGGATCATCTTCTCGAGCGCGGCGTAGATCCGCCGCTCCGCGTAGTAGATGTCCTTCAGCTGATGATTGAACAGGTCCTCGATCGACTTGATATCCTTGGTGAATAGACCCATGCCGCAATCTCCTCATCCATTTTGGCGTCGCTCGAGGCCGCGTTGGCGGCTTTGCGACGCCAAGGGGAATGAGCCGCCGCGCTGTTGGTTCCGCGCCGCCGGCGCACCCCGACCCGCGGCCGGCGGCTGGAACCTTCTCCCGGCGGCGCCGTTGCTCGACCTGCACGGGAGGCGAGGCGATGATCGCGATCGCGCCAGGAAATCTCGACGCCTACGCGGCGGCGCTGTGGACTCTCGGGATCGCTTTCGCGCCGCGCGTGGTCAGCGCGGTTGCGCTGGTGATCGCCGGTGTGGTCGTTTCGCGCTGGGCCTCGGTTCTCACCCGGCGGATCGCGGAGCGCGCCGGCACGGTCGACCCGACGCTCGAGCCGATTCTGGCGTCCGCGGCGCGTTACGGCGTTCTCATCGTCGTTCTGATCGCGGCGCTGAGCCAGCTCGGCGTGCAGACCGCCTCGGCGCTCGCGGTGCTCGGCGCCGCCGGTCTGGCGATCGGCCTCGCGCTGCAGGGCACGCTCTCCAACATCGCGGCGGGCATCATGCTGCTCTGGCTGCGGCCGTTCCGGGTCGGCGATTCCATCGAGGTGATCGGCGGCAATCCGGTCGCGGGCGCGGTCAGGGAAATCGGCCTGTTCGCCTGTCTGCTGGAGAGCGGCGACGGCGCGCTGGTGTTCGCGCCGAACTCGACGATCTGGAACTTCGCCTTGCGGAATCACGGCGGCGACGGCGCTCGCCTCGTCAGCTTCTGCGTGGGCGTTGCGCCGACCGCTGATCTCGAACGCGCCAGGGCGCTCGTCCTGGAGACGATGGTCGGCGATGGCCGCGTGATGAAGACGCCGGCGCCGGACGTCTTCGTCGACCGGCTCGACGACGGCGACTTCGCGCTGACGTGCCGCCTGTGGACGACCCCCGGCCATGCCGGGGCGGTCCGGCGCAGCATGATCGCTCAGGTCGAGCGTCGTCTGGGCTCCACCGCGGTCGACCCGCTGGCGCCGCGCCGGAGCGCCCGGGCCGCGCCGCCGGATGCCGACCCGTCCCGGCTCATGGTCTCCGAATCGCCGGCGCCGGATCGGTGACCGCCAGTCAGAAAGGCAAAGCAAATGCCCAACAAGCGCGACGAAGACCCCGCTCCGGCGTCCGACACGAAGGCGATTCGCGAAGCTCAGAGCGCGCAGAGGGAGCGCGGCCAGCCTTACGCCGCCGAGACCGAGGACTATGCGGGCCCGTCGGCGCCGCCGCCCGATCAGCACAAGAAACCGGCCGACGAGGAGCGCGAGCGTCGCTGACCCCGGCCTTTTTGCCGCCTCGCCCGGAACATGTCTGTCTTCCTTGCGTTATCCTGTTCGATAGGGAGTTCGTCATGCCGGCTGTCAGGGAGACGACCGCGTTGACCGCGAGGGAGAAGGCTCTCTGGGCCGCCGCGTATGATTTGTCGGAGCAGGACGTCTGCGCGCTCCGCGACGCGATGGTCGACAGGACGAGCGCAGCGGCGGCGCACGCCGTGACGAAGTCCGGCGGCCCGCTCGGCATCGGCGAGAACCATTGTCCAATTCCCTGGCCGCGGCCGAAATACGCCGCCGCCCGGCGCGGCTATCTCGTCGGTGGCTCGAAATCCCGACTGGCGGACGCGCCTTCCGATCCGGAAGACGCGCCGCCGGCCCGGGGCGACCGCGATTGCGGATCGCGACTGCACTCTTACGGCGCTGGTCCATACTGGATGTGATCCTGTTCGCTTGCGGGCGGAATCCAGCGTCGCTCGCCGGCCCCCCCGGCCGGCGGGCAACAACACCGGGGCTCTTCAGGGCGTCGGGCTGGGCGTCGCTGGAGCGTGGTGTTAGATTGAGCGCCATGGGGCGCGAGAGGCGTGGCGATGGCGCTTGATCCAGGGCGGAGCGTCGCCGGGCGGACGAAGTCCGCCGACCGCAGCGCGCCCGAGGCCGCCTGGTGGCGGAGCGGGGTCATATACCAGATCTATCCGCGTTCGTTTCAGGACAGCGACGGCGACGGGGTCGGCGACCTCGGCGGGATCGTCGAACGGCTCGGCTATCTTCGGGCGCTCGGCGTCGACGCGGTCTGGATTTCCCCGATCTTTCCTTCGCCGATGGCCGACTTCGGCTATGACGTGGCCGACTACGCCGCGATCGATCCGCTGTTCGGCGATCTCGCGACGTTCGATCGCCTCCTTGCGGAGGCGCATCGCCTCGGCTTGAAGGTCATCCTCGACTATGTCCCCAATCACACCTCGGACCGGCATCCCTGGTTCGTCGAGAGCCGGGCTTCGCGCAGCAGCGCCCGGCGAGACTGGTATGTCTGGCGCGACGCCCGCCCCGACGGCGCCGCGCCCAACAACTGGCTCGCCGAATTCGGCGGCAGCGCCTGGAGCTGGGACAAGGCGACCGGGCAATACTACTATCACGCCTTTCTCGCCGAACAGCCCGACCTCAACTGGCGCAACCCCGAGGTCGTCGCCGCGATGCTCGACGTCCTGCGCTTCTGGTTCGACCGTGGCGTCGACGGCTTTCGCGTCGACGCGATCCATCATCTCTTCGAAGACGCCGCGCTGACCGACGATCCCCCAAACCCGCTCTGGCGCCCCGGCATGGAGCCGGCGCGCCGCCAGCGGCGCCGGCACTCCGCCGATCAGCCCGAGGTTCATGACGCCATCGCCGCGATGCGCGCCGTCGCGGACGCCTATGGCGGGCGCGTCCTGATCGGCGAGGCCTATCTGCCGCTCGACCGGCTGGTGCTCTACTACGGCGCCGATCTCGATGGGTTCCACCTGCCGTTCAACTTCCATCTCATCACGACGCCGTGGACGCCGACGGCGATCGGGGCGCTGATCGAAGCCTATGAATCGAAACTGCCGAAGGGCGGCTGGCCCAACTGGGTGCTCGGCAATCACGACCGGTCGCGGCTGGCGAGCCGGGTCGGGCGCGAACAGGCGCGGGTGGCGGCGATGCTGCTGCTGACGCTGCGCGGCACGCCGACGATCTACCAGGGCGAGGAACTCGGCATGACCGATACGCCGATTCCGGCCCATCGGGTGCGCGACCCCTGGGAGAAGAACGTGCCCGGCCTCGGGCTCGGGCGCGATCCCGTGCGCACGCCGATGCTGTGGGACGGCGGGGCCAACGCCGGGTTCACCGCCGCCGAGCCCTGGCTGCCGCTCAGTTCCGACCACCGCGAGATCAACGTCGCGGCCCAGATTGCGGCGCCCGATTCGATCCTGTCCCTCTATCGCAACCTGCTCGCGCTGCGCCGCGCCGAGCCGGCGCTCAGCGTCGGCGGCTGGACGCCGCTCGCCGCCACCGACGAGACGCTCGCCTTCGAGCGGCGGTTCGGCGACCGCCGGCTGGCGATTCTGCTCAACCTCACCGGCCGCCGCGCGCAGGCCCGGACCCCCGCCGGGCGACTCCTGCTGTCGACCCACGCCCGCGCGCCGGGACAGATGCTTTCCGGGACGATCGCGATCGGTCCGAACGAAGGGCTGATCGTCGAGGCGCTCTAGCCGGCGCTGTTCGTCGCTCCAGGCGCCGAGCGCTCATGGACCGGACCGGCGCCGGTCAGGTTGCGCGCGGTGTTGACGAGCGCCAGATGGGACAGCGCCTGGGGAAAATTGCCCAATTGCCGGCCGGCGGCCGCGTCATATTGTTCGGCCAGCAGACCGACGTCGTTGCGCAGCGCCAGGATCCGCTCGAACAGGGCGCGCGCCTCGTCGTAGCGTTCCTGCAGGACGTAATTGTCGGCGAGCCAGAAGCTGCAGGTCAGGAACGAGCCCTCTCCGGGCGGCAGACCGTCGACGCCAGCGCCCGTGTCGTAGCGCATGACGAATCCGTCGTGCACCAGCTTGCCTTCGATCGCCGCGATCGTGCCGCGCACGCGCGGATCGTCCGGGGGCAGGAAGCCGACCATCGCGATCATCAGCAGACTGGCGTCGAGCGCCTGGGACCCGTAGGACTGAATGAAGGAATTCTGCTCCGGGTCGAAGCCGCGCTCGCAGACCTGCCGATGAATCTGGTCGCGGATCGTCTTCCACCGCGCCACCGGCCCCGCGAGTCCGAATTCCTCCGACGATCGGATGGCGGCGTCGAAGGCCGCCCAGGCCATCACCTTGGAATGGGTGAAGTGCCGGCGGCCGCCGCGAACCTCCCAGATTCCGTCGTCGGGTTGGTCCCAGATCGTCTCGAGATGCGCCATCAGAGCACATTCGAGACCCCAGCCCGCTTCATCGGCGGCGAGCCCGGCGCGCCGGGCCAGATAGAGCGCGCCGAGCACCTCGCCATAGACGTCGAGTTGGATCTGTCCCGCGGCGGCGTTGCCGATCCGGACCGGGGCGGCGCCCTCATAGCCCGGCAGCCACGACACGACATATTCCGTCAGCCGCCGCTCGCCGGCCACCCCGTACATGATCTGAAGATCGTCGGGATTGCCCGCCGCCGCGCGCAGCAGCCATTCCCGCCAGGCCTTGGCCTCGCCGAGGAAGCCTGCGCCGATCAGCGCGTAGAGCGTGAACGTCGCGTCGCGCAACCAGCAGTACCGATAGTCCCAGTTGCGCGCCCCGCCGAGGCGCTCGGGCAGGGAGGTTGTCCCTGCCGCGACGATTCCCCCGGTCTCCCAATGGGCGAGGCTTTTGAGCGTCAGCAGCGAACGCAGCACCGCGCCGGACCATTCCGGGGACCGATCGAATGGCGCGGCCCAGTCCGTCCAGAACGACTCGACCCTCGCAAGCGCCCCGCCGGCGGAGGTCGGCGCGGGCGCGGCCCGGAACGAAGGCGACCAGCCGAGCGTGAAGGCGATTTCCTGGCCCGCCTCGATTTCGAACGCCCCGATGGTGCGCTCGTCCTCGCCGCGCAGGGCGACCGCGCTGTCGAGCAGCAGCCGGTCGGGGCCCGCCGTGAACTGGAGACGCCCGTCATCCTGGCGCGAGACCCAGGGCACGACCGAGCCATAGTCGAAACGGACGACGAGTTCGGTGCGCATCGAAAGGACGCCCCGCTCGCCCCGGACAATCCGCACGAGGTCCGACCCGCCGTCGCGGCGCACCATGAAGTCGGTGAGGCAGACCGCCCCATCCTTGGTCTCGAATCGCGTCTCGAGGATCAGCGTGTCGCCGCGATATCGGCGCGTCACGAGCGCGCCGCCGTCGACCGGGGCCACCAGCCAGCGTCCGTGCCGTGGGTCGCCCAGCAGCGCGGCGAAGCACGCCGCGCTGTCGAACCGCGGCAGCCCGAGCCAGTCGATGGAGCCGTCGCGCCCGACGAGCGCGACCGTTTCGCAATTGCCGATGACGGCGTAGTCCTCGATGCGGCTTGCCATGGGGCCTCGCGCGACCGCCCGCCTGAGGGTGCGGCGCCGGTGCGGCCGCGTCGCGACCGTCCGGCAAAGTCAATGAGATCGGGGGGTTAACGGGGATGTGGCTCGTTCGATCCCAGGCTTTCTGCGTCAAACGTCGCCCGAACGTCGACGGGCGTGAAATTTTTCGTAACGATTCATTAATGTCTGGACAAAGATTCCGACAAGGATTCTTATTCGGTCGATTCGGTGTGATGCGGCACATTTCATCGGACGCCTTATACGATGAGGGGGCCACAATGGCGCGTGCGAACGCGGCGGCCGGGGACGCGCGTGCTATCGCATGGCGTGACCTCGCCAAGTCGATCACGCAACCGTCGAACGAGGGACCCCACGCGCGTTCGTGGACCGGCGGGCGGCTCCTCCGTTATGCGCTGCCCCTGGTCGCGCTCGTCTTCCTGGCCCTGCTGGTGGTCGCGGCCGTCGGCCATATTCGGTCCGAGCGTCACCGCGCGATCGACGCGGCGGCGCGCGAGGTCGAACTGCGGGCTTCCATCCTGGCGATGAGTCTGGATGCCGCGATCGCCGCCACGCCCGACCGGAGCCCCGGCGACCTGTTGCGCGCGGCGCTCCAGGCGAGTCCGGATCTGCGCGCCGGAGAGATCGCGCTGGCCGATCCGTCCGGCCGGATCGTGGCGAGCGAACCGGCTTCGCTCGAGGTCGGGTCGACGCTCTACGCCCGGCTCGGCGCCAGTCAGCCGTTGACGACCTTCGCCGAGAAGGCCGGCGTCCTGCGCATCGAGGCGGCCAACGGCGATGATGAACTGGCGACGGTGCGCTCGCTGCGGCCGCCGCTCGGTCAGGTGGCGCTCACGATGCGAATGACCGCCCTGCTCGAACCTTGGCGCGAAGCCGCACTCATCACGTCGCTGCTGCTCGCCTCGACCAGCGTCGTGTTGATCGGGGCGTCGGCCGCCTATGTGACGCAGATCGGCCGCGCCCGCGAACGGGAGCAGGCGGCCCGCCGGGCGCGACGGCGCGTCGACATGGCGCTCAATCGCGGCCGCTGCGGGCTCTGGGACTGGGACCTCGCGCGCGGCCGAATCCACTGGTCGCGATCGATGTATGAACTTCTGGGCATGCCGACCCCGCTGGAATTCCTGTCGGTCGGCGATCTCCGGGAACTGGTCCACCCCGACGACGACAATCTCGTCGAAATCGCGAAAATGGCGGTCGAATCGCAGCAGCAGACGATGGATCACGAGTTTCGGATCCGCAACGCCGCCGGCGAATGGATCTGGTTGAGGGCGCGCGCCGAACTCGTCGAGGACGGTCCGGGCGCCGGCGCCCGCCTCGTCGGCATCGCGGTCGACATCACCGAGCAGAAGGCGCTCGCCGAAACCAGTGTGCTCGCCGATCAGCGATTGCGCGAAGCGATCGAGGTGATTTCGGAGGCCTTCGTCCTTTGGGATTCCTCCAACCGGCTGGTCCTCTGCAATTCGAAGTATCAGCGGCTCCACAACCTGCCCGCCGACAGCATGCGTCCTGGCGCGCCCTATTCCGAATTGGCGGCCAGGGGATTCGCGCCGGTCGTCGACAGCGCGTCGATGATCAGCGGCAGCGGCCCCGCCTACGGCGACGGCGCGGCCAAGACCTATGAGGCGCGGCTCAAGGACGGGCGATGGCTGCAGGTCAACGAGCGCCGCACGCGGGACGGCGGCTATGTCTCGGTCGGCACCGACATCACGGCGCTCAAGCGTCACGAGGAGCATTTGATGGACTCGGAGCGGCGGCTGCTGGCGACCGTCGCGGAACTGCGGCAGTCCCGCCAGTCGCTCGAAGCGCAAGCGCAGCAGCTGGCCGACCTCGCCGAGCGCCATCTGGAACAGAAGGCGCGCGCGGAAATGGCCAATCGCGCCAAGGCGGAATTCCTCGCCAACATGAGCCACGAGCTGCGCACGCCGCTGAACGCGATCATCGGCTTTTCCGAGATGATGGAGCAGCAGACCTTCGGGCCGCTGGGGTCGTCGAAATACATGGACTATTGCTCGCACATTCACGAGAGCGGCCAGTATCTGCTCCACGTCTTTTCGGACGTGCTCGACATGTCGCGACTCGAAGCGGGCCGCGTTCGTCTGCACAGAAGCGAATTCGGCGTCGAGGCGGCGATCAGGAACGCCGTTCGCGACATCGAGGCGACGGCGCAGGCCAAGAGCCTCGTCATCGACATCGAGGCGAACCCGAGCGATCTCATCAACGCCGACCGCGAGGCCGTCGAACGCATTCTGGTGACGTTGTTGCGCAACGCCGTCAAATTTACGCCCGATGGCGGCGCGATCAGCATCGGCGCGCAGGCCTTCGACGAGCAGATCTACATCTATGTCGAGGACACCGGCCTCGGCATCGCGACGGACGACCTTTCGCGCCTGGGCCGCCCCTTCGAACAGGCAGATATGACGCTTTCCAACGGAATGAAGGGCTCCGGCCTGGGGCTTGCGATCGCCAATTCCCTGGTCGAGCTGCATGGGGGTTCGCTGCGAATCAATTCGGCCCTGGGCGCGGGCACAGTCGTTCTGGTCGCGCTGCCGAAATCGCCGGCGGTGCAGCCGTTCCTCGCCTTCGCCGACGTCGCGTGACGGCTTGCGCGGCGTGCGCCGGACGGGCGGCGCGGCGGCGCGGAAGCGGCGAAGCGATCGGTCAGAACTCCGGCGATTGCGCAGCGCCCGAATGGGCCGCGCGCGCCAGGGCGGTCGACGACTTCGGCAACCGGCGGAACAGGTAGACCGCCGCCAGGATCGTCGCCCCGCCGAGGAGCGCGAGCGTCGACGATTCGTCGAGGCCCGCGACCTTCAGCAGCACGGACGTCGCCAGCGACCCGGCGACCATATAGGCGGCGTTCAGCGTATTGACGGCGCCGATCACCCGGGCGCGCCGCTCCTCGCCCGCCCAGGCCTGAACCGCGGCGAAGACCGGCACGACGAACAGTCCCGACAGAGCCGACAAAGCCAGAATGTCGACGACGAGATGCAGCCCCGCGCCTCGCGAGAAGAAGGCGACCAGACCGATCTCGATCGTCGCCTGCGGCAACGCGCCGGTCGCCACGCCCAGATCGATCAGCACGGCCCCGATCGCGATCAGCAGATAGGGGGCCGGCGCCAGCTGGATCCGACCGTGAGCGAGGATCGCCGCGAGCAGCGAGCCGACGGCGATCCCGACGGCGAACAGCATGTTGATGGCGGTCTCGACTTCGATTCCGGCGCCGATGCGCGATTTCACGACCACCGGCACGAGCGAGAGCGAGACGGCGCCCACGAGCCAGAACCAGCTGACCGCCGCGCCGCCGACCCATTGACGGTCGTCGCGCCTCAGCTCGCGCAGGATCTCGCGGGTCGAAGCGAAGGGATTGGGATTGACCGCGAGGCCGGGCGCGCCGACTCCCGTCCGCGGGATGAAGCCCGACGCGCCCCAGCATGCCAGCCCGACCAGGGCGAGCTGAAGCGCCACCGTCCAGGCGGCCCGGCCTTCGGCCGCGGCGAAACCGCCGGCGATGAGGCCGCAGAGGATGGCGGCGAACGTCGCCCCCTCGACGAGCGCATTGCCGGCGACCAGTTCCTCACGCCGCAGCTGATCGGGCAGGATTCCATATTTGATCGGGCCGAACAGCGCCGAAATGACCCCGAGACCGAGCAGGGCGGCGTAGAGCGTCGGCAGCGAGGCGAGCCAGAACCCGCCGGCGGCCACCAGCTGGACGAAGATTTCGGCGAATTTGAGCCTTCGGGCGATGATCGCCTTGTCGTGGGAATCGGCGAGCTCGCCGCCCAGCGCCGAGAGGAACAGCGAGGGCAGGATGAAGACGCCGATCGCGAGGGTGACCTTGGCGCCGGCGTCGCCGCCGCCGAACCGGAACAGGATCAGCATCACCAGCATCTGGCGGACGAAATTGTCGTTGAACGCCGAAAGGAACTGGCACCAGAACAGCGGCGCGAACCGCCGCGACGTCATCAGCGTTCCGAACATCCCGACCCCGACCCGGTTCCGATCCACGGCGACTACGAGTCGAGGAAGGCTCCGCCGTCAAGGCCCCGCGGCTGGCCGAGCGGCGATCACTCGGGCTGGTAGCGTATGCCGACGCGCACTTCCTGCGAGGTGTTGCGCTGCGACAGGGTCGCTCCGGTCTGGGCGTTCAGCACGGTCGAGGTCGTGCCGAGGTCGAGGTAGCGGTAGCCGATGTCGAGCGTCGCGTTCGGCGTCAGCGCGAATCCGAAACCGACCATCCCGGCGAGCGCGAGGCTGTAGCGGGTCTTGCTGTAGGAACGATTCCAGTTCTGCGGGGCGAATGCGATATTCGGCTGCGGGTTTACGAAACTGCCGGTTATATGGTTGATCCAGACCTCCGGATATTGTCCATTCGGGGACAGGTCCGCGGCGTAGGAAGATCCGTCGGAGCTCTTCGTATAGGTCAGCGACCCCGTCGAAATCTGGGTGTTCAGGCCGGCGCCGGCGCCCACGTAGGGCGTCACGCCCCAATAGCCGGGAAGGTCGATGTATCCGTTGACGAGGCCGGTGAAATTGTGCTGCACGAGCTTGAAATTGGCGTTGCAGGTCTCGCTGGGGTCGTAGAGGTAGCCGAGCAGGGTGGTCGTCACGACGCCGGTGACGGCGTTGGTGGACGTATAGCTGATGCCGTCCGCCCGGTATGGGCATATGATCCCGCCGGTCGTGCTGCTGAGGGTCGTGCCGGTGCGGTAGTCGAGCGTGGCGTCGGCGCGAAACCAGCTGTTGAACCGGTAGCCGGCGCCGAGATCGCCCATCAGATTGAACTTGGTCGCGTCGGCCCCGGCGGCCGGCGCAACCGATGCGGCAGGCGGGACGCCCAGCGAACCCGGATCGAAGCTCAGCGTCGGGACGTGGTCGAAGCTGCCGCCGATGTCGCCGCGGAAATACCAGTTGTTGCCGATTTCGATCTGCTGCCCGGCCTGTTCGGAATCCGCAGGAAACGCAGGCATGTCAGCGGCCATCACGTGCGCCGGGGCCAAAAACAGGCTCCCAATCGCGACGGCGAAGAGTCTTTTCATCGGTCAATCCCCTGATCTGGTCCGTGTCCGGGCGTGCCTTCCCCGTGGCGCGTGATCGAACATTGGCCGCCATTGCTTAATTTGGGTTTAACCCTAACGACTATTTGCTTTGTCCCGGGCAATCGAACAATCCGGGGGGTTTTGCAGCGCCGGCGAGGCGTCGACGCCGGGCTATTGGGCCGCGTCGGACGGCCGCCAGCCGTCGACGAAGCGACGGGTCTTCAGGAAGGAGATCAGCCGCGCGGCGAAGGCGCGCCGCGCCCGGGTCAGCCGCGGCCGGCGCGGCGCCGCCCGGGCCGCCGCCGCGCCGACCTGTTCGGGCCAGGGCGAGCTGGCGAACCAGTCGCGATAGGCCTGCGCGAACCGCGCCTCGCCGCGCCACGCCTCGAAATGCCAGGGCTTGGGGTGGTTGACGAAGTGAAGGACGATCGGGTCGATCGCCTCCTCGAGCCCGAGCAGGAAGAAATCGCCCATGAAATTGTAACGCGGCGACAGCGGCGCAAAGCCGCCCGCGACCAGTTCATTGAGCGCCGACTGTTCGAGATAGGGGTAGCGGTCGGGGTCCGCGCGCAGGCGCGCCATCGCCCGCGCACCGAGGTCGAGCGCGGACCAGCGCGCGCGATCGATCGCCATCAGCCCGGCGTTGAAATAGGGCGTGTCGTCGCCGAGGCCGAGCATGCGTCGATGGCGCCGAAAGCTGCGCGCCAGCGCGCCGCCTCTGAGGTCCATCAGGAAGATCATGTCATAGGCCGCGGCGATCGGCGCGCCGCCGAAGTCGAGCGCGGCGAGGCGGCCGAGGCCGGGCCGCCGGATCAGCAGGTCGGAATCGACCGACACGATGCGCCCGTATTCGTCGGGCAGCACGCGGTCGAGGAACAGCCGGCGATACACCGCCCGGGAAAGACGGCCGCGCCCCGCCGCGGCGCGGTCGAAGCGCGCGAAATCGACCCGAAGAAGATGGATGCGCGCGCGCAGGCCGGCATCGAGCCGATCGAAGCCGGGCGGAACGTCGGCGTCTTCGCAAACGATGAACAGGTCGAAGGCCGAGGCGTCGTCCTGAGCCAGGATGGTCGAGGCCGTGAAGGTCGCCTGGCGAAAGAACGCCAGATCGGGCGTGAAGCAGACCGCCGTCTTCACGGACGCCGCGTTTCGGCTGCTGCGCCTGGCGCCCGATCGGTCATCGGGTCGCGGCGCTCGTCCCGCGGTACATGTCGGAGACGCGCGCGTGCCACAGCCTCCGGCAGTCCAGGTGGTTGAGGCCGGGGGCGCGCGTCGGCAACTGCAGGGACTCGACGAGGCGCTCGATCTCTTCGCGCGCGCTCATCTGCGAGGAGGTCAGCGCGCCCTTCTGCGCGCCTTGTTCGATCGCGTCGAGCGCGGTGAGGCCGATCGGGAACAGCTCGCGAAATATGACGCGGTCGTGAAAACCGTCGGCGACGCGAAACCGCAATTCGGCGCCGAGCCTGGCGATGCTGACCGCGATCTGGCGCGCATTGTTGTTGGCGAGCGAGGCCATGCGGTTGCGCACCATCACCCAGTCGATGACGCCATTGTCGACGAGCTGGCGCTTGCGGCGCGCCTCGAGCACGAGGTCGGCGTAATGCGCGACCGCGCCGCGCTGCTTGCGATCGTGATTCACCCGGGAAAACACGTCGACGTCGATGTAGCTGTCGTTCAGCGGCGAGACCAGCGTGTCGGCGAGCGAATGCGCCAGCCGCATCAGGTAGCTGTCGGACGCCGGCGTGTCGATGACCACGAATTCGAAGTCATGCTCGACCGCGCCGATCGCGTCGGCGAAATCGGCGAATTCGGACGCCTCGTTCGCGCGCACGTCTCTGGACGCGCCGCGTCCCATCGCGCGATGGTGCGGCAGCTCGATCGGCCAGTTGGCGCTCGCGGCCCATGACTGGCGGTTCTCGAAGAAGCGCGTCAACGTCTGCTGGCGCGTGTCGAGGTCGATCGAGGCGACGCGATAGCCCGCCTTCAGCAGGGCGACCGTCAGATGGATCGAGATCGTCGACTTGCCGGCGCCGCCCTTCTCGTTGCCGACCACGATCACGTGCGCGCTGCGCAGTTCGGAGGAATCATTGCCGAAATCCATGGTCATCGCCGAATCGCTCGCGCAAAAACATACAGATGGTCATAATGTCTTCCGGGCGTTCGTCCAGCCGCCGCAGGCCCAAACCCCTGTCACCGGGTCGGCCTCGCGAAAGCTTCGCGCGGCGTCGGCTCGGCATGGCCGACGATCCGCACGACCGACGGAAATTCCGCGCGCAGCGCGCGCTCGAGCGCATCCACCTCCTCGTGCGTCGCATCGACCGACGTGCTCGAATCGATCGCGCAGTGGAAATTGACGATGAAGCCGCCCGAGGCGTGGCGCACCCGCACGTCGTGGATATCGCGCAGCCGCCCGCGCCCGGCGCCGTCGGCCAGCGATCGGGCGATCGTCCGGACGAGCGCCGGCTCTGCGTCGTGGCCGGAAATCTCGCGCGTCTCCATCGGTTCGATATGGGTCTCGACCTCGATGTCGGGGCCGACCTCGTTCTTGATCGCCGTCTCCAGGCTGGTGGCCAATTCGTGCGCCTCGCCGAGCGCCATGCGTCCGTCGACCTCCATGTCGAGACTGACGCATTTGCGCGTCTCGACCTGCTGGATCGTGACGTGATGCACCGCCAGGCGCAGCCGGGCGGCGATCAACTGCACGCGCTCGAGCAGGCTCTCGTCGTCGAGCGCGCGCGGATTGGCGGTCAGGGTCAAGGCGGTCTGCGGCCATTCCTCGGCGATGCGCCGGGCGACATCGCCCTTGATCGCCGCCACGCGTTCGATCGGCAGCGTGCGCGCGACGAAGATTGCGACCTCGCCGATGATCTGGGCGCCGCTCGGGCGCAGGCGGATCGTATCGATCGCAGCGACGCCGGGCACGGCCTCGATCGCCCGGCGCAGCCGGTCCGTGAGGCCCTTGGGCGCGGCGTCGACGAGCGCGTCGATCGTGCGGCGCCCCAGACGGAAGCCGGCGATCGCGATGAAGGCGGCGACGCCGATCGCGGCCAGCGCGTCGGCGCGCGCGAAGCCGAAGCGGGTCGCGGCGAGGCCGACCAGAACGAGCAGCGAGGCCGCCAGATCGCTCGAATAATGCAGGGCGTCGGCGCCGAGCGCCTCGCTGCCGGTGTCGCGCGCGACCCTGGTCAGCGCCCGCCATCGGACGAAGTCGACGCCGATGGCGGCGATCACGACCCCGAGGGTGAAGGCGTTGGCCTCGACCCTCGCCGGCGCGTCGCCGAGCCGCTCGACCGCTTCGAAGGCGACGCCCAGCGACAGCGCCACCAGAAACCCGGTCTGGGCGAGCGCCGCGACGGCCTCGATCTTCGCATGGCCGAACTGGTGCACCTCGTCGGCGGGCTTGTCGGCCTCGCGCACGGCGAAAAACGTCAGGGCGCTCGCGCCGGTGTCGAGGACGTTGTGCGCGCCCTCCGAAACCAGCGCCAGCGATCCCGACAGCAGCCCGGCGACGAGTTTGGTCAGCGCCAGACCGGCGCTGGCGAGGACCGAGGCCAGGGCGGCCCGCTGCTTGCGACCCGCGTTTGCGGTCCCGGCGGCGGCGGGATTGGCGGCCCTCCCGGGGCGATCACGACGAAAGAGGCGAAAAAGGTCTCTCACGGCGCAATTTACGGACTATGTTGAGGGTCAGGTTTCAAGGCAACCGGCGGAGTCGAACCCATGGAATTCCTTCATACCATGATCAGGGTCACGGATCTCGACGCCTCGCTCGATTTCTTCATCCGCAAGTTCGGACTGGTCGAAGTGCGGCGGATGGACAACGAGCGGGGGCGCTACACCCTGGTCTTTCTCGCCGCGCCCGACGACGTCGGGCGGGCGAAGGAGACGCAGGCTCCCCTCGTCGAACTCACCTACAACTGGGATCCGGAAGTCTATTCCGGCGGGCGCAATTTTGGCCATCTCGCCTATCGCGTCGACGACATCTACGCCTTCTGCGAAAAGCTGAGGCAGGCCGGCGTGACCATCAACCGGCCGCCCCGCGACGGCCATATGGCCTTCGTCCGCACCCCCGACAGCATATCGATCGAGTTGATTCAGAAGGGCGACTCGCTGCCGCCCGCCGAGCCCTGGCTGTCCATGCCCAATACCGGGGTCTGGTGAACGGCGACGCGGCCGATCGGCGCCGCTTGGCGGTTGGCTCGGAAAGTGCTTTGCGACGGCTCGATCAGACCGGCCGTTTCGCGCGGCGCGATTGTGCTCCATGATGCCATGGCGATGAGGGAGAGTTCGGGGATGAATGCGACGAGCCCGGGTCCGGCGCCGCGCCGGCAGCTGCGTTTCCGGTTCCGGGGCGCGGAGGTTTCGCTCGAGCGCTTTTCGCCGCGCGCGACGCTGCTGGACTGGCTGCGCGAGCAGGCCGGGGCGACCGGCACGAAGGAAGGCTGCGGCGAGGGCGATTGCGGCGCCTGCACGGTCGTGCTCGCGCGCGGCCGCGACGGCGCGCTGACCCATGAGGCGGTCAACGCCTGTGTGCTGCTGCTCGGCCAGGTCGACGGCGCCGAGGTGATCGTCGTCGAAGACCTCGCCGACGGCGCGACCCTGCATCCGGTGCAGCAGGCGATGGTCGACCGCCACGCTTCGCAATGCGGCTTTTGCACGCCCGGGATCGTGATGAGCCTGTTCGCGCTCTACCAGCGTCCCGAGCCGGCGAGCCGCGCCTCGATTTGCGACCAGCTCGCCGGCAATCTGTGCCGCTGCACGGGCTACCGGCCGATCGTCGAGGCGGCGCTGGAAACCTGCGCGGGCGCGCCCGCCGACCGGTTCGCCGCCGCGGCGCCCGCGCGCGCCGCCGCGCTCGCCGCGCTCGCCGACCGGCTCGATCTGTTCGTCGGCGACGACGCCGCCTTCTTCGCGGCGCCTGCGAGCGAAGCCGCGCTCGCCGCGCTCTATGCCAGGCACAAGGACGCGGTGCTGCTCGGCGGCGCCACCGACGTCGGCCTGTGGGTGACCAAGCAGCTGCGCGATCCCCGCAAGATCATCTGGCTCGGCCGGGTCGCCGGGCTCGACCGGATCGAGGCGGCGGGCGACGGGCTCGACGTCTATGCGACGGCGAGCCTCGAGCGGGCCAAGCCGCCGCTGGCGGCGCTCCATCCCGATCTCGGCGAGATCATGCGCCGGTTCGGCTCGGCGCAGGTGCGCGCCGCCGGCACGGTCGGCGGCAACATCGCCAACGGCTCGCCGATCGGCGACCTGCCGCCCGCGCTGATCGCGCTCGGCGCGACGGTCGAACTGCGCGGCGAGGGCGCCTCGCGCGAGCTGCCGCTGGAGGATTTCTTCATCGCCTACGGCAAGCAGGATCGCGCGCCCGGCGAATATGTCCGGCGCGTCCACATCCCCGCGCTGACGGAGGTCCAGCATTATCGGTCGTTCAAGGTGTCCAAGCGCTTCGACGAGGACATATCGGCGGTCATGAGCGCGTTCCGGTTCACGCTCGACGGCCGGCGCATCGTCGAGGCGCGCATCGCCTATGGCGGCATGGCGGCGACGCCGAGGCGCGCGGCGGGCGCCGAGGCGGCGCTCGCCGGCGCCGATCTCGACCGTCCCGAAGGCTGGAGCGCGGCGATCGCGGCGATCGGGACCGACTATGCGCCGCTCACCGACATGCGCGCGACCGCGGCCTACCGGTCGAAGGTCGCCGCCAATCTGCTGCGCAAGGCGCTGCTCGAAGTGGCGGGCGGCGCCGGCGCGACCCGGATCGGAGCCCTCGATGCCGCGCAATAGAAGCCTCGCGATCCCGCAGGTCCCGCTCGAGACCGAGACCGCCGTCGTCCACAAGCCGCTGCCGCACGATTCGGCGCGGCTGCACGTCAGCGGCGCGGCGACCTACATCGACGACATCCGCGAGCCCGCGGGAACCCTGCACATCGCGATCGGCATGGCCGACAAGGCCGCGGGAACCTTGCGCGGGCTCGATCTGGCCGCGGTGCGCGCCGCGCCCGGCGTCGTCGCGACGCTGACCGCCGCCGACATTCCCGGCAGGAACGACATAGCCCCCGCCTTCGCCGACGAGCCGCTGTTCGCCGACAAGGAAATCCTGTTCCACGGCCAGACGCTGTTCGCGGTGGTCGCGCGCAGCCGCGACGCCGCGCGCCGCGCCGCGCGGCTCGCGACGATCGACATCGCCGAGGCCAAGCCGGCGATCACGGTCGAGGATGCGCTGGAGACCGGCGAGCGCGTGCTGCCCGACTATGAATTCGGCCGCGGCGACGCCGGCGCCGCGCTGGAGCGGGCGCCGCGCCGGCTCCAGGGGTCGCTGCGGATCGGCGGCCAGGAGCATTTCTATCTCGAGGGCCAGGCCGCCCTCGCCATTCCCGGCGAGGCGCGCGAGATGACCGTGCATTCCTCGACCCAGGATCCGACCGAGGTCCAGCACATCGTCGCGCGCATCCTCGCCGTGCCCGACGCCTTCGTCACCGTCGAGACGCGGCGCATGGGCGGCGCCTTCGGCGGCAAGGAGAGCCAGGCCTGCGCCTGGGCGGCGATCGCCGCGCTCGCGGCGCGGGTCACCGGAAAACCCTGCAAGATCAGGCTCGACCGCGACGACGATTTCGCCCTGACCGGCAAGCGCCATGATTTCCGCGCGGACTGGCGGGTCGGCTACGACGAGCACGGCGTCGTCGGCGCCTATGACGTCATGCTCAACGCGCGCTGCGGCTGTTCGGCGGATCTGTCGCTCGGGGTCGTCGACCGCGCGATGTTCCACGCCGCCAACGCCTATTGGCTGCCCGAGGTGAAGGTCGCATCGCGGCGGCTGAAGACCAACACCGTCTCCAACACCGCCTTTCGCGGCTTCGGCGGCCCGCAGGGCATGCTGGCGATCGAGCGGGTGATGGACGCGATCGCCCACGAGCGCGGCCGCGACCCGCTCGACGTCCGCAAGGCCAATTTCTACCGTCCGGGCGCCGATCGCACCCCGTTCGGCCAGCAGGTCGAGGATCTCGCGACGCTGCCGGCGCTGATCGAGGAACTGGAGGAGTCCTCGGACTATCGCGCGCGCCGGCGCGAGATCGCGGCCTTCAATAGCGAAAACCGCTTTCTGAAGCGCGGGATCGCGCTGACGCCGGTGAAGTTCGGGATTTCCTTCACGCTGATCCATCTCAACCAGGCCGGCGCGCTCGTCCATGTCTATACGGACGGCTCGATCCATCTCAATCACGGCGGCACCGAGATGGGGCAGGGGCTGTTCACCAAGGTCGCGCAGGTCGTCGCCGAGGAATTCGGCGTGCCGATCGACTTCGTGCGGATCACCGCGACCAACACCGCCAAGGTGCCCAACGCCTCGCCGACCGCGGCCTCGTCGGGCTCGGACATCAACGGCATGGCGGCGCAGATCGGCGCGCGCGAGATCAAGCGGCGCATGGTCGAATTCGCCAGCGCGCAATGGGAGGTCGAGCCAGGGGAGATCGTGTTCCGCGACGGGCTCGTCCTGCTCGGCAACAAGTCGATCACGTTCGGCGAACTCGCCAAGACCTGCCGGCTCAACCGCGTCCAGCTTTCGGCGGCCGGATTCTACAAGACGCCGACGATCACCTGGGACCGGCCGACCGCGACCGGCCGGCCGTTCCTCTATTTCGCCTACGGCGCGTCCTGCTCGGAAGTGGTCATCGACACGCTGACCGGCGAGATGAGGGTCGAGCGCGTCGACATTCTCCACGACGTCGGCTCCTCGCTCAATCCGGCGCTCGACATCGGCCAGGTCGAGGGCGGCTTCGTCCAGGGCATGGGCTGGCTGACCACCGAGGAGCTCGTGTTCGATCCCAGGGGCCGGCTCGCGACCCACGCGCCGGCGACCTACAAGATCCCGGTCGCCTCCGACGTCCCGGCCGATTTCCGCACGAAGCTGCATTTGCGGCCGAACCTCGCCGACACGATCTATCGCTCCAAGGCGGTCGGCGAGCCGCCGCTGATGCTGCCGATCTCGGTCTATTGCGCGATCCTCGATGCGGTCCATGCGATCCGCCCGGGATCGCAGCCGAGGCTGGAGGCGCCCTGCACGCCGGAGTCGATTCTCAATGCGATCGAATCGATCGACCGGTGATCGGTCGGCGCTGTTGATGTATTGCGCGGGATGTCCTGGGCGCCGTCATGCGCATCTTTGAGCGCCTGATCGCCGCGATCGAAGCCGAAGGCGCCGGCGCCCTCGTCAGCCTCGTCGCGGCGGAGGGATCGAGCCCGCGCGAGAGCGGCGCGCGCATGGTCGTGCGCCCGTCCGGCGGCTTCCATGGCACGATCGGCGGCGGCGCGCTCGAATGGGAGGCGCTCGCCGCCGCGCGCGCCGCGCTCGGCACGGGCCGCGGCGCGCCGCAGCGCCGCACCGTCTCGCTCGGCCCCGAGCTCGCCCAGTGCTGCGGCGGGCGCGTCCAGTGGCTGATCGAGACTTTCGACGCGCGCGACGCCGGCGAGCTGTCCACGCTCGCCGCCGCCGAGCGCGCGGGCGCCTTCGCCGCCGAGGCGCGCCCCGGCCCCGACGGGCGGCTGGCGCGCACGATCCTCGGCGCGGCCGGGCAGGGGCCGCCGATCGAGCCGCTGCCCGGCGGCGCGCTGCGCGAGCGGTTCGCCGACCCGCGCACGAGGCTGCTGCTGTTCGGCGCCGGCCATGTCGGCCGCGCGCTCGCGCTCGCGCTCGGCCCGCTGCCGTTCGCGATCCGCTGGATCGACCCGCGCCGCGAGGCCTTTCCCGAGCGCGCCCCCGCCAACGCCGCCATGATCCACGCCGCCGACCCGACGCTCGAACTCGCGGCCGCCCCCGACGGCGCCCAGATCCTCGTCATGACCCATTCGCACCCGCTCGATCTCAGAATCGTCGCCGAAGCGCTCGCCCAGCGGCGCTTTTCGTTCGTCGGCCTGATCGGCTCGGCGACCAAGCGCGCGCGCTTCCTCAGCCAGATGCGGGCGGCGGGACTCGGCGAGGCGGCGCTCGGCAAGCTCGTCTGCCCGATCGGCATATCCGGGATCGAGGGCAAGGAGCCGCCGGTGATCGCCGCCTCGGTCGCCGCGCAGCTGCTGCAAGTGACGTCCGCCGCGGGTGAAGGCCGGCGGTAAAACCCCACATTTGGACTTGCGAGCG
>JBEKEI010000008.1:0-49907 GCA_050013915.1 Roseiarcus sp.
GCGGGTTTCAATTTGCCTGCAACCCTCTGATTTGCCCCGATCGGGCGAGAAATCTATTTCCAAATGCTTCCACAACGAAAGGATTTGTCGGGCGAGGAGGGGCGCAGACCCCGGCCTGCGTCGTCCAGGCGCGAGAGGCGGGTCGAGGGGACAAGAGGGCAAGGGGATGAGCCATCGGCCGGAGGGATGCGAGCGTGAACGCCCGGCGGCGCGGAGCCACGCCGCCGTCGCGCCGTCAGGTCAGGGCGAGCGCACGCGATCGCCCGGCGCCAGGAGGCCGCTGCCGCGCTGGGCTTCGCCCCTCCCGGCGAGCGCCAGCGATCGCCTCGGGGCGACGGCGCGCCGTCGGCGGGGCGATTGGCGAACCCGCCTTGGCGTGTCGCGCCGCAGATCCGCTGGTCAGTCCAACACACGCTGCTTGGCGCCCATGGGGAGCCGCCGATCATGACCAACCCAGGCCTAGTCGAACCGGCAAGGTCGCCCGCCCGGAAGGCGCCGCGCCGTCCGCCCGGGGATCGGATCGCGGAAATCCTCGCCGCCGCCCGGAAAGTGCTGGCGAAGAACGGCTATGAAAATTTTCTCCCGGCCGAGGTCGCCGCGCTCTGCGGCGTCTCGGAGGCGACCATCTACCGCTACTTTCCGACCAAGCGCGAACTTCTGGTCAAGGTCGCCGAGCAATGGTTCGGCGAGATTCTCGCGGTCGAGCCGGAGATCGCGCGGGAGAGCGACGTCTTCCGGCAGTTTCGGCGCGTCATTCGCCACAGCCTGACCGTCATCCGCCAGGAGCCGTCGCTGTCGCGATTCGTGCTGACGGAATTGCGCGCCGACCCGGCCTATCGCTCGACCCATATCTACGCGCTCAACCGTCGCTTCACTTCGGCGGTCGTCAATCTCGTGAAGCACGCGGCGGAGAAGGGCGTCTTTCGCCGGAATGTCTCGCCGGCCCTGGTGCGCGACATGATTTTCGGCTGCATCGAGCACCGCACCTGGGCCTTCCTGCGCGGGCAGGGCGATTTCGACGTCGACGAGGTCGCCGAAAGCATCGCCGATATTCTGTTTCACGGCCTGCTGCGCGACGCGCCGATCGGCGCGGACGCGCTCGAACGGGCAGTCGCCGGCGTGCAAGCCGGCGCGGCGAATCTCGATGGGCGCATCCGCGAACTGAAGGCGGCGCTGGCGCCGGCCCCGGCGCCGAGGCGAAAGCGCGGCCGACGGGTCGGGAGCGAACCATTGGACAATAGATAGTAAACTAGCATATGAAATGCGACGCCCGAGATTGAGGGCAGGCAGCGATCGGGAGGACGCCTTGAGATCAGAGACCCGCCTTCACGAATCCCACTGGCCGGCCGACACATCGGAGCCGCTGCTGGAAATCACCCTCGGCGGACTCTTGCGGCAGGTCGCGTCGGAAGTCCCGGATCGCGTCGCGCTCGTGGACGCCGTCGCAAATCCGACGCAGCGGCGGCGCTGGACCTACGCTGAACTCCTGACCAGAGCCGAACAGACCGCCCGCGCCCTGTTGAAGCGGTTTTCTCCGGGCGAGCGCGTAGCGGTCTGCGCGCCGAACGGGCCGGAATGGATCTGGCTGCAACATGGCCTCAGCTTCGCCGGCCTGGTCATGACGCCGATCAATCCGACGTTCAAAGCCAAGGAAATCGAGGCCATTCTTCGCGACTCGGAGGCGGTCGGCGTGTTTCACGCCAACCGGTTCCGCGACAACGACCTCGAGGAGATCATCGCCTCGCTTCGCCCCCGGCTCCCGCGCCTGCGCGAGACGATTCCGATGAGCCGCTTTGAGGTCTTCATCGGCGACTTCGATTCTTCGACCTCGCTGCCAACCATCGCGCCGCGCGACATCCTGCAGATTCAATACACGTCCGGGACCACAGGCGTGCCGAAGGGCGCCTGTCTGCACCACCTGGGCGCGATCAACACCAGTCGCTTCGTCGCCCGACGCGCCTGCTTTACCGACGCGGGCGTCTGGTTGAACGCTATGCCGATGTTCCACATCGCCGGGCCGGTCGTGACGGCGATGGCGACCCTGAGTTCACGGGGAACCTACGTGCTGGCGCCGGGGTTCGACCCCGCCGCCATGCTCGAACTGATCGAAAGCGAGCGCGCCAACGCCACGCTCATCGTCCCGACCATGATTCTGGCGATGCTGGATCATCCCGATTTCAAGATCCGCGATCACGCCAGCATGCGCGTGATCACGACCGGCGCCGCGATGGTGCCGGCGACGCTCGTCAAACGCACCAAGGAAGCGTTCGGCAGCGACGTCATGATCCTGTTCGGGCAGACCGAGGTGAATGGCGTGGTGTCCACCACCACGCTCGACGACAACGTCGACGACCAGTCGCAGACCTTGGGCAGACCGCTGCCGCAGGTCGAAGTGCGGATCGTCGACGTGGTGACCGGGCGAACGCTGCCGATCGGAACGCCGGGGGAGTTTTGTGTCCGCGGCTATCAGAACATGCACGGCTATTGCGGGCCGGAAGCCGCCAGCAGCGTGGCGATCGACGAGGACGGTTGGCTGCACATGGGCGATATCGGCGTCATGGACGAGCGTGGCTATTTGCGCATTACCGGCCGGCTGAAGGACATGATCATCCGTGGCGGCATGAACATCTACCCGCGGGAGATCGAGGACGTTCTGTTCGATCATCCCGGCGTCAACGACGTCAGTGTCATCGGCGTTCCCGACGATAAATGGGGCGAGAGCATCGCGGCGGTCATCCGACCCGTCGACGGCCGGGCGCCCCCGGCGCCCGAGGATCTTCATGCCTTCTGTCGGGAGAGACTGGCCGCGCACAAGGCCCCGTCATTGTGGTTCTTCGTCGCCGGCTATCCGACGACCGCTTCGGGAAAAATCCAGAAGTTCGTGCTTCAGGACTGGGTCAGGGACCGCAAGATCGCCCCAGCCATGTTGATCGACAGCCGCTCGAGAGTCGCATCGTCGGCCGGGGGGTGACTTCGCGAGCCCGGACGCCTCGACCTCCGCGGTCATGACGGACACGGACTATGTGCCTTTCGCGAGCGCGTCGCCCTTTGTCGTTGCGGGTGCAGCGAAGGAATCGAGCGATCGTTACCGTTGCCAGACGGGCAGCGCGGCTCGGGCTGGGCTGCTTCCGAGGCCGCTCCGCATCCTGCGATTTCACGATCTCCGGGTTGCTTCGCTGCGCTCGCCATTGACGAGCGGAGTTCGGATCGCCCCCGAGCCCTCTCTCTCCCGCCACGGCGCCATGGCGCGTGCGCTTCGCGAGCGGCTCGCTCCTCTGTTGCACCACGAGTCGGCGCTTGACCGAGGGCTGCGGCGATCGGCGGGCGCAGTGGCGTACCGCGAGGATTTGAACATCCTCACAGCGTACGCGATAGAGGAGGACATGCGACGTGTCGGCGATACGAGTTCCCGTGTTTCTACGGCGCCTGGGCGAGCGCGCCGGGCGTCGCTTCGTCGAGGCGAACGGTAGTCAAATCCGTCCGCGACGATCGCGCTCGAGTCCTAGCTGCGCGCGGCGCACCCCCGTGACGCTGGCATGGCGCGACGGGCGGCGCGAAATCCGGCCGAGCGTGCAGGCTGGGCTCGCGCGGTTCGCGGCGGCGGGAGCCGCCTTGGCGCGCCGAGAGGATGACCTCCGCCGCGCGGGCGCGGCGGAGGCGGAGGTCCGATCAGCGCTGCAAAGCCTCGGTGCCCTCCACCTGCACGGCCTGCAGGGCATGCGGGTCGAGACCGAGCGCGTGGAGGATCGTCGGCGCGATCTGCGTGGTGTTGACGGTGTCGCCGACCGTCGCCGGCTCGAGGCGCGGCGAAGAGACCATCAACGCCACATTGCGGTCGTCGTGCGAGAACCCGCCGTGTTCGGCCAGCTTGGCGCCCCCGGTGCAGATGACCCCGTGATTGGTGATCGCGATAAAGTCGGGCACGCGGCTATTGTGGAAGGGGTCCTCGTAGAGCTCGGCGAGGTCTTCGCGATCGAGCAGCTTCGAGATCTGCAGCGGTTCGGCGTTGGCGAGGATGTACGCCTTGGCATCGAGATAGTAGGGGTCGCCCGTGGCGGGATTGATCGCCTTCTGGAGTTCCGGCGCGAGCCAGACCAGAGCCTCGTCGTCGCAGATCTCGAAGCCATGCGTGCCGAAGCCCGGCGTGCCGCCGTACAGCGCGTCCGAAATCGCGACCCGATCCTTCACGTTGATCGGCGACTGGCCATGCTTCGCGCTCACGATGATGAGGGTAGAATCGTCGAGGCCCTGGTCCTCGAGTTCATGCTTGAACTGGCCGAGCGCGTCGTCGACGAACGCCAGCTGAAGCTTCAGCGCGGGCCCCGGGGTCGCCGCCGCGTCGAGGTAGCCGCCGGTCAGCGACTTGTCGGCGTCGGCGTGGCCCGATTTGGCGAGCTTCTGGCCGACGCTGACCGCCTGGAAATTCATGCCGAAGATCGCCGGGACCGGCTCCTTCCGCGCGCGCGTGCTATCGTAGCCGTCGATCCAGTTCAGCACCGCCTTGACCTTGACCGTGTCGTAGGTGCGCACTCCGGTATAGCTGGTGGTGTAGTCGTCACCGGTCTGGGCGCCGGGATCGAGCAGGTCCTGCGAATTGATTTCAGGCGCGAACAATTCGTCGAGGCCCTGGCCCGAGGGACCGCTCAGATCCTCGTAGGCGGGATGCTTGTCGGACCAGACCGTCCGCAGGCCGGCCTGCCTGATGACTTCGAAGATCGTATTCGTGCGCACATATTGATGCGGGTAGACCGGCACGCAGTTCCCATCGACGAGCTTGCGCTGCATGTGATCGGGATCGAGCTGCGTGTACACCTTGCCGAGCGTGCCGCCGCCGGCGAGATCGGCGACCACCCCGGTCGCGAAATTGTAGCTCCTGTCGAGTTCCTCGAAGTTGGTGACTTCCGTGCCCGGGTTGCCGGTGCAGCCGGGATCCGCGAGACCCTGGCTCGTGTAGGACGCTTTGGAGGGATATTCCTCCCGGTCGTAGCTGTCGTCGTAGAACAGACCAGCGGTCTTGGGCGTGCCGCCGGTGACCTGCGCCAGCATTCCGGGATAGCTGTCGGACGGCGCAGTGGTGTAGGCGTTCGGATAAACGACGCCCTTGTGCGCGAGCCCGGCGATATTGCTTGCGGGGTTGTCTTGGATCCAGCGCTGCAGATCGATCGCGTGCATGCCGTCGACGCTGATCAGCAGGACGTGCTTGTAGTCGCGCCCGACGACGGTGCGGCGATCGTCGTCGGCCCGGACGGGCTGTAAGCCGGCGGCGAGAAGCGCCGAGGCGGTGAAGACGGTCGACAGAAGCATTGTGCGAAATCCATGCATGCGAATGACCCCCTGAAGTAGGCGCGGGCCGGGTCTGCAGGACCCGATGGCCGCTGGATACAGCCAGCCTTTCGCAAAGCATTGATGACAGAAGGTACGGACTTCTGTGACGGGAGGGACAGGCGCGGCGCTTCGTGCTGTGACGACCACTGTCGCAAATCCATCATGACGGCGTTCGGCCATCGGGCGAATGTGTCGATTTGGGAACCGCGAAGCCCACCGAGTTCGCGCAACCCGCGAGTTGCGTTTGCGGTGAGAGTGCGCCGCCAGGCCGGCGAGTTCGAGCAAAATTGCCCCATTTGCGGCCCGTCTTACGAATGAGCCCCGTGGCCTGCTCGAGGATTTCCCCTCATCTGCCGCTGCGAACGCACGCAGCGCTCGAGCGCGAGCATCGCCCAACTCTAGCAATCACATGAGGTCGATCTTCTGATCCGCCGTCCGCACCACGGTCCGTGCTCGCGCAGCAACCGTTTCGTCGTTGAGTCTCGCGATGGGGCGCCGCGCAGATGCAGCCGCCCACCGGTCCTTCTTAACAGCGGCGCGACCTTTGTATTGCCGGAAGATGACGCTGCGAGATGATCGTCGATTCTGTGACGTTTGTTGACGCGCCCGGCGCCGGCTGACGCGCAGGCGGCGGTCCGCTTCCCTGTCAGCCCATTTGTCGCAATGGCCTAACGATCGCGGCGCATCCAGCCGACGACGCGTTTCAAGCCGGCCGCCGGCGGCGCCGCGACGGACTCCGCGTGGCCCGGCTCGCCGGCGACCTCAGCCGTAGCCGCCACGGGCTGCGGCGCCGCGAGCGCCAGCGATTCCTCGCGCCCGTCGCGTTCGAGCGCGACTGACCGAACGCCAATCGCGCCCACCCGCCAGCCCTCGGCGTCGTCGCCCGGACGCAGCCGCACGACCTTGTTGGTCGCTCTGTTCCGCAACAGCGCGAAAGCCTTGCCTTTGCCGACGACGGCGCCGATGAGATCGAACGGCGGCGGCGCCAGGGCGACAACCTCTTCCCCGGGCGTGGGCGCCTCGGGCGTGGGCGCCTCTACGCGAACCGGCGACGCAGGCGGCGGACGACGCGTCGGCGCAAACAGGGGCCGATCGCGGGTGGCGGTCAGATCCTCGAGACGCAGGGTATCGAGCGGATTTTGCGCGTCGGCGCCGACCGGCTCCAACGGCAGCAGCGCCAGGACCAGACAAAACGCGCGCCTCATTTCGCCCCGCTCCACCGCCCCGACACCGCCAGCGACACGCGCATCGCGCCGCCGTTGGCCTCGCTTGCCCGTTCCGGCCCCCGCGCCTCGATCGCATCGACGAACAAATAGGGCCTACCGGTCTCCAGATCGTGGAGCAAGGCCTGCATGTCGTCCTCGGCGATGGTCAACTCCGCGGCGAGAGCGATCCGGTGTTCGTCGCCACGCGGCGCGACTTCAACCTTGGAGGAGACGAGCCGCCCTCGCGCCGTCGTGACTGCGGCCTCGAGCCGCTGTTGCAGCGCGGCGCCCGCGAGCGTGATCGTCTTGGCTTCGAACAGCGGCGAAACGCTGGACTTGCGGCCAGGCAGGGCCGCGAGCCGCTCCTCGCGCGCCCGCAGGGCCTCGACTTGCTCCCTCATTTGCGCGACATTCGCCCGCCGCTCGCTGAGCGACACTGCGGTCGAAGCCGTGCTTCCGAGCGCCAGCGCGATCCCCGCGACGAGACCGAGAGCGGACAGGCCCTGGCGAAGCGGGGCGTTCACGGCGACACTGCGATCAGCGGCGCGACATGCGCCGCGATGCGGAAGGCTTCGCGCTCCTCACCGTTTCGCGTCGTCGGGGCGGTGAAAGTTGCGCGCGAGAAATGCGGCGATTGCTCGATATGTTTGACGAGAGCCGCGGCGTCGACGGCGAGGCCGGAAATCTCTATCTCATCGCCCTTCATCCGCATCTCCGTGAGATAGGCGTCGTCGGGGATCGCGCGCGAAAGCGCCTCGAGTACGACGACCGCCGCGGGGGTTGCGCGCTTCAGCACGTCGAGCGCCTGTGCGGCCGGATCCTCGCCGGCGTGTTCGCGCCGCAAGGTGGCCGCGCGGGCTCGGGCAAGGCTATCCGCCAGCGCATCGGCCTCCTCGCGCAAGGCCTCCCCCAGCGTCCATTCGGCCGCCAGCGCCACGACGCCGCAGAGGAGCGACAGCCCGAGAGCTGCTGTCAGCACGAGCCGCCAGCGCCCGCGGCGCGAGGAAGCGCCCGCGTAGCGCGAGAGGATGGCGATGGGCGCCGGATCGCCGTCTCGGGCGGTGGTGACGAGCACGGCGTCGGCGCCGACATCGAGCAGGGCTGCGATCGGCTCGCGCTTGGCGGCGGCGATCGTGACGAGAATGCGATCGGCGTCGCGCTTGGCGGGCGCGCTCCAGCCGAAGGCCGCTTCGCTCGCCCGCCAGGGCGTCAGGCGGTCTATCTGCGCGCGCACGACGCCCTCCAGGAATTCGCCGGCGCGGGCGGGCAGCTCCAGTTCGCGAAACACGCAGCGCCGCGGTGACAGACGGAACTCGGCCTCCGCGCCCCGCAACGACGCGTCGCCCGCCTCGAACGCCAAACGCCCCCCGTCGAGACGGCAAGTCCCGTCCGGGCTGCAGAGGGCGCCGTCCTGCCGTTCGACGAACAGCACACGGCGACGCGGGCGCAGGCGTTCGCTGACCACGGCGAACCCCTCCGCCGCGTCGTTCAAACGCGCGTCGAACCAGCGCGAGAGCGCGCTCGGCGCGCCCAGGGAGTCAGCGAGCGGGGTCCGCTGCGACAACTTCGACGCCTCCCGTCAACCAATTGACTCGCACATGATATGCGGCGCTAGGCCGCGCCAGCGCGATCGATCCGCCGCAGGACGTGCCGCTCGGCAGGAATGCGATCGCCGATCCGTTCTCGCGGCCGGAACAGGTCTCGGCGACGAGGGCGTCGAAGGCGACGTCCTCGGGCAGCCGCACTTCGCCGACTCCGGCGCCGGAGACGACCTGACGCGTTGCAGGGCTCACCAGCGTTTCGACGCGCGCGCGGGTGCGAACCGCGGCGTTACGGTCGGCCTTCAGGAGCGCCGCCACGCGCAGCGCATAGGCCTCCAACTGCGGCCTCGTCGTTCCCTCCGGCCAGCGCGGCAACGCGAGCGCGGCGAGCATCGCCACGATGGCGAGCACCGCCACGACCTCGATCAGGGTAAGGCCGGCCTCGCGCGCCACGTTTCTCACCTTGCCGCGCTGGTGATGAGATGCGATTCGTCGCCATCCTGGGGGCCTGAGGGGCCGTAGGAGGCGATCTCGTAGGGGCCGTGTTCGCCGGGGACTTTGTAGACGTAAGGGTGGCCCCAGGGATCGGCAGGCGCCTTCTGGCTCTTCAAATAGGGGCCGTTCCAGCCGTCGTCGCCTGCCGGCCGGCGCACCAACGCGTCGAGCCCGTCGCTTGTCGAGGGATAATGGCTGTTGTCGAGATAATAAAGGTCGATCGCCGCCGACAGGCTCTCGATCTGGATCCTCGCTGTCTTAACCTTCGACTCGGCGAGATAGTTGAGCACGCGCGGGCCGACGAGCCCCATGATGAGGCCGATGATCGTGATGACCACGAGCATCTCGACCAGCGTGAACCCGGCTTCGCCGTCCGCTGCGGACGACCGCTTCGCTTCAAAGCCCGCGCGCATGTGTCACTCCACCATCTGATTGACCGAAAGCAGGGCGGTCATTACCGAAACAATGAGACCGCCGACGATCGCGCTGATGACGACGATTGCTAGAGGTCCGACGACGCCGACGATCCGGTCGATGCTGCGGTCGAGCCGGGCCTCGTAATAATCGGCGACGCGCGCGCAGAGCATCGGCAATTGGTTGGAGTCTTCGCCGAGCCGCAACGTCCGTATCGCCATCGGAGGAAGCAGCGCCTCGCCAGCGAGCGCGTCCGACATTTTGCCGCCTCTTCGGACACCGTCGACGACCTCGGACCAACGCCGCCCCGCCCCGGTCGCCGACATGACGTCGACCAGAATCCGCAACGCGGCCGACAGCGTTACGCCGCCGCCGAGCAATAGCCCGAGATTGCGACAGAACAATATCGTCCGGTGGTGCTCGAAGGCCGCGCCGATCAAGGGCAGCCGCGCCGCCTGTTCGATCAGATAGGCCCGCGCCAACGCGCTGCGCAGCGTGAGCGCCAGCGCCACGACGATCGCGCCGGCGAGCCCGGCGTAGAGCGCGCCGTTCTCGCGCATAGTTTCGGAAAGTGCGAGGAAGGTCGCCAGCACCGGGTCCGGCCTAGCGTGGAAGTCGCTGAATACCGAAGCGAATTGCGGCAGCACAAACGTCAGAAAGAACAGCAGCACAGCCGAGGCCGCAACCAGCAGGAACGCGGGATAGCGAAGCGCGTCGAAAATGCGGCGTCTCAGCGCCTCCGCCCGCGCCCGCTCGGCGGCGATCGCCTCCAGGATCGAGGGCAGCGTGGCAGTCTGCTCGCCCAGGCCCACGAGCGCGACATAAAGCCTGGGAAAGGCGTAACCGTGCTCGCCGAGCGCTTCGGCGAAGCTCTGCCCTGCGAGCACGGCTTCGTGCAGATCGGCGGCGATAGCGCGCATGCGGCCGAGTTCCCGATCGCTCGCCAGCAGGTCGAGCGCGTCGTTGATGCGCGCGCCGGTGCGGAGCAGCAGCGCCAGATCGCCCGAGAACACCGTCACGTCCTCGGGCGCAGGGCGCGCGCCGCGCCGGCCCGAGGCCGGATTCCGAGCCTCAGCCGGCGCGCCGCCGTCGATGGGAATGAGTCCGAGGCTCAGCACGCGCTCGACGACGAGATCGGCGCTTGGCGCCTCGACGACGCCGCCGACGATCTCCCCCTTCGTGGTCAGGGCGCGATAGCTGAAGTTCGGCATGGGGCTACCTGATCGCCGCGATGCGCAGCGCCTCGGCGACCGAGGTTGTTCCGCAACGCGCCTTCTCGATCGCGTCGAGCGTCATCGTCGTCATCCCCGAGCGCAGCGCCGCGACCTCGAGGGCCTGCGAATCCACGCCGGCGCGCACGTGCTCGCGAGCCTCTCCCGCCACTTCGATCACCTCGAACACGCCGATGCGCCCACGAAACCCGACGCCGCCGCAGCGCTCGCATCCCCTGGGCTCGCTGACGGCGTCGCCCGCCCCGAAGCCGACCAGCGTCAGCCGCGGATCTCGCGCGACGTCCTGCGCCGTGAGGCGGCGCCGTGTCTTGCAGCGCTCGCACAGCACGCGCACGAGCCGCTGCGCGACGACGAGGCGCAGTGTCGATTTGAGCAGGAACGGTTCGACGCCGAGATCGATGAGCCGCGGCACGGCGCCGGCCGCCGTCTCCGTGTGCAGCGTCGTCAGCACGAGATGGCCGGTCAGCGCGGCGTGAACCGCAATATTTGCGGTCTCGGCGTCACGCACCTCGCCGACCATGATGATGTCGGGGTCCTGGCGCACGAAGGCTCGCATCGCCGCGGCGAAGGTGAGCCCGACGGAGGCCTTGACCTGCGCCTGGACGATCCCCGGCAATTCGTATTCGATCGGGTCTTCGATCGTCAGGATCTTCACCGTCGGCGAGTTGAGCGCGCTCAGCAGTGTGGCGAGCGTCGTCGTCTTACCGCTGCCCGTCGGCCCTGTTACGACGATCATGCCGTTGGGAAAATCGAGCGCGCGGCGGATGCGCGCCTCGTCAGCCGGTTGGAAACCGAGTTTCTCGATGTCGAGCAGGCCGCGGTCGCGCGGCAGCAGGCGGATGACGGCGGATTCGCCGTGGTGGGCCGGCAGCGTAGCGACGCGGACGTCGATCTCGGCGCGCCCGACCTTCAACCGCGCGCCGCCGTCCTGCGGCAGCCGTCGCTCCGCGATATTGAGCCCGGCGAGGATTTTTATGCGCGAGATGAGCGCCTGCGGCGGCGCCGCGGCAGGCGTTGCGACGGCGCGCAACACGCCGTCGACGCGCATGCGGATCGAAAGCCCGGCGCGCGTCGGCTCGATATGGACGTCGCTCGCGCGCAGGTCGACGGCTTTCTCCACGATCGCGTCGAAGGCACGCACGACCGGCGCGCCGCTGGCGAGATCGCGCAGATTGTCGAGGCTCTCCTCCTCGGCCGCGCCGCGCGCCGGTGCTTCGTCCGTCTCGATTTCGTCGTGGCGGGAGTCGAGCGCGCTGGCGATGTCCTCGAAGGAGGCGACGACGACTTCGGCCTTCGCGTCGAGCACGATCTCGGCGGCGCGCAACGCCTGCGCGTCGCCCGGATCGGCCATCGCGACGCGAATGCGGCCCTCGGCGCCGGCAAACGGAAAGATCGCCGCCTCGCGCAGGAACCTTTCGCTGAACCCGCGCCCGAGCGCCTCCGCCGAGATCAGCTCCGCGAGCGAGACGCGGCGCAGGTCGAAGCTCTCGGCGACCTCGTCGGCGAAATCCTGCGCCGAAAGGTCGCTGGCCTCGAACAAAGTGCGCAGCGACAGGCGCGACGAGCCGGCGTCCTGTGCGAGCTTGGCCCGCTGGGTCCCCACCAGCCCGCGCGCCGCCAGCGACTCGAACACGCGCAACGCACGATCCGAGGGCGGAGCGACGCCTTCGCTCAGCTCATATGAAGTATTCATGACATATTTGCTGCGTGTTCATGACAGGTCGGACATTGGGTTGCTTGACATCACGTAATCTTTAGTGGTTTTTCCGCGCCTGTTCAACGTTCTGTCAATGCCGGAACATTGCGAGGCGGTCGGTTGTGAGGAGAGGAATGCGCGCGAGGTCGATCTGCGCCATCTCGCTCGTTTGCCTGGCCGGCTGCTCTCCCGCCTATCTGGAGCAGCGTAGGGACGAGGCGCAGAATGCGGCCGACGTCGTGCGCTCCGCCGACCTGCGACCGCGCCTTCCCGCGCCCGTGCGGGACGGCGGCGGAGAAGCGTCGCAGGGCGGCGGATTCGTCTTGTTTGGATCGCCGGCGCCGCCAGCGACACCCGAGGCGGCCCGGGCCGACGCGCCGGAGGCCGCCGGCGAGACGGCCGACGGATATACGCTGAACTTCGACAACAGTCCGGTGGCGAATGTCGCCAAGGTGGTGCTCGGCGACATTCTTTCGCTTCGCTACGCCATCGACCCGCGCGCGCAAGGCACCATCAATCTTTCGTCGAGCCGGCCGATCCCCAGACGCGATCTCCTGTTCGTGCTGGAGAGCGCGTTGCGCGCCAACAACCTCGCTATGATCCGCGAGTCCGGCGGCTATCGGATCGCGCCGCTTGGGGAAACCGGCACGTTCGGCGCCACCGACCGCGCCGATTCCGCCGACGCGGCGACGCCCGGCTACGGCATGACGGTGATTCCGTTGCACTATGTGTCCGGCGCGACGATCGTGCGGTTGCTCGAAGGGTTTTCGACCCGGCCGGGGACGGTGCGCGCGGACCCCTCCGGTCGGCTGATGCTGGTCGTCGGCACGGGCGACGAGCGCCGCACGGCGATCGAAACCGTGCGGCAGTTCGACGTCGATTGGATGCGCGGGCAATCGGTCGGCCTGTTCCCGGTCCGTAATGGCAATTCGACCGCGATCGCCGGCGAACTCGAGAAGATCATGGACTCCGGCGAGGCGGGTCTCGGCCACGGTCTCGTCAAGCTGCAGGACGTCACGGCGCAGAACGCGATTCTCGTCGTCGCCGCGCGGCCGCAGCTGTTGGCGGCGGCGCAGCGCTGGGTCGAGCGGCTGGATTCCCCTGATGTATCGGGCGCCGGCGTGCACGTCTACAAGGTGCGATATGGAGACGCCAAGGAGATGGCGCAGTTGCTGACCGCGATGTTCGGCGGCGGCGGCGCGAAGGGCGAGTCGGACGTCAACCAACTGGCGCCCGGCGCCGGGTCGAAGCCGCTCTCGGCGGCCGATCGGCTCACCGGCGGGCGCCCGCAAACGAACGGTGCGACGGGGTCCGGCGGCGGCGGCGGCCTGAACGGCGCCAACGCGACGAGCGCCGGCGCCAATGGCTCGACCTCGCCCTTCGGCGGATTGCAGACCGCCGCGCTGAGTTCGGCCTTCGCGTCGGCGGGGCAAGGCGGCGGAAATCCCGCGCTGCCGGGCGTTCGCGTCACTGCGGACGCGGCCGACAATTCGCTGCTCGTCTATGCGACCGCCGACAGCTATCGCATCGTCGAGCGCGCCATGCAGCAGATCGACCGGCCCAAGGCGCAGGTGGCGATCGACGTGACAATCGCCGAAGTGACGCTCAACGACCAGCTCAACTACGGCGTGCAGTTCTATCTGTCGCAACACGTGGGTTCGATCGGCAATTCGACCACCGGGCTGCCCTTGGCCGGCACTGACGCGCCGGCCGGCTTCAACGTGTTTATCGGCAACTACAACACGCCGCACGCCATCATCAACGCGCTGCACCAATTGACGGACGTGAAAATACTGTCCAATCCGTCGCTGATGGTGCTCGACAATCAGGAGGCCACGCTCGAGGTCGGCGATCAGGTTCCCGTGTCGACCGGCAGCGCCACGGTGCTGAGCGCCAACAACGCGGTCGTCAACACGATCGATTACAAGAACACCGGCATTATCCTCGATGTCGTCCCACGCGTCAGTCCCGACAACACCGTTCAGCTCGACATCAGCCAGGAGATCAGCGACGTCGTCGACAATTCCTCGGCGGGCAACAGCTCGTCGCCGGGTTCGACCACGACGCCGACGATCTCCGAGCGCAGGGTCAGGAGCGAGATCACCGTGACAAGCGGCCAGATGGTGATGCTGGCGGGCCTGGTCGCCGAGACGCAAACGAAATCGCGCTCGGGCGTGCCGGTGCTCGATCAACTGCCGTTGGTCGGCGGCGCCTTCGGCTCGACGGGCGCGCAACGGCAACGCACCGAACTCATCATTCTCATCCGGCCGCAGATCGTTCACGACAGCGTTGACGCCTCACGCGTCGCCGAACAATTGCGCGCCAAGATGCGCGGCGGCCGCATCGACGCGGTTTCGATCCCGAACGCGCTTCAGGTCGGCGCGAAACCATAGCCGTGGCGACGCCGATTCATGTGTTCGTCGTCGGAGCGTCACTCGGATATTTGATGCTCGCGATCGCCGTCTCCGACTGGCGGCGCTATCGCGTGCCGGATCGTCTGACGGGGCTCGCCCTGGCTTTGCGCGCCGCCGATCTCCTCGCGGCGCCGCCGGGTCCGCGCGCCGAGGTTTTGCTGGACGCTTGCGTTCGCGCCGCCGCGATGGCGGGGCTGTTCTACATCTTTCGCGTCGCCTATCGGCGCCTTCGCGGTCGCGAGGGGCTGGGGCTCGGCGACGTGAAACTCGCGGGCGTGGCGGGCGCTTGGGTCGATTGGCGGGTGGCGCCTTTTGTCGTCGAGGCCGCAGCTTTGTTCGGGCTGGGGCTTGCGCTGTTCAAGGTGCGCCGCGCGGGTGCAAAGCCGCGCGGCGACATCAAGCTGCCGTTCGCGGTCGGCTTCGCGCCCGCGATTTTCCTCGGCTGGGGCCTTGGCCGGCTCGGGTTCTGATCTACCAGCGCTCGCGGATCGGATACCAGGCGACGGCGCGGCGGCGCGCCTCGGTGAGTTCGTCCAGCGTCATCTTGCCCGCCACGGCGTCTCGCATCGAGGCCCAGTAATCGCGCTTGGGGGCGGGGGCGTGCGCGGCGGCGAGGTCGAGCCATTTCTCCGCCTCCACCGGGTCTTCCGGCACGCCCTGCCCCCTGTCGTAGAGCATGCCGAGGAAGAATTGCCCGGTCGGCTCGCCCTGCTCGGCCGCGCGCAGGAACCAATGCGCAGCCTCCTCGAAACTCTTCGGCACGCCGAGCCCGTCCTGATATTGATAGCCGAGGAAGGTCTGTGCGACCGCTCGACCGGCGTTGGCTTCCGCGAGCAAAAGGAGGGCCGCCCGCGGATAGTCGCCGCGATAATAGGCGCGCTCGCCGGCATCCGCCGCATGCGCCGACGTTGTCGCAATCATCGCGACCGTCATCGTAATCGCCCGCCAACGCGCCCGCATGCATCCCTCCCACAAACCCGCGCCTTCCGTGCTTGCGTGGCGCGCTTCGAAGGCTCCAGCCCGCTCCTATTCCACCGATGTGACAGCCGTGTCGCAAGGGCGCGGCGCGAGCGGCGCGCTGTTCATCACCGAGTTGGTCGGCGCCGCGCTCGCCGGAGCGAGCAACGGCCCAGGCGACGGTGACGGCGAGGCCCGGATATTCGCTCAACGCTGTGCGATGCCGCAAGCCGGGTCCAGGAGATCGCGAGCGCGGCCGCCCTGGTCGCCGTCCGCGCGGTCGGCCAGGAGAAGGAACGAGCCCTCGCCGAGGGACGCCGGCTTCGTTAGCGCCAAGGACCAGGCGGCCATATCGCGGCTCGCCTCGGGCAGGCCGTCGGCGAGGAGACGAAACGGCCAGATGTCTTCCGGCTTCGAGGCTTCGACCCGACGCGCCCAATAGGTCCGACCCTTGAGAGAATCCGGCATTTGGCGCCACTGCGTCGGCATGTCGCCCGCCTCTTTGGCGAGCGTCGCGGCGACGTCGGCGTCCAGGCAATCGACGATCACATGAAGTTGGTCCTGGCTCCGGGCTGGTCTGGAATCCACCACCGCCGCGACGGCCTGGCTCGACAGCCTGGCGTGCAATCGAAGCGGAAAGCCGTTGCGGGCGGCCCAGGCCTCGGCGAAATAATTGGGTTCGCCCGCCGCGAGCACGGCCGGATCTTCGATGCCGGAAATCACGTGGGTCGGGATCGCGAGCATGCGGACCTTGCCGACGCCGTCCTTCAGCAGGGCGACGCCTTTGTCCCAGCCCATGGACATATCGATGCCGTCGCAAGGAATCGGCGCCTCGGACTTGGCGAGATGACGCATGCATTTGAGGCTGACGATCATCCACAACTGATTGCGGTCCGCCCTCGCCGGCGTGACGAGCAAGGCAAAGAGCGCCGCCGCCGGGATCACGGCGCTTCGGACGAGACCCATATGTTTCATACTCATGGACCCGGTGCTCCCGTCGCTGGAAACAGCTGCGACGCGCCAATACGATATGATTGCGACTGTAATGTTTCAGGCGCCGCAATCCTCGCACTTCGAGACGGTGGGCGCCGTCCCGGCCGAGACCCCGTTCGAGCGCGCCGGCGTACGAGCGGCCGATTCATCGGAGCGGTTTCGCACGACGGTCCTTCAAGCGCACGGCGCCATCGAAGCCACAGGCGACTTCAGGTTCGACGTCCTGGCGTTTGTCGCAGTTCAATTCCTACCCTGTCGGAATTCAGAATCGCTACCACCTATCGACGGCACCAGCCGCGCGCGAATTCACACACTCATTACAAATTCGTTAACAAACGGAGACGTGCGTACCCTAGCGTCGCGATACGGAACGCTGGGCGCTCCGTATTGCGAAGGGGTCCTCACTATTCAAAAGGGGTAGCAACATGAAAATCTTAGGCATCAAACGAGAGTCGTTGCGCCAGAGGCTTTTGGCCTGCGCCGCGATCGCCGCTCTCGCCGGAAGTTCGATCGCCCCCGCCCTTGCTGATGCGCGCGACGATGAAACCGCCTCGCCGATCAAGCACGTCATCGTCATCATCGGCGAGAACCGCAGCTTCGACCACGTCTTTGCGACTTATAAGCCCGTCCACTCGCAGGACTCGGTGCTCAATCTCCTCTCCGAAGGAATCGTCAAGGCGGACGGCACCCCGGGCGCGAACTACGGCAAGGCTTTACAATACAGCGCTTCCGACTACGACGTCTACCAGCTCGCGCCGACCAAGGCGCCCTATGCGACGTTGCCGCCCGCACTGGTCGGCGGTCCCACGACCCCCTATGTCTGTCAATTCCTCGGCGTGACGACGGGAACGTCCTGCGATAGCTCGACGAACCTCGCCAAGCTCAAGGCGGCTGGCATCGAGAACGGGCTGGAGGACGCGGATTTGCATCTCCTGCTGACCGGCGGCACCGGCCAGACCAGCAAGACTCCGGATCTGCGCGTCAATTACGATGGAAAGACCGCGACGAACCTGCCTCCCGGGCCGTACCAATTGACCAATTCGGTCAACAGCTCCTATCCGCTTCCTTACGATTCCTATACTGCGAGCCCGGTGCATCGCTTCATGCAGATGCAGCAGCAGCTCGACTGCGACGCGACGAAGGCCAAGAGCGGCGAATCGTTCGGGTGCTCCAGCGACCTCTATGCCTGGGTCGAAGTGACGATCGGCGCTGGTTCCAACGGCGCCGCGCCTCCCTCGCCCTTCACCGACGCGTCGACAGGCGAAGGCTCGACGGCGCTGGGGTTCTTCAACGTGCAGCAGGGCGATGCGCCCTACTTCAAGTCGCTCGCCGACACCTATGCGATCAGCGACAACTACCACCAGGCGGTGAAGGGCGGCACCGGCGCCAATCACATCATGCTGGGCACCGCCGACGCCATTTACTTCTCTGACGGCAAGGGCAATCCGCAAGTTCCGCCGAACAACCCGGTCAATCCCGGCGATCCGAGCACGCCGCTCGCCGGCTACCCGAACTCGCTCAGCGAAATCGAAAACCCGAACCCGCAGCCCGGAACCAACAATTTCTATACTCAGGATGGTTACGGCGGCGGCAGCGGCGTCCCGGGCGCCCCCTCGAACTATGGCGGCGGCTCGTATGTGAACTGCTCCGACCCGGCCCAGCCCGGCGTCGCCGATCAGCGAGACTACATGAGAAAGCTCCCCAATCCGGTCAAACCGAACTGCGCCTCAGATAGCTACTATCTCGTCAACAACTACAACCCTGGCTATTTCGGCGACGGCTCCGACGCCTACACCGACACCAACCCGAACAACTATGTCTACACTGTCCCGCCGTCGAGCGTCCCCACCATCGGCGACCTGCTTATCGACAACAAGGTCTCCTGGGCCTACTATGGCGACCAGTTCGCTGAATATCTCGACGACAAATATCAGCAATCGGCGACCGACGAGTACTGCAACATCTGCAACTGGGCGCAGTACGACACGCGGATCATGACCGACAAGAGCCTACGTGAAACACACCTGCAGGACACGTCCTCGCTCTATACGCAGATCGCGGCCGGCGCGATCCCGGCGGTGTCCTACGTGAAGCCGAGCGGATTGGTCGATGGCCACCCGGCGTCCTCCAAGCTGAGCCTGTTTGAAGGCTTCGTGAAGAAGATCGTCGACGCCGTTCACGAGAACAGGACGCTCGCCGCCAACACCGCCATCTTCATCACCTTCGACGAAGGAGGCGGCTACTGGGACTCGGGTTATGTGCAGCCGCTCGACTTCTTTGGGGATGGCACGCGCATCCCGCTGATCGTGGTCTCCGCGTTCAGCAGGGGCGGTCATATCTCGCATACCTACTCGGATCACGTCTCGCTCGCGAAGTTCATCGAGCGTAACTGGGGTCTATCGGCGATTTCGAAGCGCAGCCGCGACAATCTGCCGAACCCGCTGACCGAAGCCAATCCGTACGTCCCGGTCAACGCGCCGGCCCTCGGCGACCTCTGGGACCTCTTCGACTTCAACCAGTAAGGCGCTCCCCTTGCGCCGTGGGTTCCCCGCCCGCCATGAACGGTCGGCCCGCGAGAGCGGGCCGATCTTGTCTGTCGAGGGATGGTGCGTGGGCGCCCTCGAACGGAACGCGCGCTCATCGCCGAAGGCGATCGGCCAGCGCGGCCACCTCGCCCCGACACGAGGACGGGTGCCTGCGAGGCGACGGCGATCCGCGTCGCGCGAAGGGCCGGTTCGGGTGAAATCAGGAGCAGGAAGATGAAACGGTCTATTGCGTGCTTCGTGGTCGCAGGGGCGGCGTTGCGCCTCGGCTTGTGCCCGGTTTTCGCGGAGGATCTCGCGACCTATGAGGTCGTCCTCAAGAACCATGCGTTTGCGCCGGCTGAGATACATGTGCCGACCGGCAAGCCATTTTTCGTTGTGGTGACGAACGCAAGCGACGCGGCGGACGAATTCGAGATGCTGATTCCCGCGGTCGAGAAGGGCCTCCAACCCCGCGGTCAGGTGCGCATTCGCATGAGACCGCTCGGCGTCGGTAGATTTCCCTTTTTTGGCGAGAGCGATCCCGACGCCGAGAAGGGGATATTTGTTTCGGAGTGATCCCCGTAACAGCCGCGGAGCGGGCCGACACAGCAGCGTCATGGAAACGGCTCAAGCTTCGGTCGGTCTGACGCCGTTACGGCGTGCGGCTTGGCAGGAGTCGTTTCGACGAACACGATGCGGCTTTGCGCTCGTCCGCGACGTTCGGCCTCGGATCGCGGCTTCACTCTGATCGAGGCCCTCGTCGCGCTCTCGGTGCTGGCCGCCGGTCTGGCGGCGATCGGCCAGCTCGGCTTCGGCACGGTCGCCGCCGCCCGCCGCGCCGAGACGCGGCTCTTGCTCACGGCGACCGCGCGCAAGGCGTTCACCGCGCTGCCGGGCGGCCAGGCGCTCGGCGGCGGCGCCCTCACCGGCGAAATCGACGGCGCCGCTTGGCGCTTGCAGTCGGCCCCCTTCCTGTTCGCCGCGCCCGGCGCGCCCGGCGATCGCGCATGGACGCCGCAGGCCGCGCGACTCGTCGTCACCGGCCCTTCGGGGGCCAGGATCGTCATCGACACGGTCCGGCTGCGGCCGACGGGAGCCGCGCAATGAGCCGCGCGTGCGATCATGAGCGCGGGTTCACGCTGCTGGAGGCCTTGGCCGCCGTCGCGGTGACGGCGGCGATCCTGGCCGGGCTGGCGGCGCTCGCAGGCCAATGGCTGCCGAACTGGCGGCATGGCTTCCAGGCGTTGCAAAACGCCGACCTGATCGGCCTCGCTCTCGATCGTATCGTCGAAGACGTCGCGTCGGCGGAGTATGCGCGGCTCGACGGCGGACGGGGGCCCCCGCTGTTTCGCGGCACGCCGGAGGCGGTCACGTTCGTGCGCCAGGCGATCGGGCCGGGCGCCGCACCGCGGCTCGAGATCGTGCGGATCGGGGAGTCGCAGACACAGCAGGGCGTCGAGGCCGAACGCGAGCATGCCAGTCTTGCGCCCGGCGCGATCGGCGCCTTTCGCGACGCGACGACGCTGCTGCGTCCGCCGTTCCGGCTGTCCTTCGCCTATGCGGGTCCCGACGGCCAATGGCGCTCCGCTTGGAGCGCGAGCGCCAAACTGCCGCGGGCGGTGCGGCTGACCGTCCAAGCCGAGAGCGGCGCCGTCCTGGCGTCGACGGCGTTTGCGCTGAAAGTCACCGCTGAGCCCGAGATCGCCACCCAATCGCAAGCGGTCGACGCGGGCAATCCCCTCGCGGCGAGAAGATAGCCATGAACCGGCGCGGCGAAGACGGTTTCATCATCATCGCCGTGCTCTGGATGATCGCCGCGCTCGCCGCGCTGGCCTCGGCCTATGCGGTCTATGCGGTGCAGACGGCGCCGAGCGCGGCGCTGGCCGAAGAGCGGTTGGGGGCGGAGGCCGCCATCCGCGCTGGCGTCGAACTCTGCGCGTTTCGGCAACTCGCCTGGCCCAAGCCCGCGCGCCCCGACGCCGGCGCCTTTTCGACGGAAGTCGGCGCGGGCCGGATCGACGTCCTCTATCGCTCGGAAAGCGCTCGGGTCGATCTCAATGCGGCGCCGCGCGAACTCATCGCTGGTCTGTTCGCGCAGCTCGGCGCGTCGAATTCCGCCGCCGGCTTTCTCGCCGATCGGGTCGTCGCCTGGCGCGGAAAGCTGAAAGAGAGCGACCGTCGCCAGGAGGCGGCGGTCTACGCCAACGCGGGGCTCGGCTATGGGCCGCTCGGGGCGCCGTTCGACAACGTGCTCGAGCTCTCGTTGCTACCCGGCATGTCGCCGGCCCTCGCGGAGCGCGCGCTGCGCTTCGTGACCATTTTCGGCGGCGGCAAGATCGACCCGCTCGTCGCCGATCCGCTCGTGCTCGCCGCCCTGCCGGGCGTGACGCCGGAAATCGCCAATGGCTTCATGGCCGCGCGGAGCGGACCGCCGCCCGATTCCGCGGCGCTCGCCCGTATGGCTGGGCCGGTCAAGGATTTCATCGGCGCCGACCCCAACGATTACGTGCGCGCCGAGATTGTCGCGAGCGTCGGCAACCGGCGCATCCACGCGCAGGTAGTGCTGAAGATCGCGGAGAGCGAGCCCGCTCCCTATGACATACTCTACTGGCGCGACGATTTCGACGGCGAAGGGACCGGAGGCTAACGCGGACGACGCCGCTTTCACGCAACCGTCACGCCGTTGCAAACAAGCTTTCGCGGGTCTGTCGCTGCCGCGCTCCGAGCGTCTTTCTGGAAACATCAGGTTGGATTGCATGACTTTCGCATCATGAGGCGGATGGGTGCGAGCTGACGAAGACGAGCGCCTCGCCATTGAAGCCCCCCGATCCCTGGCGAGTCTCCGACATGGTCCGAGCCAGGCAAGCTACTTTGTACGATCCAGCGTTTTGGCGAGGCGACGAAGCGCTGGGCTTGATCGGAGGGTTTGACGATCTCGACGTTGCCGCGCTCGAGAATGGCGTTCAGCGCGTTCTGGAATTTCGCCCCTTGACGCCCGCCATCCGCGTGGCGTTTCACGAGGGAAGGCGTGGACGCCGAACAGCGTCGCCATCGGCAGGACGACGCCGTCGCGATCCCGGACATCGACGCCATGCACGATGGCGTGGATCAGGAGGCCCTGCGCATCGACGAGAATATGCCGCTTCTTGCCCTTGATCTTCTTGCCTGCATCGTAGCCATGCGGATCGTGGGCCCTCTTTTGCGGGCCTCTTCACGCTCTGGCTGTCGATGATGGCCGCTGTGGGAGAAGCCTCGTGCTCCGGCCTTCGCGGCGCTCGACATGAGGGCGTGATGGATCCGATCGAGCGCGCCGTCCGAGTTCCGCAGATCGAAATAATCGTCCGACGTCGAGCGTCGCGGCGGGTTCTTGGAATCGCCCGCCACTGGCAGCCGGCGCTCAGGATGTACATAAGGCCGCTGACGACCTCGCGCGCCCACACCGTCCGCTTGTTGCCGCCGCGGCTGGCTGGCGGAATGGGCGGCTCGGTCGGCGCCCGGTCCTCGTCGCTCGAGTCGGAGGGCAGCGCAGGCTGCTGCGGTGTCAGCGTGCGCGGTCCTCGTTGGTCCACATCTGCGGCGGCTACCCGGAGAATCAGGCGACCCCGCCTGAATCAAGAGGGCTCAGCGTGTCGCGCGGCGTCACGGATTGGTCTGGCGCGGCGCGCAAGCGCGTTGATGCCTGATTGGCCTGAACCGCGGTGTGGCGCGCAGGGCTATGAGATACAGGCGCCGGCGATGTCACTCGACGCCGCAAAGCGACCCCCGCCTTGAAACGCGCGCTGCAGGTCGCGTCGGAGGGGAAGCACCGTTCGACACCCGCAGCTCTCTCTTTTGTTCGAGAATGGCGCACCCGAAGGGATTCGAACCCCTGATCCAAGGATCCGTACCCGACGTCGTCATCGCAGTCTGACACAGCCTGGACACGGAATCTGACGGACTTCGCTATGTCATTGTAATCATTGGCGCTCCCAAGGGGAATCGAACCCCTGTTTTCGCCGTGAGAGGGCGACGTCCTGGACCGCTAGACGATGGGAGCCTCGAAGGGGAGGCCGAGGCCGCGTTCTATATCGGCGGCGCGAGGGGATGGCAAGGCTATGAGCGGCCTCACGCCGCTCCCGGCCCCGCGCCATAGGCCGCCATGAACACTTCGACCGCCGCGCCGACGCTCGACTCGATCGCCGCCGTCGAAGTCTCGTCGATCATCCGGAACAGCAGCGGCTTAAACGTGCCGGACTGGCAGAGGTCGAGAAACTGCCAGGCTGCGCGATCGGCGTCGCCGACGCGCAGGATGCCCCGCTCATTCATCCGCCCGATGAATTGGCCCAGGCGGTTGGCGCCGAAGCACGGCCCCGCCTCGTAGAAGGCGCGGCCGAGCTGGGGAAATTTCGCGGTCGCGGCGATCACCATGCGGACATGGGCGAGCATGTCGGGGCGCGACATCATCTCGATCAGCCGGCAACCGAACCTGAACAGCACGCCGCGCACGTCGTCGGTGTCGAACGAGCAATCCATCAGTCGCTCGGCCTGCTGGCGCCGCTCCTCGCGGATCAGCGCCTCGAACAATTGCTCTTTGGATTCGAAATAGACATAGAGCGTGCCCTTGGAGACGCCGGCCACCCTCGCGACGTCGTTCATGCTGGCGCCGTCGAAACCGGCGGCGAGGAAAGCGGTGCGCGCCCCCTCCATGATCTGGCGCCGCTTGGCGCCGCCGTCGAGCGCCTCGGCGCCCGCGCCCTCGATCAGCTCCCCGTCCATCGCGGCCATGCTGGTCCTTCCCGAGCGAGCGGCTTGCGGTCTGACGCCCTGCCGGCGCCCGCGCCGCTCGCCCGGTCGTTACAAAAATCTTGACCGAACCGTTCGGTTCGATCTTGATTTAATCGGCCGATGGGTCTATGTCAACCCCCAATGACCGAACGGTTCGGTCGATCCCCTCCAAGTTTTGCATCCGGGACGTCCACCATGGCCCAAGACACGGACATTAGCATCCAGGCCCCCGTCGCCCAGCCGCAATCGGCCGCGCAGATGATGGCGCCCGCCGGGCCGGGCGGCGCGCTCGCGCCGATCCAGAAGCCGAGGGCGAGGCGCTCGATCCGCAGCCTGATATTTCCCGCGATCGTCCTGGCCGGCGTCGCCTATGGCGGGTCCAAGGCCTATGAATGGTTCGTCGAGGGGCGCTTTCTCGTCTCGACCGACGACGCCTATGTCGGCGCCGACACGGCGATCATCGCCGCCAAGATCTCGGGCCATGTCGCGCTGGTCGCCGCGGCCGCCAATTCGCAGGTCCTTGCGGGTGACGTGCTGGTGAAGATCGATGACGGCGACTACCGGATCGCGGTGGCGGCGGCCAAGGCCAAGATCGCGACCCAGGACGCGACGATCGCGCGCATCGGCCAGCAGGTCGAGGCGCAGCGCGCCGTCATCGCCCAGACCCAGGCGCAGGCAGACGCGGCGCGCGCGCAGCTGGAATCCAGCCAGGCCGACCGCGAGCGCGCCGCCCTCGAATACGACCGGTCGCAGAAGCTCGCCGCCACCAGCTTCGGATCCCAGCAGAGGCTCGAACAGGCCGCCGCCGATCGCGCGCGCACCGCCGCCTCGCTCGCCGGCGCCGGCGCCAGCCTTGCGGGCGCGCAGGCCGCGCAGAGCGGGGCCAAGGCCAATCTGGAAGTCCTTGCCGCGCAGAAGGTGGAGGCTGAGCGCACGCGCGGCGAACTCGAGACCGCACTCGCCAAGGCCGAGCGCGACCTTGGCTTCGCCACGATCACGGCGCCGTTCGACGGCGTGGTCGGCAACCGCGCGGCCGAACTGGGCGAATATGTGCAGCCCGGCACGCGGCTGCTCGCCCTGGTGCCGCTCGCCAGCGCCTATGTCGACGCCAATTTCAAGGAGACCCAGCTCGGCGCGATCCGCCCGGGCCAGAAGGTCGACGTCGCGGTCGACTCGCTCGACGGGCGGGTGATCGAGGGCGTGGTCACCTCGGTCGCCCCGGCGTCCGGCTCGCAATTCTCGCTGCTGCCGCCCGACAATGCGACCGGCAATTTCACCAAGGTCGTCCAGCGTGTCGCGGTCCGCATCGCGCTGCCCGCGGACGCGCTCGCCAAGGGCGATCTGCGGCCGGGCCTGTCGGTCGTCGCCTCCGTCCGCACGCGCGACGAGGCGCTGCCCAGGCCGACCCTTCTCGGCGCGCTCGGCTTCGACGCCTCCGCCAAGGCCGCCAAGACCGCCGGAGCGAACGCGCCATGAGCGGGGCCGCGGCGGCGCTCCCCGCGCCGGCGCGGGCGCCGGCGCCCGCCAAGTCCGAGGCGCTCGACCTGCGCAAGCTCGCCGCCTTCATCTTCATGGTGTTCGGCATGTTCATGGCGATCCTGGACATCCAGATCGTCTCGGCCTCGTTGTCGGAAATCCAGGCCGGTCTGTCCGCCTCGTCGGACGAGATCACCTGGGTCCAGACGAGCTATCTCATCGCCGAAGTCATCATGATCCCGCTTTCGGGATTCCTCTCGCGCGCCTTCTCGACCCGCTACGTGTTCGTCGCCTCGGCGGCGGGCTTCACGCTGATGAGCTTCTTCTGCGCGGGCGCCTCCTCGATCAACGAGATGATCTTCTGGCGCGCGCTGCAGGGCTTCATCGGCGGCGGGATGATCCCGACCGTGTTCGCCTCCGCCTACACGATTTTCCCGCGCAGCAAGCAGCCGATCGTCGCCCCGATCATCGGTCTGGTGGCGACGCTGGCGCCGACGATCGGGCCGACCGTCGGCGGCTACCTGACCGACGCCTTCTCCTGGCACTGGCTGTTCCTGGTCAACGTCATTCCCGGGATCATGGTGTCCACCGCCTGCTGGTTCCTCATCGATTTCGACGAGCCGGATCTGACGCTGCTGAAGAACTTCGACTGGCTGGGACTGGCCGGCATGGCCGGCTTCCTCGGCGCGCTCGAATATGCGCTGGAGGAGGGGCCCTCGAAGGACTGGTTCGAGAGCGGGCCGGTCAGCTTTGCAATCGGCCTGTCCGCGGTCGGCGCGATCCTGTTCTTCTGGCGCGCGTTCCGCGCGCCCCAGCCGATCGTCGACCTCACCGCGTTCCTCGACCGCAATTTCTGGACCGGCTCGCTGTTCTCGTTCGTGATGGGGATCGGGCTCTATGGCCTGACCTACATCTACCCAGTCTATCTCGCCACGGTGCGCGGCTATTCCTCGCTGATGATCGGCAAGACGTTGTTCGTCACCGGCGTGTGCATGTTCATCATGGCGCCGATCTCGGGCCGCCTGATGGGCAAGGTCGATCCGCGCCTGATGATCGCGGTCGGCTTTGCCGGCTTCGGCCTCGGGACGCTGCAGGCCTCCTACATCACGGCCGACTGGGACTTCTGGGAACTGCTGGTTCCGCAGATCCTGCGCGGCTTCTCGCTGATGCTGTGCATGGTGCCGATCAACAATCTCGCCCTCGGCACGATGCCGCCGCAGCGGATCAAGAACGCCTCGGGCCTGTTCAACCTGACCCGCAATCTGGGCGGCGCGGTCGGACTCGCGCTGATCAACACGCTGCTCGACAAGCGCGAGGATCTGCATATCGCGCGCCTGCACGAGGCGGTGTCCTGGGGGCGCACGCGCGCCGACGAGACGCTCGCCCAGCTAACCGGCGCCTTCGCCGCGCGCGGTTCCGACGCAGCCCTGGCGGCGACCCGGGAGATGATGCTGATGGCCAGGCGGCAGGCCGAAATCCTGGCGCTCGGCGACGTCTTCCTCGCGTTGACCGCGATCTTCTTCGCGCTCGTCGCGCTGGCGCCGATGATGCGCAGGCCGCAGATGCTGGGCGGGGGCGCCGGCGGCCACTGAGGCGCCGGATCGTCGTCAGCCGAAGATCAACGGCAGGATCGTCGGAGCGAAATAGCCGAAGGCCATCAGCGCCGCGCCGATCACGCCCAGTCCCATGCTGAGCCAGATCAGCGCGGCTATGCCGGTGATGATCGAGGCCGAGGCGAGCACGATGGCGATCTGGATCAGACCGCTGGCGTATTCGAAATGATCGAGCCGCTGGTTCGCCCGCTCGCGCGTCTCCACCGCCGCCTTGGCGCGTTCCTGAATCGCCTCCATGCCGTCGGGCTTCTCGGTCTCGAGCCGCGTGATCGTCGCCTTCCAGGCCGCGATCTGCGCGTCGATCGCCGCTGCGACCTTGGGGTCGCTGGCGGACGCGCGGGCGATTTCCGTCTGCGCGATGTCGGCCTCGAGGACGCCGGCGCGGATTTTCTTGGCCTGATAGAAATTGTAGAGATCGGACGCCTCGATGTTCTTTTCGGTCGAGCGATGCTCCGCATTCTTGCCGCCCGCCTCGGCCAGGGCGAGAAACAGCGCGAGAATGGCGATCAGCAGCGCCACCCGCTTGTCATCGGTCTCGATCTTCTCGTCCAGGCCCTCGGTCATCGATTCTCCTCCGCTATGGCGATGCGTCGGTGCGCGGTCCGACGGGTTCGTCCCGCCGCCACCCAACCCGACGCGGGCCCGGGCGCAGCAAATTCAGCGCTGCTGGGCGGTCGACTGCAACTGACGCAGCGGGATCGGCGCTGGAGCTTCGCCGGGGCTCGGCGCGCGGGCGGGCGGCGCCGGCGCGTCGAGGCCGATCGTTCGCGGCCCGACCCGCGGCGGCGGCGGCTCCGCGGAGCCGGCGCCGAGGCGGACAACGTCGGCGGCGAGCTGCGCGATCGCCGCGCGCAGTGCGCGGTCGCCGGGCGCCGCCGGCTCCGCCTCGCGCGCGGCGAGCGCCGCCTCGACCTCGGCGAGGCGGCGCCGGGTCCGGTCGAGGTCGGCCGTCGTCTTCTCCATGGCGGCGGCGGCGCGGTCCTTGCTCGCCTGCGCGGCGCCGAGCTCGGCCTGCATCCGCGCGACCGCGCTCGCCGCCTCGCGCAATTCCCTTGCCCAGCCCGCCCGCTCGGCCTTCGCAGCGGCGGCCTGGCCGGAATCGGCCGGCGCCCGGTCGCGCGCGGCGGGCTGCCCCTCGATTTCGGCGAGGCGGCGGCGGGCGCGCTCGAGTTCGCCGCTCGTCCGCTCGAGGGCGATGAGGGTCCGGTCCTTGTTCGCCAGCGCGGCGCCCAGCTCGGCGTTCATGCGGGCGACAGTGTTCGCGGCCTCGCGCAATTCCTTCATCCAGCCCGCCCGCTCGACTTCAGCGGTGCCGGCGCCGGACCGGGCCAGGCGCAGTGCGTCGGCGAGCTGCATCTCGAGGCCGGCCGCGCGCGTCTCCAGGCCGGCGATCGCGGCGCGCTGGTCATCGGCGAGGGTCTCCAGCGCGAGGCGCTGTTCGCGCAGCGCGGCAACCTGCGCGGCGGCCTCGTCGAGCCGCGCGGCGAAATCGTTGAGCGCCGACTGGGCCCCCCCGAGATTGCCCTCGAGACCGAGGATGGCGCGCTCCCGCGTCGCCAGCGCGCCGCGAAGATCGGCGATTTCGCCATCGAGGGCCGCCGTCTTCGCCTCCAGCGCAACGATCTCGACGGCCTGGCGGCCGAGATCGGCGCGGTGGCGGGCCGCCGCGTCCTGGACGTTGGCCAGACGGCGCTCGATCCTGTGCCGTACGAGCGCGTGTTCGGCGCGCAGCAGATCGCGCTCGGCGACGATATCCTTCATCGACAGCGGCGCCAGCAGGCGCGCCCGCGCCGAGGCGAGGCGCATCGCGCGGCGGCCGAAAGCGGGCAGGATCATGAGCCCGGCGAGGCCGGCCACGATGAGGCCCGCAAGGAAGAACATCGCCGGTTCGATCAATTCGCCCTACCCGAGGTGACGATAGCCGTCCAGCATCGCATAGCGCCAGAATGAGGCAAAGCGCAACGGGGGAGGCCGGCCGCCCGGCGCCGGAGGGGCCCCGACGGCGCGGCTCGGCGGCCCGGCGGCTCGGCGTCCGCAGCGGCAGGCCGGATCGATCGCGGCGGCGCGGACGCCGCCGAGCCTTGGGATCGCGCGGCCGTGCTCGGCCTCAGAAGGGATTCCAGGTCGCGTGCGGGGTGAACTTGAGATAGCTGATGTTGACGCCGAGCCGCGCGCCGATGCCGGTGCGGATCGGGACCACGACGATGTTCTCCGCGCCCAGCGCCGTGAAGCCGAAGCCGCCGATGAAGTAGGCGGAGCCGTCTATGCCGCCGAAGCGGCGAAAGATCGCGCCGACGCTCGGCAGGTTATAGACCAGCATCATCGTCCGGTCGCCGTCGGCGCCGGCGTCAAAGCCGATCGACGGCCCCTGCCAGAACACCGGCTGATCGCCGGCGTTGCGGGTATACATCTTGCCCTCGCCATAGCGCAGCCCGCCGACGAAGGCGGCCGAGGCTTCCTGACCGAGGACATAGCCGTTCGGCTGCCCCCAGCGGCGCCCGGCCTCTTGGACCGCCTCGGCGAGCCCGCGCGACACCGCCCCGAAAAAGCGGTGGCCGCTATCGACCAACTCGTTCGTCGAAAAGGCCGGCGGAGAATCGGCCCGGGCAGGGCCGCTCGCAAGGAATTGGCCCATCGCCGCCATGGCGCCGCCGGCCAGGATTGCGCGCCGCGTCACATTTGGCATCGTGTCCTCTCCATCGCCTTCCGCAGCCCAGTTCCCGCTCGAATCGGTCCTTCCCGGCCGGACTGCGCCATCGGCGGGCGCAGTCTGGCGCGCTCGGGTTTAGGTTGTGTTAAGCATCCGCTCGGCGGCGGCGCGTCTCGGGTCGCCCCAGGCGACGAAGCCGCCGTTGCGCAACTGGCCGTCGATCTTGCCGTAACGCAAGGGGCGACCGTCCTCGGCGAGCACGGCGCCGCCCGCCGCGCGCAGCACCGCGTCGCCCGCGGCGGTGTCCCATTCCATCGTCGGCCCGAATCGCGGGTAGACGTCGGCGAGCCCCTCGGCGAGGGCGCAGAATTTCAGCGAGGAGCCGGCGGACCGGCGCTCGCCGATCGGCAGCCGCGCCAAGAAGGCCTCGGTCGCGGGATCGCAATGGGACCGGCTGGCGAGGGCGACGAGCCCCTCGGCGGGCGCCGCGCGGGTTTCGATCGGGCGCCATGCCGATCGCTCGGGCAGCGGCGCGCCGACCGCCGCCTCGCAAACGAAAGCGTGTTCGCCGCCGAACCAGAGCCGCCCCAGCGCCGGCGCGTAGACGGCGCCGGCGACCGGCGCCGCGTCGCGCACCAGCGCAATATTGATCGTGAACTCGCCGTTGCCCGCGATGAACTCGCGGGTTCCGTCGAGCGGGTCGACGAGGATGAAACTGGGGCCGATGGCGTCCTGCGCGCCGCGCGCGACCGATTCCTCGGCGACGATCGGGATCGACGAGGCGCGCGCGCGCAGCTCGGCGAGAATCAGGGTCTCGGCCTGTTCGTCCGCGATCGTGACCGGGCTGGCGTCCTTCTTGGCGCGCACCGCGCAGCCGCGCGTGTATTCGCGCATCACCACCGGCCCCGCGGCGAGCGCGATCGCCGCGAAGAACGCCGCGATCGCGTCGCGCGACGGCGCGTCCATGTCGATCAGCGCGATGTCTGGCGAGGCGTTCATCAGCCGACCCGGTGCGACGGATTGCGAAGTGTTCGAGGCGAGGTTAATCCCATATCGAGAGAATTAGCCAGCCGGGCTGATTCGGCAGGAAGCGGACCGGCCGTCGTCCCGGCGCCGGCGCCGGCCGAAGCCGCGGCGCGCCCGTCGGCGAATGAACGCAGGAATCGTGCAATGACGACATTCGCCCTCGACGGCATGGACCTGGCGGCCCTTCTGTGTTCGCGGGTCTGCCATGACGTGATCAGCCCGGTCGGCGCGATCATCAACGGCCTCGAGGTGCTGGAGGACGAAAAGGAGGCCGAAATGCGCGAGATCGCGCTCGACCTCATAAAGAAGAGCGCGGCGGCGGCCTCCGCGCGGTTGCAGTTCTGCCGGCTGGCGTATGGCGCGGCCGGATCGGTGGGCGCCTCGATCGACACCGGCGACGCCGAGAACGTGACGCGCGGCCTCATCAACAGCGATCGCACCAAGCTCGTCTGGAACGCGACGCGCGGCTACGCGCCCAAGAACAAGGTCAAACTGGTGCTCAACCTGTGCCTGATCGCCCTTTCCGTGATTCCGCGCGGCGGGGTCGTCACGGTCGCGCTGAGCGGCGAGGGCGAGGGTCTGGAAGCCCTCGTCGAGGCCAAGGGCCCCAACGCCCGTCTAGCCCATGGCGTCGCCGCGCTGATCGCGGGGACCGTGGAGGGCGGCTCGGTCGACGCCCATTCCATCCAGGCCTATTACACTGGCCTCGTCGCCCGCGCCTGCGGCCTGCAGGTGACGATCGAGACCGCTGCGGAATCGATCGCATTGCGCGCCAGCCTCGCCGTCGAGGCCGCGCTCGCCCCTCCGGGCTGAGCGCCGCCGCGCGCGGTTCAGCGCTCCTTAACGCTATCGGGTTACCATCCGCCGACGATCGATCCACGCTCCGCCGCGGGCGCGCGATCGTATCCGCCGAACCGGCCCGGCCGGCGTGCAGAGGAGCATGAGATGAAACACGTACTCGTCGTCGACGACTCGCCGGTGATCCGCAAGATCGCGCGCCGGATTCTCGACGGCATGCGCATTCAGACTTCCGAGGCGACCAACGGCAAGGACGCGCTGGCGGCCTGCTCGCTGCAGATGCCCGATGCGATCATGCTCGACTGGAACATGCCGGTCCTCGACGGCTTTGGCTTTCTCAAACAATTGCGCAGGCTGCCCGGCGGCGACTGGCCGAAGGTGATCTTCTGCACCAGCGAATATGACGTCTCCCAGATCGCCCGCGCGATGCATTCGGGCGCTAATGAAGTCATGATGAAGCCGTTCGACCGCGACCTCGTGAAGGCCAAGCTGGTGGCGATCGGCCTCGACTGACGCCAAGCGGGCGCTTACAGGCCGACCGGTCGCCCGACGATCGCCACGCTCATCGCGCCGTCGCCGAACAGCCGCGCGCAGACCCGGCGCGCATCCTCCATCGTCACCGCCTCGATGAGGCGGTTGCGCTCGATCAGCCATTCCGGGCTGAACCCGTCCATCTGGATATGGACGAGCTGGCCGGCGATCTTGGCCGAGGTGTCGAAGCGCAGGGGATAGGATCCGACCAGATATTTCTTGCCCTTGACGAGCTCCTCGTCGGTCGGCCCGTGGTGTGCGAGGTCGAGAATCTCGGCGACGATCACGTCGAGCGATTCCTTGGCCCGTTCGTTCTTGGTCGAGGTGCCGCCGTGCAGGAAGCTCGCGTGGTCGAGCGTGGAGATCGAGGTCGAGACCGAATAGGCCAGCCCGCGCTTTTCGCGCACCTCGCGGAACAGCCGCGACGAAAGCCCCGTGCCGCCGCCCAGGATATGGGCGGCCAGCACGCTGGTCATGTAGTCGGGGTCGTGGCGCGGGAAACTGGGCCGGCCGAACCGGATCGTCGATTGCGGCACATCGAGATCGACGATCTCGGTCGTTCCGATCCCGGCGAACGTCGCTTCCGCCACCGGCGTCAGCGCGCCGCTGGCCGGCAGATCGGCGAACGCCCGGTCGATCAGGCGCGCGGCGCGCTCGGCGTCGATCGCCCCGACGATGCCGACATGCAGCAAGCTCCGATTGACGAGCCTGCCCGCGAGCGCGACCAGGTCGGCGCGCTCGACCCCCGCCAGACTCTCCAGCGTCCCGTTGGTCGGCGCGCCATAGGGATGGCCCGCAAAGCTGCGCGCCCGCCAGGTCCGGCCGGCCAGCGAGCCCGGATCATTCGCTTCGTGCCGCAGGCTGGCGCTCAATTGCTCGCGCACCCGCACGATCGGCGCCGCGTCGAGGCGCGGCGCGTTGATCGCCAGCCGCAGCAATTCTGCGGCGCGGTCGGCGTTGCGGATCAGCGCGCGCATCCGGCCGCCCAGATGGTCGCGGTCGCAGTTGAACGAGATTTCGATCGCCTTCTCGTCGAGCGCCTGCTGGAACGCCTGCGAGTCGAGATCTCCGGCGCCCTCGTCGAGCAGGGCGGCGAGCATGGTGGCGCTGCCGGTCTTGCCCGGCGGGTCCTGCGCCGCGCCGCCCTTGAAGCCGAATTCGAGCGACAGCAGCGGCACCGCATAGTCCTCGACCAGCCAGGCCTTGACGCCGCGCGGCGTCACGATCTCCTGGACGTTAACAGCGCGCGAAAGAGTCCGACTGGCGACTGGGGCGTTCATGGGCGTTTCCGTTCGGCGCCTCTGCGCCGTTCTCGTTGCTTCGACCTGCATCCGCGTCGCCGACTTCAGACGCCGGCGGGCTCTTCGAGTGGCAGAAGGTGGCCGGTGACGGCCTTGCGCCGGTCGAGATGCTTCCGCGCCGCCGCGAGGATCGCGGCGGGCTCGACGGCCTCGATCCGCGACGGCCATTGCCTGATGTCGTCCATGGTCAACCCGGTCGCCAGCGAAGATCCGTACCAGCGCGCGAGCATCGCCTGGCTGTCCTGCGCATAGATGGCGTCGGCGACCAGCCTGGTCTTGGCGCGCTCGAGCGCTCCGGCGTCGACGCCGTCGGCGATGAAGCGTGCGAGGATGGCGTCGATCGCGTCGTCGAGAGCCTCCATCGCGACGCCCGGCGTCGGCATGGCGTAGAGAAAGAATCGCGTCTCGTCGAGCGCGGTTCCCATGTAATGGGCGCCGGCGACGACGGCGATCGGCTCGTCGAGGACGAGCGACCGGTAGAGCAGGCTCGTCTGCCCGCCGCCGAGCAGATGGGCGAGCACTTCGAGCGCCTCGGCCTCGCCCGGCTGGGCGGTGCGGAACGAGGGCGCCAGGTAGCAGCGCTGCCAGCTCGGTTGCTCGACCTTCTCGTCGCTGAGCGTCACCAGGCGGCGCGCCACCGGCGCCGGCTCCTGCGGGCGCTTGCGCTGCGGCGGCGCGCCGCGCGGCTTGATCCTGCCGTAGTTGAGCTCGGCCAGCCGCCGGACCTCGCCCGCCTCGACATCGCCGGCGACGATCAGGATGGCGTTCTCCGGCGTGTAGAACCTCTGGTAATAGGCGAGCGCGTCGGCGCGCTCCAGGCCCTCGATCTCATGGCTCCAGCCGATGATCGGGGCGCCGTAGGGGTGGTGCGTAAACAGGGCGGCCTGGACCGCCTCGTTGAGCTGGGCGCCAGGGTCGGCGTCGCAATGCATGCGCCGCTCCTCGAGCACGACGTCGCGCTCGGGGCCCACGATCTCGTCGGTCAGCACCAGGCCGGTCATGCGGTCGGCCTCGAACTCCATCATGACCCCGAGGTGCTCCTTGGCGACGCGCTGGAAATAGGCGGTGTAGTCATTGCCGGTGAAGGCGTTCTCCTGCCCGCCGAGTTCGGCGATCACGTCGGAGAATTCGCCCTGCGGATGCAGCGCCGTGCCCTTGAACATCAGATGCTCGAGGAAATGCGCGATACCGGATTTGCCCGGCGGATCGTCCGCCGACCCGTTGCGATACCACACCATGTGGGTGACGACCGGCGCGCGATGGTCGGGGATGACCACCACGCCGAGGCCGTTGTCGAGCTTGAAGTCGACGATGCCAGGGCTGTCGGCCATGCGCGCCGACTCGGAGAGCAGGGATGGCGAATCGGCGAAGAGGTCGGAAGCGGACGGAGGAGGCGAGGACATCGGCGCCTGTGGGTGGGAGGGGAAGCGGCGACGCCGGACGCGTCGCCGCCCGACATCGTTCCGACATATAGGCCGTCGGCGCGCCGGTTGCCAGCGGCTCCCCGGCGGCTCCGCGCGTTATCCTTGACGGCGCCCGCGCCTAGTGTTCCGCCGCGCGCGCCGCCTGCGCCAATTGGTCCTGCGCCGACTCCTGGTCGCCGAGGCCGTTGTAGAAGGCGTTGAGCAGGACGGCGACGATGGTTGTCAGGATGATGCCCGATTCCAGGATCGGCTTCAGCGCGGGGTAGAAATTCTTGAAGAAGTTCGGCGCGACCAGCGGGATCAGGCCAAAGCCCACGGCGATGGCGACGATAAACAGATTGTTGCGGTTGTTGCGGAAGTCCACGCCGCCCAGAATGCGCACGCCGGTCGCCGCGACCATGCCGAACATGACGATCCCTGCGCCGCCGAGCACCTCGACCGGCACCGCGCCGACCAGCGCGGCGAGCTTGGGGATCAGGCTCAGCACGATGAGGATCACGCCGCCCGCCGCCGCCACGTAGCGGGAACGCACCCCGGTCACCCCGACCAGCCCCACGTTCTGCGAGAACGACGTGTAGGGAAAGGCGTTGAAGACGCCACCGATGATCGTGCCGACGCCGTCGGCGCGCAGCCCGCGCGAGACGTCCTCGGCCTGGATCGTCTTGCCGGTCATTTCGCCGAGCGCCAGGAACATGCCCGTCGATTCGATCATGACCACGACCAGCACGATGCACATGGTGACGATCGGCACGATCTGGAAATCGGGGACGCCGAACTGGAACGGGGTCACGACGCCGAAGGCCGCCGCCCTGCCGACGGCGCTGAAATCCATCCTGCCGAGCGCGGCGGCGACGACGGCGCCGATGGCGATGCCGAGCAGCACCGAGATATTGGCGATGAAGCCCTTGCCGTATCGCGTCACCGCGAGGATGACGAGCAGGACCAGCAGCGAGAGGGCGAATCCGTCGAGGGCGTCGCGGTTGGGATTGGGCACGGCCTTGGCCGCGCCGTCGACGATCTGGACGATGGTGAACGGCCCTTCGGCCCAGCCGACGCCGATGCGCATCAGCGAGACGCCGATGACGAGGATGATCGAGCCGGTCACGATCGGCGGGAACAGGCGCAGCAACTTGCTCATGAACGGCGCCGCGAGGATCGCGAACACGCCCGCCGCGATGACCGAGCCGTAGATCGTCACCAGCGCAGTCGCCGGAGCAAAGCCCGATCCGGCCGCGTCCTTGGCGGCGCTGATCATCGCCATCATCGGCGCGACCGAGGCGAAGGTGACGCCCATCATCACCGGCATGCGGATGCCGACGCCGGGAAAGCCGATCGTCTGAACCAGCGTCGCCAGACCGCAGGCCAGAATGTCGGCGCTGATGAGCAGCGCCCGCTGCTCGGGCGCAAGGCCCAGAGCGCCAGCGAGGATGAGCGGCACCGCGACGGCGCCCGCGTACATCACCAGGACGTGCTGGAAGCCCAACGCCGCCAGTCGCGGCGCCGGAAGCATTTCATCGACGCCGCCGGAAAGGTCAGCCATGTCCACCCCCTCTTCGCTCCGAGGAGGTCATGCTAACCGCTACGACGCCGGGCGCGCCAGCGCCATTGTCGCAATTCCACCGATCCCGTGCGAAAAAGATCGGCCGGCCGCGCCGGCGGTCGAGCGCCTCAGCCGGCGAGCGCCTTGACGCGCTTGGTCAGGCGCGAAATCTTGCGGGCGGCGGTGTTCTTGTGCAGGATGCCCTTCTGGGCGGCGCGCGCGACCAGAGGCTCTGCCTCGCGCAGGGCGGCGGCGGCAACGGCGGGGTCCTTGCCGGCGATGGCTTCCTCGACCCTGCGCACGAAGGTTCGCATTTCGCTGCGGCGCGCCTTGTTGACGGCGGTGCGGCGCGCGATCTTGCGGACCGCCTTCTTGGCCGAAGATGTGTTTGCCATGAACCAGAATCCTCGCGATGCGGGGCGGCTGCCCGGGGTGCAGCGCGCAGAACTTCTCGGCCGGGACTCGCGGCCCAGCCTGATCGGCGCGCTTATACGCGCCGGCTCTCCGGCCCGTCAACCGCCGGTGAGGGGCCTGGCGAGATCCATCAGCCAGCCGCGCAGGGGATAGGCCGGGCTCGCCGCCAGGCGCAACGCCATCAGGCAGGAGACGACGACGATCAGCGGGCGCGCCAGCCGCGCCCCGGCGCCGAGCACCGCGCTGGCGCCGAGCCGCGAGCCGAGGAACTGGCCGACGCCCATCGACAGGCCCGCGGCCACGACGATGTGGCCGCCGAACGCATAGACGATGAGCGCCCCGGCGTTGCTGGCGAAATTGGCGAGGCGCGCGTTGGCGATCGCGCGCGTCACGCCGAAGCCGACCAGCGCGACGAAGCCGATCGTGTAGAAGGAGCCGGCCCCGGGGCCGAACACGCCGTCGTAGAAGCCGATCAGCGGCGCCAGCGTCCAGGCGTAGGCGCGCTCGCTGAGCCGTCGCGGCCGATCGGAATCGTCCATGTGCGGCGAGAAGGCGAAATAGAGCGCGACGGCGACGAGCACGAATGGCAGGGCGATGGCGGCGGCCTCGCGCGGCGCGAAGGGCAGGGCGAGCGCGCCGAGCGCGGCGCCGATGCCGGCGCCGAGCGCGGACGGCCACATGCGCGCCGGATCGATCTTGCCGGCGCGCGCGAAGCGCAGCGTCGCGGAGCCGGAGCCGAAGGTCGAGGCGAGCTTGTTGGTCGCGACCGCCGCCACGGGGTCGAGCCCGGCGAGCGCAAAGGCCGGTACCGCGAGCAGGCCGCCGCCGCCGGCGATCGCGTCGAGGAAGCCCGCCGCCAGCCCGACGGCCGCCAGGATCGCCAGCGTCTCGAGGCTCATCGCGGCCGGTCGCGCGGCGCGGAAGGGTCGCGCCCGCGCATCGGGCGGGAGGCGCCGGGCCTAGCCCGCAGGGCCGCCGATGACGAGCGGCTGGCCGTCCGGCATCCGCGCCGGCGCGTTGGCGGTCGGCGTCGCCGGACGCTTCTTGGCGTCCTTCTTGGCGTCGAGCGCCTCGATGTCGCGCCAGGAATTGGACTGGGCGATCATCTGGCGGATCGAGGCGACATTGGCGGCGGCGGCCTCCGCCGAGCGGTCCTTGCGCTCGACCTGTTCGGCCTCGGCGAACTTGCCCTCGAGCGAGAGGACCAGCGCCAGGTTGTCGCGCACGCGCGCATCGGCCTTCGGCGTCTCGGCGGCCTGGCGCAGGGCCTGTTCGGCGAGCGGAAGCTGCTTGGTCAGCGCGTAGGAGAGGCCCAGATTGCTCAGCACGCTCGGTTCGGCCGGCGCGATCTTGAGCGCGTCGCGGTAGTATTGCTGCGCGGCGGCGTGATCCCCGAGCTGATCGGCGATCGACCCCTGCGCCGACATGCTCGACCAGTTCGGCCGCTCGGGCGTGTAGGAGCGCGACAGGACGTCGGCCGCCTGCTCCAGCTGGCCGGCGTCGGCGAGCGCCTTGCCATAGGCGGCGAGCACTTCCATGTCCTTGGGCGACTTGACGGCCGCCGCCCGCATGACGGCGGCAGCCTCGGAATAGCGCGTCAGGGCCCGCAACGCCCTGGCGTAGTTGATCGAGGCGATCTTCTCGCCGGGATCGGCGTCGAATCGCTTGCCCCATTTCTCCGAATAGGCGCGCAGCCCCTCGTCCGAAGTCGGCAGGCTCTGGCCTGTGGCGCCTATCGAGCCGGTCACGTCGCCCATGTCGCGGCACCCGCCGAGCGCGCCGAACGCGCCGAGCGCGACGATGAAGGCGGCGCCGCGCAGCCATCCGCGCGCCGGACCGCCGGACGATGGCGACGAATCGTTTGACATGAAAGAGCCTCCCATCAACGCCGGGGCGAAGACAGAGCAATAAAACGTTAACGCTAACAGATGGTTAATGAAACGCTGGCGCCGCTGCGCCGGCGCCGGGCGAGAAAAGGGGTCGCGGTCGCCCGCGCCCGCCCTTATGCTCGGCCCAAACGCGCCGCCGTTCGCCCCGAGGAGCAATTCTTTGTCCCTGCAATTCGCCGCGCCGACCGAAAGCGCCGTCCCGATCACCTTCGTCGGCAAGGAGACCTGGAGCGCCGTCCGCGCCGGCCTCCCCGCGCCTGCCGCGGCTTTCGCGCAGAGCGCGGGCTTCGACGCCGCGCCCGGCCAAACCCAGCTCCTGCCCGACGCCCAGGGCGGCCTCGCCGGCGTCCTGTTCGGCGTCGAGACCGCCGCGGGGCCCCGGCTCGACCCCATGGCGCCGGGCAAGCTCGCCACGCTGCTGCCCGCGGGGATCTATCGCTTCGCCAACCCACCCGAGCCGGTCGCGCTCGCCGCGCTCGCCTTTCTGCTCGGCCTCTATCGGTTCACGCGCTATCGCGCCTCGACGAAGGCCCAGCCGCGCCTCGTTGCGCCCGACGGCGTCGACGGCGCGCGGATCGAGCGCATCGCGCAGGCGGTCGCGTTCGGCCGCGATCTCGTCAACACGCCCGCCAACGACCTCGGCCCCGACGCGCTCGAGCGGGAAGCCGTCGCCCTCGCCGAGCGCTTCGGCGTCGGCGCCGAGGTGACCCGCGGCGAGGATCTGGTGGCGCGCAATCTCCCGCTGATCCGCGCAGTCGGGCGCGCCGCGGGCCAGCCGCCGCGCCTCGTCGATTTCGCCTGGGGCCGCGCCGAGGCGCCGAAAGCGACTCTGGTCGGCAAGGGCGTCACCTTCGACACCGGCGGCCTCGACATCAAGCCGGCGAGCGGCATGGAGATCATGAAGAAGGACATGGGCGGCGCCGCGGCGGCGCTGAGTCTGGCGCGGATGATCATGGAATCGGGGCTCGACGTCCGGCTGCGCGCGCTGATCCCGATCGTCGAGAATTCGATCTCCGCCGAAGCGTTCCGCCCGGGCGACGTGCTCAAGAGCCGCAAGGGGCTCACGGTCGAGATCGGCAACACCGACGCCGAGGGGCGGCTGATCCTCGCCGACGCGCTCGCGCTCGCCGACGAGGAGGCGCCCGAACTGCTGTTTGATTTTGCGACGCTGACCGGGGCGGCGCGCGTCGCGCTCGGCCCCGACCTGCCGCCGTTCTACACCGACGACGAACCGCTCGCCGCCGCGATCGCCCGCCACGCGGCGGCGGAGCGCGATCCGCTGTGGCGGCTGCCGCTGTGGCAGCCCTATGACAGGCTGGTCGCCGGCAAGATCGCCGACCTCACCAACGCGCCCGGCGGCCCGTTCGCCGGCTCGATCACCGCCGCGCTGTTCCTGCGCCGCTTCGTCGCCCAGGCGAAAGCCTGGGCGCATTTCGACATCTACGCCTGGAATCCAAGCGCGCGCCCGCATGGCCCGGAGGGCGGTGAGGTGCAGGCGGCGCGGGCGCTGTTCGCACTGCTGGAGGAGCGGTTCGGCGGGTGAAGCGGGCGGGGCGCGCTTCAGGCCGGAGGGCGAATGTGGTAGCGTTCACCCTGTGAAGATCGGGAGGCGAGAGCGCCGATGACGAAGGGCAAGTTGGACGACGATTTCGGCATCGCCAAGCTGACCGCGCCGGAGGCCGCGCAGTTCCACGATCTGCTTGCGAAATTGTGGGGCGGTCCTTCCGATTGGTCGGCGCCGGCGGTTCTGGTCGGGACGATATTGGAGGAATGGAACGCCTCGCTGATCAAGATGGCGCGGGCCAACGAGGCCGTCGTCGAGCAGATAGCGTTCCGTCTGCCGGCGAAGAAGTCCGGGCGGCTCGGGCCGAGCGGCGAATTCCGGCTGCCCGACACAGGCATCCCAATCGTGGAAATCCGGCCGGGCTCCAAGGTCCACCTGGGCGGCGCCGGAACGGAACGCGCCACGGCCGCGGTGGAGGACGCCGACGAGCCGACCGAGGCCGACTGGGAGGAGGTGCGCCGCCGCGCCCTCGAGATCGTCGGCGCGAACCTGCTCGACGCCCCCGAGCGCCATCTCGCCTATGTCAGGGAGCGGATCGCGGGGGTATTTTCGGGAGATGTTTAGTCGCGAGAAGATCGCCAAGGCGGCGCAGGAACTCGCCGACCATCTTCAGATCATCGAGAACGTCAAGAGCCTGCAGACCGCCCAGAAGGATATGGCCAACGCGATCCGCGCGCTCGACGATCGCCTGCGCGCGATCGAGAGCGAGATGCGCGCGATGAGGGCGGAAATCCGGCTCGACGCGATCCGCGAGGTGCAGACGCTGGTCAACGCCGTGCAGGGCGGGCTGAATCAACGGATCGAGGACATCGCGGTGAAACTGGCGATGGTCGAACGCGACACCGCGCCGGCCGCGATCGGGGCGACGGGCGTCCGGCCGTACGATGGCGCTCCGACCCTGACTCCGCCCCGCGACGGCGAGGGGTGAATCGCGCGCCGCTGACCTGGAAAAGCGCCCAATCCGGTGGCCGAGAGCGTCCTCAACGCCGCTCGATCCGCGCTGGGGCCCGGCCCCGCTGGGCAAGCGCGAGGCGATCGACGCGGTCAAGGCGCTGGTGCTGCGCAACGTCGGCGCCAATGCGCGGTTCGAGGACTTCGCCGCCGCGCTCGAATTGCCGATGCTCGCCTTCGGCTTCGACGGCGACCAGTGAGCCGGCCGCCTGCGCCGATCGGGACCGGCCGCGCCGCTCACGCCTTGCGTTCGTCGATCAGCCGGGCGAGCCGCTGCAGGGCGAGGCCATAGCCCTGCACGCCGAAGCCGGCGATGACGCCCGCCGCGACGCTCGAAACGTAGGAATGATGCCGGAACGGTTCGCGCCGGTGCACATTGGAAATGTGCACCTCGATGATCGGAATGTCGCAGGCGTTGAGCGCGTCGAGAATGGCGACCGAAGTGTGGGTGAAGGCGGCGGGGTTGATGACGATCCCGCCGGCGCGTTCGCGCGCCTCGTGGATCCAGTCGATGATCTCGTATTCGCGGTTGCTCTGGTGGAATGCGATTTCGAGCTTCAGCCCGGCGCCGACGCGCCGGCAGTCGGCCTCGACGTCGGCGAGCGTCTCGTGGCCGTAGATAGCGGGCTGGCGCTTGCCGAGCAGGTTGAGATTGGGCCCGTTGAGGACATAGACGAGGCGGCTCATGGGCGGTTCCTCCGGGCGGCCGGCCCCGCCGGCCGTCGTCGCCGGGCTCGTCCCGGCCATCGACGCGGCGCGCCCGCGCTCGATCCTTCCGACCCGGTTGCCGTATCACGGCGCGCAGCACCCGAACAAGCCCGGCGATGACCGCGGCGGGTCGTCGACCCCGTCACGGAACCCCGTCGATCCTGCACCCCGTCGTCCCCAGCGGCCGGAACGCGGAATCGGCCGGAATCCTGGCGACGATCGTCAGATAGTCCCAGGGATATTTCGATTCCGCCGGCTCCTTCACCTTGACCAGATAGCGGTCGTAGACGACGCGCCCGTCGGCGCGGACGATTCCGTGGCCGGTGAAGACATCCCGGATCGGCGCCGCCCGCATCGCCTTGGCGACTGCGGCGTCGTCGTCGGTCCCCGCCGCCTTCACCGCCTCGAGATAGTGCAGCACCGAGGAATAGAGCGCGGCCTGGTTGTCGTTGGGCATTCGCTTGGCGCGCGCGAAGAACCGCCTGGCGAAGGCGCGGGTCGCCTCGTCGAGGTCCCAGTACCAGGACTGCATGAACACCAGGCCGTGGGCGATCGGCAGGCCGAGCGCGTTGACGTCGCTGAGATAGGTGATCGGCGTGGCGATATATTGGGCGGGCGTGAGGCCGAATTCATTGGCTTGCTTCAGCGAGGTCGACAGATCCGCGCCGGTGTTGGCGAGCACGACGACCTTGGCGCCCGACGCCTGGGCGGAAAGCAGGTACGAGCTGAAATCGGCGGTGTTGAGCGGCGCGCGGACCGCGCCGACCGTCGTGCCGCCCGCCGCGGCGATCGCCGCGCGCGCATCGGCCTCGAGCGAGGCGCCGAAGGCGTAGTCGGCGGTGATGAAGAAGAAACTGTCGCGCTTGTCCTGGATCAGCAGCCGCATCAGCGAGACGCCGTTCGACCAATTGTCGGCGTTCCACTGGAAACCGTTGGGCGAGCAGGCCTTGCCGGTGAGGTCCGAGGAGGAGGCGGAATCGAAGATCACCAGCCGCTTGCGCGACCTGGCGAGGTCCTGGAGCGCGAGCGCGACGCCGGAATTGGTGATGTCGAAGATCGCCCGCACGCCCTTCTCGTCGTACCATTCGCGCGCGATCGCCATGCCGACGTCGACCTTGTTCTGGTGGTCGGCGACGAGCAGCTCGATCTTCCTGCCGAGCGCGGTCCCGCCGTAATCCTCGATCGCCATCCGCGCCGCCTGCACGGAGCCCGGCCCGGCGAGATCGGCGTAGGGGCCGGACTGGTCGTTCATTATGCCGAGCGTGAAGGAGGCGTCGTCGGCGGCCGCGGACCCGGCGATCCCGACGAGCGCAAACGCGAGCGCGGCGAGCGCGCGCAGCATGGAACCGGACATCGTCAACTCCTGAAGCGGAACCCCGCCGCCGCCGGCATGGGATCGTCGAGGCCGGCGCCCGCCGGCGGACGCGCAATACATGCCCAATCGAACGTCGCCGAACAAGCCGCGATTTGCGCAACCGTCGGGCGCCGGACGCCCGCCCGGATCGCCGCGCCCGCCGCCGCCGCCTGTCGCCGCGCGACCGGGAGCGACGGGCTGTCGGCGCGCCGGCATAGCGTGTAACGCTGCGCGCCCATGGCGACGGATCTGGCAACTTCGATTTCGCCCGGCGGGGGGGCGCTGCTGGTCGGCACGCTCCACCTGGTGATGGCCGCGGCGGTCACCGTCCACGCGCTGATCGAAAAGCGCGACGTGCGCGCCGCGATCGGATGGATCGGCGTCGCCTGGCTGGCGCCGGTGTTCGGCGCGCTGCTCTACCTCGGATTCGGCATCAATCGGGTGCGGCGCCGCGCCCGCCGGATGATGGGCTCGGATTGCGACGCCGTCCTCGCCCGATTCGACATCGCCCCGTCGAGCGATCCGCTCGAACGCCTGAAGGGCGCCATCGGGAGGATCACCGGCGAGCGGATCCGGGGCGGCCGGGTCGCCGCGGTGCTCAACTGCGGCGACGAGGCCTATCCGCAGATGCTGGCGGCGATCGACGGCGCCGGATCGAGCGTCGCCCTGTCGACCTATATCTTCCGCACCGACGCCCTGGGCCTGCAATTCGTCGAGGCCCTCGCGCGGGCGCACCGGCGCGGGGTGAGGACGCGCGTCCTGATCGACGGATTCGGCGGCGGCTTCCTGACCTCGTCCGCCTATCGCGCCTTGCGCGCGCGCGGCGTTCCCGCCGCCCGGTTCCTCCATTCGATCCTGCCCTGGAAGATGCCGTTTCTCGACCTGCGCCTCCACAAGAAGAGCCTGATCGTCGACGACGCCGTCGCCTTCGTCGGCGGCCTCAACATCGGCGCGGAGAACCTGACGCGGCAGCGCCCGAAGGCGCCGGTGCTCGACACGCATTTCCGCGTCGAGGGCCCGGTGGTGCGTCAAATCGGCGCGGATTTCGACGACGACTGGTCGTTCACCACCGGCGAGGCGTCGGCCGGCGTCGATCCGGCGCCCGTTCCGGTCGCCGAGCGGCAGGGCGCGGCGCGCGCGATCGTGTCCGGGCCGGATCAGCAGGTCGACCAGCTCGTGCTGGTCCTGCTGTCGGCGATCAATCTGGCACAGGATTCGATCCGGATCGCCACGCCCTATTTCGTGCCCGACGACCAGATCCTGACCGCGCTCCAGGTCGCCGCCCTGCGCGGCGTCGACGTTCATCTCGTCCTGCCGGCGCTCAACAATCATTTCGTCGTCGCCTGGGCCGCGCAGGCGCATGTCCGGCCCCTGCTGCAGACGGGGTGCCGGCTATGGCGCGACCGGCCGCCGTTCGATCACGCCAAGCTGATGACGATCGACGGCCGGTGGAGCCTGGTCGGCAGCGCAAACTGGGATATGAGGAGCCTGCGGCTCAATTTCGAGCTGACGGTGGAATTCTACGACGCCGATCTGGCGGCCCGGCTGGCCGGGATCATCGACAGGCGCTGCTTCGAACCGATCACTTTAGACAAAATTGATGGTCGCTGGTTCATAATAAAGCTTCGGGACGCCGCCGCGCGTCTGCTCATGCCCTATATATAAAGCGTCCGGCGAGGTGCTCGTGAAGGTTGCATCGTACAATATCCACAAATGTCGAGGCACCGACGGCGCCTTTCGGCCCGACCGGATCATCGACGTGCTCGGCGAGATCCATGCCGATCTCGTGGCGCTCCAGGAGGTCGACCGCCGGTTCAGCCAGAAGGGCCGCCTGCTCGATCCCCACGCGATCCTTCGCGCGACCGGCATGCACGTGCTCGTGCAATCGGACGGGCCGGAAAGCCTGGGCTGGCACGGCAATGCGCTGCTGGTGCGCGGCCATCCGCTGACCTACCGGCGATCCCGCCTGCGCCTGCCGGGCTTCGAGGCGCGCGGCGCCATCGTCGCCGAAATCAATCTGGGCCGGGGCGAATTCCGGGTGATCGCCGCCCATCTCGGCCTGCTGCGGCGCTCGCGCATCGACCAGGCCGGCGCGATCCTGGCGGCGTTCAACGACCTGCCGCCGATGCCGACCATCCTGCTGGGCGATCTCAACGAATGGCGCCGCCGGCGCGGCTCGGCGCTGCTCGTCTTCGAGGAGACGTTCGGCGCCGGCGCCTCCCTGTTGAGCTTCCCCTCGCGCCGGCCGCTGCTCGCGCTCGACCGCATTTTCGGCTGGCCGGCCGGACTGGTCACCGACGTCGCCGTCCACGACAGCGCGCTGGCGCGGATGGCCTCCGACCATCTGCCGCTGACCGCGCGCGCCCATGTGGCGGCGAAACTGCCGATGCGGCCGCTCGCGGCCTGACCGCGGCGCGACGGCGACCGGTCCGCGAAACCTCGACCCGCCTCGCGCCTGCCCGGATGGCGGCGTCGGGGGCGTCGAGAAAAGCGAAAGAGCGCTTCACTGCGTCGGCAGAATGCTGCGCAAGGCTTGAATCGCACGCTCCGGCCGGCACGGCTTTTGGATGCGCAGCGCCCCGGAAAGGGCTTCCGGCAGTTGATCGGGCGAATAGCCCGACAGAACGAAAAACGGCAGGCCGCGCGAAGTCAGCGCCGATGCGGCCGGGCCGGCGCTGACCCCGGCCAGGTTCGCGTCCAGAATCGCCGCATCGCAGACGCCGCTTTCTATGATCGCCATCGCCTTTTCAAGTCTCGCCGCCACGCCGGCGATCTCGAAACCGGCCTCGACGAGCGCGTCTTCGAGGGCGAACACCAACACCGGCTCATCCTCGACGATCAGGATCCGCCAGGGCCGGCTGTCGAGCTTCGCCATCGGCAGGCTCATTTGTATTCTCCGTCGGCCCGCGCCAACGCGTTCCCCGCCGGCGCGCTCAACTTCCAGGAGAGTCCCCGGTCGCGAAAATTGATTTCGGCGACACCCTGCACCGCCGCCTCCGCCATGCGTCCGATGACCACCTGACCGAAACCCTTCCGGGTGGGCGCCGTCACCCGCGGGCCACCGTCCTCGATCCACGTCATCGAAAACTCCGGCTCGGCGTCGGCGGTGACGCGCCAGGCGATTCGCACCTGCCCATCGAGATTTGAGAGCGCTCCATATTTCGCCGCATTGGTGGCGAGCTCATGGAGCGCCATGCCGATGCCCTGGGCGGCGCCCGGCGTCAGCCGTGCGCGCGGTCCGTCGATCAGCACGCGCGTGCCGATCAGCTCCTGGAAATGGTCGAGTTGGGCCTCGACGAGATCCGCAACCTCCACGCCCTGCCACAGATTCTTGACCAGGAGGTCCTGGCCCGCGGCGAGTCCGCCGATCCGGTCGGACAGGCGCGCCGCAATGGTCGACGGGTCGCCATATCTGGCGGTCTGAAGGGCGACGGCCTGCACCACGCCGAGCAGATTCTTCGCTCGATGGTTGACCTCGGACATCAGCAGCCTGACGTGCTCCTCGGTGCGCTTGCGGTCGGTGACGTCGCGGATGTTGCACTGGATGACCGGGCTGCCGTTCTGGTCGTAGAGGCTGGCCACGACTTCGATTTCCTGATCTCGTCCGCGGTGATCCCTGAACGGCGTCTTCTCGTAGCGCACCTGTTCGCTCTGCGCGAGGTCGCAGACCATTTGCTCGCACGCGGCCTCGTCCTCGAACAGGCCTGTTTCGCAGAGATCCCTGCCGACCAGCTCGCTGCGCGGACAGCCGAGCATCCGCTCCACCAACGGGTTGGCGTCGATGATCCTGCGCGTGTCGCGGTCGAGGATGAGCAGGCCGTCGTTCGCCGTTTCAAACAGACGGCGGTAGCGTATTTCCGAATCCAGCACCCGGGTCTCGTGCTGCCGGCGTTCGGTCACGTCGCGGATGACCGCGAGCCTGCCTTTCGACCCTCCGGCGATGTCTCCCAGCATGGTCACGCCGGATTCGACATTCAACGCGCGCCCATCGCGCCTCACGTGGATGTTTTCGCCGCGCCATTGGCCGAACGCCAGCAGGGCCGTCGCCGCGGCGGCTTCGTCGTCGGGATCTCCCCACGCGGATTCGTAGATATGCGCCGGAGTCAGTCCGAGCGCGCCGGAGGCGGCCACTCCGTACAATCGTTCGGCCGCGGCGTTCAGATAGATGATCTTGTCTTCGCGATCCGTCGCGATGACGGCGTCGCTGACCTGGGCGAGCATTTCGCCGCGAAATCGATTGGCTTCGGCGTCCTGGCCCTGCAGCGCGTATATCTGCGGGCCGTCGGCGCTCTGGACGACCAGCGCATCCACTTCGCCGCCCCGGATCGCGCGCAGCATGTCCTCCGCCTCTTGCAGGCGGGCGCGCAGCGCGGCGTTTTCCTCGAGAAGCGCGGAACGCGCGGAAGCTCTCATCGACATCGGGTCAACGTCTCTTCTCCGGCGAGGCCTTCTCCGCCGCTTCGCGCAGATCGAGCCCGAACAGGATCCGGTGGGTTTCGGACATGTCGCCGATGAACCGGCGCAGGGGCAACGGCAATTTCTTGATCAGAGTCGGCGCGGCGATGATCTGCTCGCCCTCGGCGAGCGAGGGGTGCTGGGAAATATCCACCACGTCGAGGTCGTAGCGCCCATCGAGGTGCTGCTCGCAGATTTTGCGGATGTTCGCGATGGCTCGCGTGGAATTCGGCGTGGAGCCGGTGACGTAGAGTCGCAGGACATAGCGCACGGGCGCCGGTCCGGCGGCGGCTGCTTCGGGCGCGGCGACTCGGTCCGAGATCGCGACCTTCTTTCTCATCCGACCTCAGGCCCCGGCCGGCTGGATGTCGAGACCGACGAGCACGCGCTCTTCGTTGGAGAGGTCGCCGATGATTTTCTTGATCGGCTGGGGCAGGCGGCGCACCAGCGTCGGCACCGCGAGAATCTGGTCCCCGGCGGCCAGCTGCGGGGTCTTCGTGAGGTCGATGACCTCGATGCGATATTGACCGGCAAGGTGCGTCTCGCAAATGCGCTGAAGGTTGGCGAAGGCGGCGAGCGAGCGGGCGGTCTGGCCGGCGACGTAGAGGCGCAGTTGGAACCGCGGCTGCGCCGCCGCTTCCTCCTGCGGTCTGCGGGTCGCGCGCGCGGTCATCGTCTTTGCTTGGCGTGGCTGTTGGCGCGGGTCATGCCGCCGCGCTGCTGGGCCATCGCATCGGTGTTCTGATGGGTCGCCTTCTCCTGCAGCGTCTCCTGCGCGATCGCGAAATGCACCTCCTCGCTCTCCGCGTCGGCCTCGGCCTGAAGCGCTGCGATCTGCGCTTCGATCGCCTTTCGCCGGCCGCCGAGCTGACGCAGCTTGCGCTGGTGATCTTCCTCGCGCAGCGTCGCGGTCGCCCGCCCCTGCGCTTCCTGCGCGACCCGGGCGCTGCCGGTCAGCACGCGATCGCCGCCGAGGTAGACGTCGACCAGGTCGATGCCGCTGTCGCTCAGGACGAACTCGCGCACCTGATTCGAATGCGCCATGCCGCGCGACTTCTGCACGAAGATCGTGCGGTTGCGCTCGCCGGTGAACTCGACGTTGCGCAGCAGCAGCCACGTATCCATCAGCGAGGCCACGCCGAGCTGCAGGTCGCCCAGATCCGAGGTGGAGTCCGCTCCGCTAGTCAGGCTGGTGAAGACCGCGGTGATCCGCTCCTTCTTGACGAAATCGATGAGGCGCATCAGCATCGGCTTCACCTCGGCGTCGTCATAGGCCATCGTGAGATTGCTGATCGGATCGACGGCGATCACGGTCGGACGGAACGCCAGGACCAGGTCGTGCATCATCACCAGGTGCTGCTCGAGCCCCTGCAGGGTCGGGCGCGACGAGTGAATTCCGAGCAGCCCCTTCTTGACCCACGGCTCGAGATCGATGCCCACCGAGCGCATGTTGCGCACGATCTGCGCGGTCGATTCCTCATAGGCGAAGAACAGCGCCCGCTCGCCGCGCTGGCACGCGGTTTCGATGAGCCTGGCCGCGATGCTGGTCTTGCCCGTCCCCGGGGAGCCGGAGACGAGTATGCTGCTGCCGCGATAGACGCCCTTGCCGCCGAGCATTTCGTCGAGCCGGGCGATGCCGGTCGGGACGCGCTCCATCGAGACCTGGTGGTCGAGCTGCAGCGAAGTGATCGGCAGCACCGAGAATCCATGGGCGCCGATGAGAAAGGGATATTCGTTCGTGCCATGGGCCGTGCCGCGATATTTGAGCACGCGAAGCCGCCGGGTGGAAATCTGCTCCTGGATGCGCTGGTCGAGAACGATCACGCAATCGGCGACGAATTCCTCGAGACCGTAGCGCGTGATCGCGTTGCCGTCGCCCTTCTCGCCGGTGATGATCGCGGTCATGCCGCGATCCTTCAGCCAGCGGAACAGCCGCCGCAGCTCCGCGCGCAGAACGGCGTGATTGGGAATGCCGGCGAACAGCGCCTCGATCGTGTCGAGCACGACGCGCTTGGCGCCGATCGATTCGATGGCGTGCCCGAGCCTGATGAACAGGCCCTCGAGATCATAGTCGCCGGTTTCCTCGATCTCGCTGCGCTCGGTATAGACGTAGTCGAGCGTGATTTTTCCCTGCCCTGCGAGCTTGTCCAGATCGAAGCCGAGCGAGCGGACGTTCGCCGTGAGTTCGGCGGCGTTCTCCTCGAACATCATGAACACGCCGGGCTCGTCGAACTGCATGGCGCCGCGCACGAGGAATTCGATGGCGAGCATCGTCTTGCCGCACCCCGCGGTGCCGCAGACGAGCGTAGGACGCCCGGCGGGGAGACCGCCGCCGGTGATTTCATCCAGGCCTTCGATACCCGTGCGCGCCTTGGAGAGGATCGAAAGATTTTCTATCGGCCGTGTTCTCATCGAACTTTTCATCGATCGCGGCGCCTCCTCTGGCGATCGGCCTCGGCTGGAGCGAATCACTCTAGGGCAAGGTCGCCGCCGCCGGGAGGGTCGGGAACCACTCATGCCGGCGGCCGGAGCCTCGTCGCGGCGTGCGCCGCGATCCCCACGTCCGGGCATTTGATGCCGGCGGCTCGATCGGACGGGGTGAGTAGTTTCCCACGAGATCGGGAGCCGGCGGCATGGATTGCGATGACGTCA
>JBEKEI010000009.1:0-49906 GCA_050013915.1 Roseiarcus sp.
CGACAAGCAATGCTACATTTCCGACCACACCGACATCGCGATGGGCCTCAACGCGGCCTCCAAGAACAAGGACGACGCCAAGAAATTCCTCGAATGGCTCGCCACCCCGGAATTCGCGACGCTCTACGCCAACGCCCTGCCCGGCTTCTTCCCGCTGTCGAAGGATGCGGTGAAGATCGACGACGATCTCGCCGCGACAATGGTCGGCTGGCGCAAGGACTGCAAGTCGACGATCCGCAACTCGTACCAGATCCTGTCGCGCGGGACGCCCAACCTCGAGAACGAGCTGTGGAACGTCTCGGCCCAGGTGATCAACGGCGCGCTGACGCCCGACGCCGGCGCAGCGCAGCTGCAGGCCGGCCTCGACAAGTGGTACAAGCCCGGCAAGTAGCCACGCCCTCCCCTTCTCCCGCCAAGCGGGAGAAGGTGGCGCGAAGCGCCGGATGAGGGCCTTCGGGACGCGCGTGCCTCGAGAGGCCGCGCCCTGCCCCGCAGGCCCTCGCCCCGGCCCTCTCCCGCGTGGCGGGAGAGGGGGATTTCTCCGACCGGATGCCCCACCCCCATGGCCGCCCCCTCCCAGGTCGTCGTCTCCATGCCGCGCGCACGGCTCGCGCGGCTGATGGTCCTGTTCCTCGCCCCGGCGGTGATCGTCTACAGCGCCTTCTCGATCTATCCGCTGGTCGCGACCATGGCGCTGTCGACCTATACGACCGACCAGAGCGGCGGCTATTCCTTCGCCGGCCTCGCCAATTTCGTCAAACTGCTGACCGACTCCGTCTGGTCGAAGCCGTTCTGGAACGCCTGCCTCAACAATCTCGTCTTCTTCTGCGTCCACATGCTGGTGCAGAACCCGATCGGCGTCGCGCTCGCTGCGCTGCTGAGCCTGCCGAAGCTGCGGCTGCGCGCGACCTACCGCACGCTGATCTTCCTGCCGACCATGCTGTCGGTGGTGATCGTCGGCTTCACCTGGCAGCTCATCCTCTCGCCGCTGTGGGGCGTCGCCGAGGGGCTGCTCAAATCGGTCGGGCTCGGGGCGTGGTTTCGGCCCTGGCTCGGCCTGCCGGGAAGCGCGCTGGTCACCCTGTCGCTGATGTCGGTCTGGCAATTCGTCGGCATCCCGATGATGCTGATTTACGCCGCCCTGCTCAACATCCCCGACGAGCTCATCGACGCCGCGCGGGTCGACGGGCTCGGCCAGATGCGCATCTTCACCCATGTCAAGCTGCCGCTGATCCTGCCGACGATCGGGATCGTCTCGATTCTCACCTTCGTCGCCAATTTCAACGCCTTCGATCTCATCTATTCCGTCAAGGGCGCGCTCGCCGGCCCCAATTTCGCCAGCGACATCCTCGGCACCTTCTTCTACCGCACCTTCTTCGGCAACCAGCTGCAGGTCGGCGATCCCACCATGGGCGCGACGGTGGCGACCGTGATGTTCCTCGTCATTCTCGCCGGCGTCTGCGTCTATCTGTTTCTCGTCCAGCGGCGCATGCAGCGCTACACTTTCTGACCGCCGGGGGGCTCGCGGATGCGGTTGCGATTATCGATACTCGGCGTCCATGCCGCGCTGATCGCCTATACGCTGCTCGCGGTGCTGCCGATCCTGCTCGTCGTGATGAATTCGTTCAAGACCCGCAACGCGATCTTCGGCGCGCCGCTGGCGCCGCCCGATGCGCAGACCTTCTCGCTGATCGGCTACGCCAAGGTGCTCGGCAACGCCCATGTCTTCACCTATTTCGCCAATTCGATGATCGTCACCCTCGGCAGCATGGCGCTCGTGCTGCTGTTCGGCGCGATGGCGGCCTGGGCCCTGACCGAATACAGGGTCCGCGGCTCGACCCTTCTGGCGCTCTATCTGGCGATCGGCATCATGGTGCCGATCCGGCTCGGCTCGGTGGCGATCGTCACGATGATGCGCAAGGCCGGTCTCAACGACACGCTGACCGCGCTGATCCTCGTCTATGTCGCGCAGGGCCTGCCGATGGCGATCTTCATTCTCTCTGAATTCATCGCCCAGATCCCCAAGGACCTGCGCGACGCCGCGCGCTGCGACGGCGTGCCGGAGACGCGCATCTTCTTCGAGGTGATCGCGCCGCTGCTGCGCCCGGCGATCGCCACCGTGGCGGTGTTCACCATCGTGCCGATCTGGAACGACCTGTGGTTCCCGCTGATCCTCACCTCGAGCGAGAGCACGCATACGATCACGCTCGGCGTGCAGCAGTTCCTCGGCCAGTACATCACCGACTGGAACAGCGTGCTGTCCGCGCTGTCGCTCGCGATCCTGCCGGTGGTGGCGATCTACGTCGTATTCTCGAGGCAATTGATCAGCGGCCTCACCGCCGGCGCGGTCAAGTGAAGGGGACCTGAAGCGAAATGGCGACCCTGCGCATCGAGAAGCTCAACAAGTCCTACGGCGAGGCGGCGATCCTGCGCGACATCGACCTGGCGATCGCGCAAGGCGAATTCGTCGTGCTGGTCGGCCCCTCGGGCTGCGGCAAGTCGACGCTGCTGCGGATGATCGCCGGCCTCGACGGCGTCACCTCGGGCGACATTTTCATCGGCGAGCGGCGGGTCAACGATCTCGAGCCGGCGCAGCGAAAAATCGCGATGGTGTTCCAGTCCTACGCGCTCTATCCGCACATGAACGTGAAGAAGAACATGACCTTCGGGCTGAAGTTCGCCGGCATGGCGCAGGCCGAGATGGACCGCCGGGTCGCCGAGGCCGCGCGCATGCTGCGGCTCGAGCCGCTGCTGGCGCGCCGTCCGCGCGATCTCTCGGGCGGCCAGCGCCAGCGCGTCGCGATCGGCCGCGCGATCGTGCGCGAGCCCGACGTGTTCCTGTTCGACGAGCCGTTGTCCAATCTCGACGCCGCGCTGCGCGTCTCCACCCGCGTCGAAATCGCCAAGCTGCACCGCCTGCTCGGCGCGACCATGGTCTATGTCACCCACGACCAGATCGAGGCGATGACGCTGGCCGACCGCATCGTCGTGATGAACCAGGGCCGCGTCGCCCAGGCCGGCAAGCCGCTCGACCTCTACTACCAGCCCGCCAACCTGTTCGTCGCCGGCTTCATCGGCTCGCCGGCGATGAATTTCTTCAAGGCGACAGTGCGGGGCAAAAGCGCGAGCGGCGCGACCCTGTCCGGCCCGGGCGTCCCCGCCTTCGCGCTCGCCGCGCCCGCTTTCGCGCCCGCCGTCGGCGCCGAGGTGACGATCGGGGTCAGGCCGGAACATCTCGGCGCCGCGGCCGACGGCGCCAGCGGGTTCCGGGTGGCGGGCGCGGTCGAGCTGGTCGAGCGGCTCGGCGAGACCTCCTATGCTTACGTGCGCGTCGCCGAGGGCGTCACGCTGGTCGCCGAAACCCGTGGCCGCGACGCGCCGGGCGCGGGGGAGGCGATCGGGCTGGCGGCGGCGCAGCGGGATCTGCATGTGTTCGACGAGCGCGGGGAGCGGGTGGCGGTTGGGTAGGGGGTGAGGTTTCGCGCCGTGCGGCTTGTAAACGCGGTCGTCGCCTGCGTCCCCCCGTCAGCCCGCGACCGCAAAGGGAATACGCCCTGCGCCGCGCCGGACGCGGTCGGCGCCCGCGTCTACAGGCGGCGCGCCTCGCGCCGCAACGTCGGCGCGCAGGCGACGCCCGATCCGGCGGCGTGGCGCGCCGAGCCGACGCGGCCGCTCAATCGCTGATCCTGCGCGCGGGCATCATCGGACGGAATGCAAGTCGCGGGCGCAATCAAAAGGGAAAGACGGGAGCGCCGCCGGAATTTGTAATTCCCGACGAAGCCCGCGCCGCCGCCGTAGAGAAAAAAGCCCCGGCCGGAGGGCCAGGGCTTTTTCTCGGCGAAGGTCGACTGGAAGCAACCAGCAACCAGCATCCAGCGCCATCGTTTCAGCCGGGCGTCTTGCCGTCGCCCGACGTCGTATTGCCGTGAGCCGGCGCATGGCCATGACTTTGAAACGCGACGGCCGGCGTGGCGGCCAGAACGACAAGAACAGCGATCGCGCCAATAAACTTCGACATGGCTTTTAGCTCCTCAGGCTGAAACAAGATAGTAATAGTCTTTGATTTTGACTTCTATCCGAACGTTTTAATTATCCGGTTCGAACTCAATGCAGGAATGTGTAAGAGCCAATTCTTAATGGGAGTAAAACATCTTTGCCCGCCCCGCCGATGCGCGCCAAGGCGCGGCTTTCTTGACGCGATATGGCTAACGATCTCCACCGCGTCATCGCCAGGGCGCCGGGAGACGCACTTCGAGCCCCTCGTTTCGCCCGATTGCCGTCGAACGCGCGACCTCGTCGGCTCAGGCCCCAAAGCGGAAACGCGGCTCGGCGTGGCGGATGCGGTCGGCGCCGGCGCCCGCAAGCGTCCGGGTTCAGATTTCGTCGAGCGCGAAGGCGCGCTTCAGGAACGGCAGCATGTCGGCGAGCGCCTGCCGTTCGAAATTGGTCATGTCGGCGATCTCGATTTCGAAGGCGCCGGCGCCGAGCTTGTGCAGCCGGATCCGGCTCGTCAGATCGGCGCGGTAGAAATCATCGTGGACGCGTCTGAGATGGGCGACCAGCTGGTCGGCGACGTGGGACGCGAGCTGGCCGCGGCTGCAACGGACGACGGGGAGGGGCATGGCGACCTCGCTGCCGGAGACGCGGCCGATCATAGTTCAAGGCTGGCGCCGGCGCCAAGCGCATTGGCTTGGCGGCGCCGCGGCGCGCGCGCATTGACAAGCCCCGGGGCCTGCAACACGTTCGCGCCGCGCGACGCGGCGCCCCGCTTGCGCGCATGGGGGAGGCGGCCATGGCGCTCGACGCCGACGTGCTCGTGATCGGCGGCGGGCTCGCCGGGCTCGTCGCGGCCTGCGAGGTCGCCGACGCCGGCAGGCGGGTCATCGTGCTCGACCAGGAGCCGGAGCAGAGCCTCGGCGGCCAGGCGTTCTGGTCGCTCGGCGGCCTGTTCCTCGTCGACAGTCCCGAGCAGCGGCGGATGCGGATCCGCGATTCCCACGATCTGGCCTGGCAGGACTGGCAGGGCGCGGCGGGCTTCGACCGCGACGAGGATCTGTGGCCGCGTCGCTGGGCGGAAGCTTACGTCGCGTTCGCGGCCGGCGAGAAGCGGTCCTGGCTGCGCGCAATGGGCCTGCGCTTCTTCCCCATTCTCGGCTGGGCCGAACGCGGCGGCGGCGCGGCGACCGGCCACGGCAATTCCGTGCCGCGCTTCCATCTGACCTGGGGCACCGGGCCCGGCGTGATCGAACCCTTCGTGCGCCGCGCGCGCGAGGCGGAGAAGGCGGGCCGGCTCGAATTCCGCTTCCGCCACCGCGTCGACGCGCTCGGGCTCACCAATGGCGTCGTCGACGGCGCCAGCGGCGCGGTGCTGGCGCCGAGCGCGGTCGCGCGCGGCCGCAGCAGCGGGCGCGAGATCGTCGGCGGCTTCGCGCTGAAGGCGCAGGCGGTGATCCTCGCCTCCGGCGGCATCGGCGGCGCCGCCGACCTCGTGCGCGCGCACTGGCCGGCGCGGCTCGGCCGGCCGCCCGCGCGCATGGTCTGCGGCGTCCCCGACCATGTCGACGGCCGCGGCCTCGCGATCGCCGCCCGCGCCGGCGCCCGGCTGATCAACCGCGACCGCATGTGGCATTATGTCGAGGGCGTCCACAACTGGGATCCGATCTGGCCCGCCCATGGCATCCGCATCCTGCCGGGCCCATCGTCGCTGTGGTTCGACGCGACCGGCGCGCGGCTGCCGGCGCCCTTGTTCCCCGGTTACGACACGCTCGCCACGCTCGAACACATCATGCGCACGGGCCATGGCCATTCCTGGTTCGTCGCCAACCAGAGCATCGTGCGCAAGGAATTCTCGCTGTCGGGCTCCGAGCAGAATCCCGATCTGACCGGGCGCGACTGGCGGCTCGTCGCGCGGCGGGCGATCGGCCGCCATGCGACGGCGCCGGTCGAGGCGTTCAAGCGCCACGGCGTCGACTTCATCGTCAAGCACGGCCTGCCCGATCTCGTCGCGGCGATGAACGCGCTGACGGGCGGCGACCTCCTTTCGCTGGAGTCGATCCGGCGCGAGATCGAGGCGCGCGACCGCGAGATCGCCAATCCCTTCGCCAAGGACGCGCAGGTGATGGGCATCCACAACGCGAGGCGGTTTCTCGGCGACCGGCTCGTGCGCACCGCCGCGCCGCACCGCATCCTCGATCCCGCCCACGGCCCGCTGATCGCGGTGCGGCTCAACATCCTCACCCGCAAGACGCTCGGCGGCGTCGAGACCGATCTCGACGCGCGCGCGCTCGGCGAGACCGGCGCGATCGTCGCCGGCCTCTATGCGGCGGGCGAGGCGGCGGGCTTCGGCGGCGGCGGCATGCACGGCTACCGCTCGCTGGAGGGTACGTTCCTCGGGGGGTGCCTGTTTTCGGGACGCGCCGCGGGACGGGCGGCGGCGAAGGCGGCGGGGTGACGGGCAGGCGGCGGGTTGGCGCCCGAATTCGTTCCGCCGCTCAGGCGAGCGCCCGGCCGAAACGATTGTCGCCGGTTCCCTGCGACGCCAGCCAGACGATCAACACGATGGTCCCGATCAGCGGCACGAAGGTAATCAGCTGCCACCATCCCGACCGGTCGGTGTCGTGCAGGCGGCGGCACGCGACGGCGATCGAGGGGACGATCGTGCCGAGCGCGACGATCGCGGCGAGGACGGGACGACCGATGATTATCGCGTCGAGGATCTCCGCGACGACGGTCGCCAGGATGAGCGCGAGCACGAAATACCAATATTCCGACCGGAGCGCCCGCCCCTCGAATGTCGCATATTTCGACAGGCCGCTGCGGACGGCGTCGACGAGAGACATGCTGTTCCCCCCGAGTATATTATGTTTTCAATCTTATTCGACCGCGCGAATATTTACGCTTTGGCGCCGTTTTGCGCAACCTCACCGCCGACCTTTTGCGGTTCGCCGCGGCTTTATTTCGAGGTTTCCAGCGCAAAACCCAGGACGAGTTCGTCCGGCGTCTGCCTGAAATTCTCGGCCACGGCCGTCCGCGTCGCCGCCGCCGTCGCGTCGAACGACTGCGTCGGGGGAAGCCGGGGAAACACCACGCTCACCAGCAGCAGGCGGCCGTTGCTCCAGTTGAAGCTCACCGACGGCCGCGTTCCCGAGGATTTCTCCAGGGCGTCCTCGACCGTCCGCGCCTCCTTGAAGCCGTCGACGACTGTCCTCGCCGCGTCGCATGCCGCCAGCGCGCAGGCGCAAACCCCGATCATGATCGCCTTCCGCATGGTCCCTCCCGTTTGCGGTGCTTCGCCGCGGGCCGAGCGGCTTCGTTCGCTCACGCGCTCCTGGCCATGACCGCGAGCAGCCCCTTCATCAGCGTCGCCGGCGTCGGCGGGCAGCCGGGAATATGCAGGTCGACCGGCACCACCGCGGAGACCCCGCCGAGGCAGGCGTAGCTCCCGGCGTAGAGCCCGCCGTCGAGCGCGCAGCCGCCGGCGGCGATCACCCATTTGGGCGACGGCGTCGCGTCATAGGTGCGCCGCAGCGCTTCGGCCATGTTGCGCGTCACCGGCCCGGTGACCAGCAGCGCATCGGCGTGACGCGGCGAGGCGACGAAGCGGAAGCCGAAGCGCTCGATGTCGTAGAAGGCGTTGCTCAGCGCGTGGATTTCGAGCTCGCAGGCGTTGCAGGAGCCGGCGTCGACATGGCGGATCGAAAGACTGCGGCCGAGCCGCCGCCGCGCCGCGCCGGTGACCGCGGCGGCGAGCGCGGCGAGTTCGGGATCGTCGAGCGCCGGCGCCGGCTCGGTCAGCGCCGGCCGGGTCACGCTCTGGAACAGGGTTCGGCGCATCGGCGGTTCCCTAGAGGTCGTGCCCGGAATAGGAGCAGTTGAACGATTTGTTGCACAGCGGGAAATCGGCGACGATATTGCCCTCGATCGCCGCCTCCAGCAGCGGCCACTGGAACCAGGAGGGGTCGCGCAGATGGCAGCGCGCGACCGCGCCGTCGGCGCCGAGCCGCGCCCAGGCGAGAATGTCGCCGCGAAACCCCTCCACCAGCGCGAGCCCCTCGCGCGCCGCGCCGGCGGCGGGCAGCGCCGTGCGGGTTTGCCCGCCCGGAAGAGCATCGAGGATCTGATCGATCAGCGCGAGGCTCTGCTCGACCTCGCGAATGCGGATCCATACGCGCGCGTTGACGTCGCCCTCGGTCAGCACCGGCGTCTCGAACCGCAGGCGGTCATAGGGGGGATAGGCGAGGTCGCGGCGCGCGTCGAACCGGCGCCCCGAGGCGCGGCCGACATAGCCGCCGGCGCCGAACCGTTGCGCAAGACCGGCGCGCAGCCGGCCGGCGCCGACGGTGCGGTCCTGCAGCGAGGCGGTATTGTCGTAGAGCTCGACGAGTCCGGGAAAGGCGGCGCGGATGGTCGCCAGCAGTTCGCGGATCGCCGCCGGCCCCGAAGCCGCGAGATCGACCGCCGTCCCGCCCGGCGCGACCGCGTCCATCATGAGCCGGTGGCCGAAGCACAAGGCGGCCGCGCGCAGCACCCGTTCGCGCAGCACGCCGGTATTGGCGTGCATCAGCGCGAACGAGGCGTCGTTGCAGATCGCGCCGATGTCGCCGAAATGATTGGCGAGCCGTTCGAGCTCGGCCATCAGCGCGCGCAGCCAGACCGCGCGGGGCGGCGCGTCGACGCCGAGCGCCGCCTCGACAGCGCGCGCGAAGGCGATGGAACAGGCGACCGTGCTGTCGCCCGAGACACGCGCGGCGAGCTGGGCCGCGCGCTCCACCGAGGCGCCGGCCATCAGCCCCTCGACGCCCTTGTGGACATAGCCGAGCCGCTCCTCGAGCCGCACGATCGTCTCGCCGCCGGCATGAAAGCGGAAATGACCAGGCTCGATGATTCCGGCGTGGACGGGGCCGACCGGAATCTGGTGCAGGCCCTCGCCCTCGGCGGTCAGGAAGGCGTAGGACGGCGGCGCGTCGGGGGCCGGCGCGCGCGCGCCGAGCGGCGCGCTGACCGACCAGCGGCCGTGATCGAGCCAGGGGCGCGGGTCCGGCGCGCCGACGGCCCGGTAGCCGTAGAGATCCTGGATCGCGCGCTCCGGCCTGATCGCCGGCGCATGCCGGGCGCCGACCGACGGAAACGCGCCGCCGGCGCAGGCCAGACTCGCGATCGCCATCGCCCGGGCCGGCGCGTCGAGCAGCGCCATGTGCACGGCGCCGTCGTCGCCCCACAGGCCCGCGAGCGTCCACAGCCCGTCGCCGAGCTGGCCGGCGAGGCTGCGCCACAGATCGGCGTCGACGGCGCGGCGCGGCCAGGGCCGGCTGTCCGCCGCGACCGGCGCGCCCGACAGGGCAACGGCGAGACTGGTCATCGCCGCCTCATCGCAGCAGGCCCGCGACATGCTGGAACCAGACGATCAGCGGCGGCGGCAGATAGACGCCCGCCGCCAGCACGAGGCCGAGATGGGCGACGATCGGCAGGTACGAGGCGCGCACCGGCGCCGTGCCGCCGGTCGGCGCGCCGAACGCCATGCCCTGCAGGCGCAGCAGCAACGCGCCGAAGGCGATCAGCAGGCCGGCGACGAGCGGGATCGCCAGCCAGGGCGCGCGCGCGAACGTCGAGCTGACCACGAGGAACTCGCTCATGAACATGCCGAGCGGCGGCAGGCCGGCGATCGCGAACACGCCGACGACGAGGCACCAGCCGAGCAAGGGATGGGTGACGGTGAGGCCGCGCACGTCGGCGATCTTCTGCGACCCCTTGACCTGGGCGATATGGCCGACGGTGAAGAAAATCGCCGATTTGGTCAGGCTGTGCATGATCATGTGCAGAAGCCCGGCGAAATTGGCGAGCGGGCCGCCGATGCCGAACGCGAAGGCGATGATGCCCATGTGCTCGATCGAGGAATAGGCGAACATCCGCTTGATGTCGCGCCGCCGGTACAGCATGAACGCGGCGAAGACGAGCGACAAGAGGCCGAGGATCGCCATCAGCGGCCCCGGCGCGATCGCCGCCGGATTGCCGTCGAGCAACAGTTTGAACCGCAGCACGGCGTAGAGCGCGACGTTGAGCAGCAGGCCCGAAAGCACCGCCGAGATCGGCGTCGGGCCCTCCGAATGGGCGTCGGGCAGCCAGGCGTGGAGCGGGACGAGGCCGACCTTGGTGCCGTAGCCGAGCAGCAGGAACACGAAGGCGAGATCGAGCTGGGCGGGATCGAACGCCGCGACATGGGCGATCAGCACCGTCCAGACCATGCCGTCGAGCCCCTCCCCGACCACCGGCCGCGCGGCCATGTAGACGAGGATCGTGCCGAACAGCGCGAGCGCGATGCCGACGCTGCCGAGGATGAAATATTTCCACGCCGCCTCGATCGCCTCGGGCGTGCGGTAGATGCCGACCATCAGCACCGTGGTCAGCGTCGCCATCTCGATCGCCACCCACATCAGGCCGATGTTGTTGGCGACGAGCGCGAGATTCATCGCGAACAGCAGCAGCTGGTACATCGCGTGATAGAAGCGCAACTGGATCGGCGCGAGCCGGCCGGTCTCGAGCTCGTGGGCGATGTAGCTCGCGCTGAACACGCTGGTGGTGAAGGCGACGAAGGTGTTCAGCACGACGAAGACGATGTTGAGATCGTCGACGAGAATGTAGGAGCCGGTCTGCGTCGCCGGATTCGAGGCGAACAGCGACAGCGCGGCGAGGAAGGTCAGCAGGGCGGACGCCATGTTGAGCCGCGCCGAGGCGCGATAGCCCGGCGTCGCCGCCAGCAGGACCGCGGTGGCCGCCGGAATGGCGAGGATCAGCGTCGTGCCGTCGGGGAGGTAGGCGATCATCGGCGCCGGCCCGGGCGGCGGTCGAGCGCGCGGTCGTCGACGGTGTCGAACCGCTCGCGGATGCGGAACAGGAAGACGCCGATGACGATGAAGGCGAACAGGACGGAGAAGGCGACCGAGATTTCGACGACCAGCGGCATGCCCTTGGCGCCGGTCGCGGCGAGGATCAGCCCGTTCTCCAGCGACATGAAGCCGATGACCTGGCTGACCGCGTTGCGCCGCGTCACCATCATCAGCAGGCCGAGCATCATCACCGACAACGCGAAGGCGAGATCCTCGCGCGCGAGCGGGTCGGCGTCGGCGGTGACGCGCAGCATCACGACCATGGAAAGCGCGACCAGAGCCAGGCCGGCGATCATGATCGGGCCGATTCCGCCGACGATCTCGACCTCGCGCCGCATGCCGAGGCGCGCGATGATCCGATGCAGCGCGATCGGGATCACAATCGCCTTGAACGTCAGCGCGATCGCGGCGGTGAGGTAGAGATGCGGCGCGTCCTGGACATAGGCCTGCCAGGCGACCGAAAGCGTGAGGACGACCGCCTGCAGCGCGAAGACGTTGAGCAGCGAATAGAGCCGGTTCTGATAGAGCAGCAGGAAACTGACGAGCACGAGGCCGCCGGCGAGCAGATGGGCGAAATCGAAGGCGAGGCCCTTCATCAGAGGCTCCGCGAAACGAAACGCAGCAGAACGGCGAGAAAGCCGAGCATCAACGCGACGCCGACGAAATCGGGGACGCGAAAGACCCGCATCTTGGCGATCGTCGTCTCGAACGTCGCGAGCGCGATTCCCGCGACGGCGAGCTTGCCGAAATAGGCGAGAACGCCGATCGAAAGGGCGCCGAGTCCCCTGCCGACCGGCGCGATCCCCCAGGGCGCGAACACGCAGGCGATCAGCGAGACATAGAGCAGCAGCTTGAGCGCCGCGGCGAGTTCGACCAGGGCGAGATGACGGCCCGAATATTCCAGCGCCATCGCCTCGTGGACCATGGTGAGCTCGAGATGGGTCGCCGGATTGTCGACCGGGATGCGGCCGTTCTCGACGATCGCGACGATCACCAGCGCGACCAGCGCCATGCCGAGCGACACGCGCAGGCCGACCTCGGGCGAGGTCATGAACGCGGCGACGGTCGAGAGCTGGGTCGAGCCGGCGACCAGCGCGAGCGTGAACACGATCATGATCAGCGCCGGCTCGGCGAGCGTGGCGAACATCGCCTCGCGGCTCGCCCCGATGCCGCCGAAGCTGGTCCCCACGTCCATGCCCGCCAGGGCGAGAAAGAACCGGGCGCTGCCGAGCAGGGCGATGATGGCGATGAGATCGGCCGACCAGCTGAACAGCAGCCCGGTCGCGAAGGTCGGCGTCAGCGCGGCGGCGACCCAGGTCGCCGCGAAGACGAGATAGGGCACGAAGCGGAACAGCCACGAGGCGCCCTGCGCGACCACCGCCTCCTTGCGCGTCAGCCGGATGAGGTCGCGATAGGGCTGGAGCAGCGGCGGCCCGCGCCGACGCAGCAGGCGCGCCTTGATCTTGCGCACGAAGCCGGTCAGCAGCGGCGCCAGCAGCAGCACCAGCAGCATCTGCGAGACCTGGACGCCGAGGTCGCCGATCAGGGCCATGACGCGAGGACCAGCAGGAGGAACACCAGCGCGCCGAAGACGACGCTCAGATATTGGCGGATCGTGAGGAATTGCAGGCGGTTGAGCCGCCTGGCGAGCAGGCCGACCGCGCCGACGACGGGACTGTAGAGCGCGTCCCAGACGAGATCGTGCATGACCACGGTCAGCCGCGCCGGCCGCAGATCGCCCGGCGCCGGCATGTCGACCCGCTCCTCGGCGCCAAACGCGTAGGCGCCGAAGACGCGCCGGATCGGCTCGCCGAAACTCTCGGCGGTGTATTGGGTCGCCGGATCCGCGTCGGGAAAGCCGCAATCCCACGCCGGCGCCCGGCGCAGCGCGTTCGACGCCAGACGGTGGATCGCGACCGCGGCGAGCGAGGCCGAGGCCGCGATGAACAGGAACACCAGCAGGCCATTGTACGAGCTGCGGCTCGCCGCGACCGGCGCGATCGACAGCCAGGGCATGCTCGCCTGGACGGGCATGCGCGCGCCGGCGAGGAAGCGCGCGGCCGGGGCGATGGCGTCGATGACGAAGGCGGGAAAAACGCCCGCGAGCAGGCACAGGCCGGCGAGCAGGCCCATGGCGGCGCGCGAAATCGGGTCGATTTCGCGCGCGGCGGCCGCCGCCGCGCTGCGCGGACGGCCGAGGAACGCAATGCCGAACGCGCGCACGAAGCAGGCGGCGGCGAGCGCCGCGGAGAAGGCGAGCATCGCCCCGATCGCCGGCGTGAGGATTTTCAGCGCCCATTGCGGCAGCTGGGGGCTCAACAGGATCGCCTGCAGCAGCAGCCATTCCGAGGCGAAGCCGTTGAACGGCGGCAGCGCCGAAATCGCCGCGCAGCCGATCAGGACGAACAGCCCGGTCGCCGGCATGAGGTTCAGGAGGCCGCCGAGGCGCTCCATGCCGCGCGCGCCGGTCGCGGTCAGCACCGCCCCGGCGCCGAAGAACAGCAGGCACTTGAACAGCGCGTGATTGAGGACATGGAACAGCGCCGCGGTCGCCGCGAGCGCCGCGGCGGCGGCGAAGCCGCTCGCCTTGAACGCGAGGGCGAGGCCGAGGGCGGCGAAGATGAGGCCGATGTTCTCGATCGTGCTGTAGGCGAGCACGCGCTTGAGGTCGTTCTGCATCAGCGCGTGGAGCACGCCGAGCACCGCCGTCGCGGCGCCCAGCGCCAGCGCCGGAACGCCCCACCACCAGGCCGGCGTCCCCAGGAGATCGAAGACGATGCGGATGAAGCAATAGACCGCGACCTTGGTCATGACGCCGCTCATCAGCGCGGAGACGTGGCTCGGCGCGGCGGGATGGGCGAGCGGCAGCCAGATGTGCAGCGGGACGAGCCCCGCCTTGGAGCCGGCGCCCGCCAGCGCGAGCCCGAGGACGAGCGCGGCGAGGCCCGGCGTCGCGCCATGGGCGCGCATCGCCGCGAAGGCATAGCCGCCGAACGCGCCGGCGTCGCCGGCCAGCAGCGCGAAGGCGAGCAGAAGCGCCATCGTGCCCAGACTCGCCATCACGATATAGACATAGCCCGCGTGGGCGTTGTCGCGCTCGCGGTGATGGGCCATCACCAGCGCCCACGAGGCGAGCGACATGAATTCCCAGGCGGCGAGGAACGTGAAGGCGTCGTCGGCGATGAGCGCGATATTCATGCCGGCGAGAAAGGCGGGGAAGAACGGCAGCACGCGCGCCGGCTCGTTCTCGTGGGGGCCGTAGCCGAGGCCGTAGAGGCTCGCGGCGGCGGCGCCGAGATTGACCACGCCGAGAAAGAACGCCGACAGCGCATCGACCCGGAAATGGGCGCCGAGCAGCGGCAGGCCGACCGGCAGGACGATCGCGCTCTGCGCGGAATCGGCGAGGATGGCCGCGAGCGCGCCGGCGAGCGCGACGAGGCTCAGCGCGAGCGCGCCGCCGTAGACGACCGCGGTCGCGATCGCGCTTCGCCGCATGAGGACCGCGACGCCCGCCAGCGCGAGCAGCGCGGCGTCGCACACGAGGAAGCCGACGACCGGCATCAGGCGCCGCCCCTGCCGCCGTTCGGCGCCGGCGCGGTCTCGCGCAGCCGCACGCCGCGCCCGCCCGCGAGGCTGGGCGCGCCCTCACGGATGATTTCGACGCCGGCCGTCTCGAGCGCCGCGACGAGCTTGGTCAGCGATTCGACATTGCCGCGGATGACGCCGTCGCTCGCCTCCATCCTCTGGATCGTCGGCACCGACAGGCCCGCGCGCGCGGCGAGCGCGCGCGCTGCCCGCAGCTGGGCCGCCGTGATCATGTCTGAGGCATCGCTTGTGATTCTTCGCGCTCGACGACTCGAGCCTAGAGCATAGAATCTCGTGGCTCAACCGGCTTGGCGACCGGCCCCGCCGCCCGCGGCCGCGCGCGGGCAGATTTCGTGCCTGGCGGGATCGATCGGCGGGATCAGAGCACGCGCGACCCGCGGATCGCCGACGCCGCGGCGGCAGCGGCCGCGCGCGGCTTTTCCTCGGAGAAGCTGACGATCGTCGCGCCGGTCGCCCCGTCGCCCTGGACGAGATGGCAAAACTGCTCGATCGGCGCCGGCCGGCCCAGCAGATAGCCCTGCCCCTCGACGCAACCGGCATTGGCGAGGAACTGCAGTTCGCCCGGCGTCTCGATTCCCTCCGCCAGCACCAGCAGTCCGAGGCCCTGCCCGAGACCCATGACGGCGCGGATGATCGTCTTCGCCTCGTCGTTCTCGTCGACGGACCGGATCAGCGACCGATCGATCTTGATCTTGTCGAAGGGAAAGGCGCGAAGGGTCGAGAGCGACGAATAGCCGGTGCCGAAATCGTCCATGACGATTCGCACCCCCAGACTCTTCAGGTGGCGCAGGGTGGCCAGCGTTCGCGTCATGTCCGTGATCAGCGCGGTTTCGGTGATTTCCAGCTCGAGCCGATGAGGCGCGAGGCCGGTTTCGACGAGCGCCTCGCGCACGAGCGGGGCGAACTTCTCGCTGCGCAACTGCACCGCCGAGACATTGACCGCCAGGGTCAGCGGCCGCTTCCAGCCGGCGGCCTCGCGGCACGCCTTGCGAAGGACCCATTCGCCGATCCCGCCGATGAGGCCGCATTCCTCGGCGATCGGGATGAAGACATCGGGGCCGATCGGGCCGCTGCTGGGGTGCGTCCAGCGAACGAGCGCCTCGAAGCCGACGATCTCGCCGCTCGAAATCTGCGCGATCGGCTGATAGGCCAGTTCGAGTTCGCCGCTGGTGACCGCGTGGCGCAAGCCGTGCTCGATCTGGCGGCGGTGCCGGACCTGCGCGCCCATCGCCGCCTCGAAGAACCGGTAGGCGCCGCGTCCCTGCGCCTTGGCGCCGAGCAGCGCGGCCCGGGCCTGGTTGAGCAACGTCTCGGGATCCGAGGAATCGCTGGGATAGAGGGCGACGCCGACGCTCGCGGAGGTGAAATAGGCGTCGGGCGACGCCTCGTTCTTGATCCGGATCGCGTCGAGGATTTTCTCGGCGATGCGGCCGGCGGCGGCCGGATTCGACAGGCCCGGCGCGATGACGGCGAATTCGTCGCCGCCGATCCGCGCCAGAATCTGGTTTTCGCGCAGAAGCCGGGAAACGCAGTGGGCCACCGATTGCAGCTGCCGGTCGCCTGCCGCTTGTCCGTAGAGATCGTTGACCTCGGTGAATCCGTCGAGATCGACATACAGCAGGGCGACGCCGGTTCCGTTGGCTTTGGCCGCCGCGATTTCGCTGTCCAGCCGGCGCGCAAAATCTCGTCGGTTCGGCAGGCCGGTCAACGGGTCGTGATCGGCCAGATGTCGAATTTGCGCCTCGGCCCGCTTGCGGATCCGCAGATCGCGCACGGCGATGGCCAGATGCGGCTTGTTGGCGAAGATGATCGACCGGAAGATGAGCTCGACCGGAATCAGCCCGCCGTCCGCATTGGCCAGACTCGCCTCGACCAGTTCATTGGGCCGATCGATGGGCCAGGATCCGATGTCCTGATCGGGAAACGCCCTGGCGAGCGGGGTCGCCGCTATCTGGTCGGCCGGGATGCCGCTCAGCGCCGCAAAAGCCTCATTGGCCGCCGCGATCGTCTCCCCGTCGCAGATCACCAGGCCCTCGACCACGGCGTTGGCGAGCCCGCGCATGTGGTCCGCCTCGAGATCCGAGCGACGCCGACCCCTCAGGTCCGCCACGAGCCCGCCCGCGGTCAACAGGAGAACCGCGACACTCGCCAGCGCGACGGGGATCGCGAGCCAGCCTGCGGGCACAGCGAATTCCGACACGACGATCCGCGGATCCGGGACGATGGTCGCCGCGGCCATGGCGATGAAATGAGCGCCCAGGATCGCGAGCGTCAGCAGGAGAGCGGCGAGCAATCGCGCGCCGGCGGAATTGGCGCGCACGCCCACGAAGATCGCCGCGGCCGCCAGCACGATTCCGAGCGCGATCGAGGCCGCCGCAAGTCGAAGATCCCATACGACGCGGCCAGCGATCTCGAACGCCGCCATGCCGAGATAGTGCATTGCGGCGATGCCGCCGCCGACGATCGCGCCGCCGGCGACGCTCGCCCAGCGTTGGGCGCCGCATATGGCGACGGCGAGGCCCAGTCCCGTGAGGGCGATGGCGAGGATGAGCGACGACGCCGTCAGGGCGATGTCGTAGCCGGTCGGAATTCCCGGCGAGAAGGCGAGCATTGCGATAAAATGGGTCGCCCAGACGCCGAACCCGCCGGAAGCCGCGGCGGCGACCAGCCACAGCGAGCGGACGCGTCCGGACGATTTGCGCAAGTGCTGGAGAAGGCCGACGACCTTCAACGAGGCGAGGGCGCATATCGCCGCCGCGAGGGCGACCAGCCGGAGATCATGCGCGTTCGCCACGCAGTCGTAGACTTTCAGCACAGGCGCCGATTCCGGCGGAGGTCGGCGTCACGCCGCGGGTCGGACATGCGAATGCCTCTCAGGATGGGACGCCGACGGAATGTCTGCGCCGTCGATCGACCGCCGTGCCCGAAGGCGCCGAACGAACGGTGGACCCGCGTCGTCCGCGACCCCCCGCCCGACTCATGATTACGAAACCATGATCACGCTCGACCGCAGAAGTTAACAAATCGCCAATGGCTCATCCCCGCAGCGCCGGTCCGGCGGCGCCCGGGGCGCGGCGGACCGGCGCCGCGGGCGCGCAACCCGTTCAGATTTCGAAATAGGACGGGCGGTCGAGATCGGCGATCAGCCCGGGCTGGTTCGGCCGCCAGCCCGTGAGGTCGCGGGTTCGCTGACTCGAGGCCGGGCAGTCGAGCGCCGCGAAATGCGCGAACCAGCCGAAATGATCGGCGGCCTGCTCGGGGGTCTTGCTGACGACCGGCACGCCGATACGGCGGCCGATCACCTCGGCTATCTCGCGGAACGGCACGCCCTCGTCGCCGATGACGTGATAGCGGGCGTCCGCGGCGCCCTTGTCGAGCGCGAGCCGGTAGAGCCGCGCGGCGTCGAGCCGGTGCACCGCGGGCCAGCGGTTGAGTCCTTCGCCGACATAGGCCGACGCGCCCTTCGCGCGCGCGGTGGCGATCAGCATCGGAACGAAGCCGTGATCGCCGTCGCCGTGGACCGAGGGCGGCAGGCGCACCACCGACACACGCGCGCCGCGCGCCGCGCAGGCGGCCGCCGCGACCTCCGAGGCGACGCGGGGGAACGAATTGGCGTCCAAGGCCGGGACGAAATCCTCGATCGCGAGGCGGCCGGGAGTCATCAGCGCGGTCCCGGAAGTGACGAGGAACGGCCGGCCGGAGCCGGCGAGCGCGGCGCCGAGCGCCTCGATGGCGCGCCGGTCGGTCTCGCAACTGGCGGCGAATTTCGAGAAGTCGTGGATGAAGGCGGTATGAATCACGCCGTCCGACTGGGCCGCCCCGGCAAGCAGGCTTTCGAGGTCGTCGAGATCGCCGCGATGCGCCGTCGCGCCCGCGGCCGCGACGGACGCGGCGGCGGCCTCCGAACGGGCGAGACCGAGCACGCTATGGCCGGCGTCGATGAGTTCGCGGACAACCGCCGAACCGACAAATCCGGTGGCGCCGGTGACGAATACGCGCATGACGAATTCTCCTGGATTGATTCACGACCGCGTTGCGCGGCCCGGTGAATGGCAGGCTAGGCGAGAGCGGTGATACGATCTATGCTGTGGCGTCCGTATTTTCTTCGCAATCGTCCGGGTGACCGATGGACCCGCTTTCCGACGTGTTGTCGCTGCTGAAGCCGCGCAGCTATATGTTCCGCGGCTTCGACGTCGGCGGACAATGGTCGATCCAGTTCCCCCGGCACAGCGGCATCAAATGCTACGCCGTGGTGTCCGGCCGGGTCTGGCTGTCGGTGGAGGGCGTCGCCGACGCGGCGCGGCTGGACGCCGGGGACTGCTTCCTGCTGCCGCGGGGGCGGCCGTTCCGCCTCGCCAGCGACCTGACGCTGCCGGCCGTCGACGCCCTCGAGCTGTTTTCGACCGGGCGGGACGGCGCCGTCGCCACCTACAACGGCGGCGGGGATTTCTTCGGCGTCGGCGGCTACTTCGACTTTGCCGGCGATCACGCCGACATCCTGCTCGGCGTGTTGCCGCCGATCGTGCACATCCGCGAGGAATCGGACCGGGCGGCGCTGCGCTGGTCGATGGAGCGGCTGATGCAGGAGCTGCGCGCGCCGCAGCCGGGCGGCTTCGTCATCGCGCAGCATCTCGCCCACCTGATGCTGGTTCAGGCGCTGCGGGCGCATCTGGCGGAAGGATCGAAAGGCGGCGTCGGATGGCTGTTCGCGTTGGCCGACAAGCAGATGGGGGCGGCGATCACCGCCATCCACGCCGATCCCGCGCATCGCTGGACCCTGCAGGGGCTGGCGGCGCGCGCCGGCATGTCGCGATCGAGCTTCGCCCTGAAATTCAAGGCGACCGTCGGGGCCTCGCCGATGGAATATCTGACGCGCTGGCGAATGCTGCTCGCCGGGGAAAGGCTGGCCAGTTCCGGCGATCCGGTTTCCGTCATCGCGCTGTCGCTCGGCTACGAATCCGAAAGCGCGTTCAGCACGGCCTTCAAGCGGGTCATGGCGCGTTCGCCGCGCCAATATGGCCGCGGCCGGAATCCGGCTTCCGCTTCGCATGGCGCGGCGCAAGCCGGCCGCGCCGATCGGCTCGAAACCATCGCGGGCTGAGCGGCGCGGTCGGACGCGCGGCGAAGATTTCGACTTCGACCGCTTAAGTCCAGCATCGCCCGGCATAGTCGATCGCATAGCCGCCGGGCTGCGCGGCGATCGCCGCCATGCCGACCAGCACCGCATCGGCGTGGGTGACCAGCCGGGTCGGCATCCGGCGCGCGAGCGCGTCGACCGGCGCCTTGGCCTCGAAGGCGGCGCGGAACGCCTTCTCGTCGATGAGGTCGACGATGCGCGGCAGCACGCCGCCGGCGAGCGTGACGCCGCCGGTCGCGACGAAGGTGACGCCCATGTCGCCGGCGAACCTTGCGATGATCCGCCAATAGAGCGCGATCGTCGCGGCGGCCTCGCCCGAGCGGTACTTGTGCCCGGCGGCGACGATTCCGGCGGCGTCGAGCGCCTCGGGCGGCTTGCCGCGCAGGGCGAGCCGCGCCGCGTGCAGCCGCTCGAGCCCGACGCCGGCCATCACGCTCTCCGTGGTGATGCGACCATGCGCGCGCTCGAGCAGCGGCCAGATCGCATATTCCTCGTCGTTGGTCGGCCCGAAATCGGTATGGCAGGCCTCCGAGGCGAGCGGCGTGTGGCGCCCGCCCGCGCTCACCAGCGCGCCGATGCCGAGCCCGGTGCCGGGGCCGAGGATCACCTGCGGCCCCTCCCCGAACGGCTGCGCCGAGCCGATCCGCCGCGCCCACGCCTCCGGAATGGTCGGCAGCGACAGCGCCTGCGCCTCGAAATCGTTGAGCAGCAGCCCCTGCTCGACAGCCGAGGATTTGGCGACCTTGGGGCCGTCCATCAGCCAGGGCGCATTGGTGAGCTTGAGCGTGCGGCCTTCGACCGGGCCGGCGCCGCAGGCGATCACCGAGCGCGGGCGCACGCCGAGCCGGCCCGCCGCCGCCTCGATCGCCTCGCCGAGGCCGGGATAATCATGGGTCTTGAGATGGATGCCGGGCCCGAGCGGCGCATCGGGCGCGGCCTTGGCGGCGAAGCGCACATTGGTGCCGCCGGTGTCGCAGACGAAGATCGGGAACGGAAAGGTCGGGGCGCTCATGGGGTCATTCACAGGAAATGCCGGCCCGGCGTCAAGATGGCGGCCGGCGCGGCGCGTCGGCGGCGGAGGGGGCGGAAGGATGCCGGGACGGGGCGAGCACCACGACACCGTGATTTTGACTCTTTGAAACTGCTCTTCGAGGCCATCGCCGCATTTGCGCCGACGTCCAATCAACCGGTCAAAACCTCTGTGCAGCTCTACCAGCCGCATTCACAAAATTGCTTCGATCCCTTTCTTATCAAGAAGAGCGAGAACCTTGAGGGACGGCCCGCTAGGGCGCACCTCTCCACGCTCCCATTTGCTGAGCGTCCTCCCCGGGCATGCGCGGTAGGCCGGCGTCGAGTAGCGGCGCCGTGCGGCAGGCCAAGGATCAGATCTTGGAGCATTTGGAGCTGGCGACGGTTTGCGGGGCAGGCGTCGCCCTCATCGGCGCTTGTCGACTTAATCCGGAAACAGGCTTGCCCGCTCGAACGGCGTCGGTTAGAACAAACACTGAACATATTGACCGGCTTCGGAGACCATCCACAGCCGAGTCGCGCCAATCCTGCAATATCGTTGCGGGAAGGTTTCGAAGAGCGGTCCGCCCCCTTAGTCTCGGTCGTGGAGACGATGCCGACATGCCCCATTTCACTTTTTATGAATTCTTCGCCGGGGGAGGCATGGCGCGCGCGGGGCTGGGGTCTTCGTGGAAGTGCCTGTTCGCGAACGATTTCGACGAGAAGAAGGTTTCTACCTATGAGGCGAATTGGGGTCGCGCCGACATCAAGCTCGGCGACGTCGCCAAACTGACGTTGGCCGACTTGCCCGCTGAGACGGCAGACCTTTCGTGGGCTTCGTTTCCCTGTCAGGATTTATCTCTCGCGGGTGGCTATCGCGGCCTCGGCCGCGAACGCGACAACGACAGGACGCGCTCCGGCACGTTTTGGCCGTTCTGGAAACTGATGCGCGGGCTCGTTCACGCGAACCGCGGGCCAAGAGCCATCGTCCTCGAGAACGTTCACGGCTGCTTGACGTCACACGATGGAAGAGATTTTGCCGCCATCGCGGCCGCTCTCGCGGAATCCGACTATCAATTCGGGGCGGTGGTGATCAATGCGGTTCATTTCGTGCCGCAATCACGCCCACGTGTGTTCTTCGTCGCGATTCGCAATGGCGAGACAGTCCCGAAGGAGTTGAGAGCCGATGGCCCGTTGCAGAGTTGGCATCCATCGGCTCTCATTCAAGCTCATGCCGGAATGACCATCGCGTCAAAGAGACGATGGATATGGTGGAATATCCCGGAGCCGACGCCGAGAGCCAAAGTCTTCGCGGACCTCGTAGAGCATGACCCGACAACCGTGAAATGGCATTCCATCGCCGAGACGGAATACTTGCTTGGTCTGATGTCGCCTCTGAACCTAGAAAAGGTTGCAAATGCGAGAAAATCCGGCGGTCGCATCGTGGGCGCCGTGTATCGACGTACGCGGCCCGACGAATCGGGGGTGAAGCGCCAGCGGGCAGAAGTGCGATTCGATGACATTTCGGGATGTCTGCGAACGCCGGCAGGCGGCTCCTCTCGCCAGACAATCTTGATCGTCGAGGGTAAGAAGGTCCGCTCGCGCCTCCTGTCGCCGCGCGAATCGGCGAGGCTCATGGGATTGGACGATAGCTATGTCCTTCCGGAGCGCTACAATGAGGCCTACCACGTATGTGGGGATGGGGTGTGCGTGCCCGTCGTGAGGCATATCGCCGGCGGCATCCTGGAACCGATACTGGCCGCCAATCGAAGGAATGAGCTCGTCGCGGCGGAGTAGGGAATGGCGATAGACTTGGTCTTCCGAGCCAAGGCGGTTCGTACCCTCACGAACAAAATCGGCTGCTACGTGCTGTGCGATCTGGACCAAGTGCCGATCTACGTCGGACAGTCGGTCGACGGTATACGCGCCCGAGTCAACCGGCATCTCACCTCCGCCAGAAGCGACATAATCGCAAACCGTCAAATCGATGTCTGGGAGATAGCGTGGGTATGGGCCTATCCAGTTGAAAACAAGACGGAGATCGGCGCAGTCGAGGAAGCGCTTTTTCACGCGTTCCACGGCCGCTCGGCGCTGATGAACGGCAAGGTACCCAGGACATCGCCGCGCGACGCGGAAGTCCCGCGGCCGGCGCAACGAGTTCAGGTGATGGCGGACTCGGAAATCGAGGAGAAGAAGGACCCGGCCTTGCGCCTTCCCCGCCAGGCGGAACATTACAGTCAGATCGTGGGGCACTTCCTCGCAGTCAAAAACTCCAGGGAGATTGCGGTTGCGATTCAGGCCCATTTTCAGAGGCTGAGCAAGTATCACCGAGAGCTGCTCGGCCTCGCGGCCGAGGTGGAGGGCGACAACGGCGACGAATGAGAGCTCCTCGATGTTTCGCGTGGGTGGGCGGCGGCGAGAGCTTGGATCGGCCACTCTCGCCCATCGATCTCTCGGCGGCGCGAAATGTCGACGGACAAATCCTTGTCAAGGCCGAAGCCGCCGCAGGCGGAGGCCGAAGGCCTGCCTCTACAAGGGTTTGGCCATCGACAACAATCGGTGGCCGAGGTCAGGGGCCGGCCTGATTTTCAGCCTCTCGCTTTGTTCGTCGACAAGCAGGCGCGATGGGCGGAGATACCGCCACCCCGTCGAAACGGCGAGGGCCCAAGATATGTCGACCGTCCTCCTTGACTTGCGTCGGTCTTCTCTTAGCGCTGCAGTCTTGGAGAATCCCTGAATACCTCCCCCATGGTTCCCCCCGAACGCTCCGCGATCATGCGCGCGGTCAAGTCGCGCGACACCGGCCCCGAACTCGCCCTGCGCGAGATGCTGCGCGCGATCGCGCCCGGCTACCGGCTGCATCGCGCCGACCTGCCCGGCAGACCCGACATCGTCTACGGGCCGCGCCGGCTCGCCATCTTCATGCATGGCTGCTTCTGGCACGGCCATGATTGCCCGCGCGGCGCCCGGGCGCCCAAGGACAACGCCGCCTATTGGCGCGCCAAGATCGGCCGCAACCGCGCGCGCGACGCCGCCAATCTCGAAGCGCTCGCCGCGCTGGGCTGGCGCACGCTGGTGGTGTACGAATGCGCGCTGAAGGACCATGCCGCGCTCGAGCGCCGGCTGCGCGAGGCGCTCGGGGCGCAGTGAGGACGGCGGCGCGCAGGCCGCGCACAAGGGGCTGGCCTCGCGGCGGCATTTGGTGTAACAGCCGCGCTTTCCGGCGGCTCGTCGCCGCCCGGTCCAACATTCGAGGGCATCATGGCCGTTCCCAAACGCAAGACCTCGCCCTCGCGCCGCAACATGCGGCGCTCGGCCGATGCGCTGAAAGCGCCGACCTATGTCGAGGACAAGGATTCCGGCGAATTGCGCCGCCCGCATCACATCGACCTTAAGAGCGGCATGTATCGCGGCCGCCAGGTGCTGAAGCCGCGGACCCCCGTCGAAGCGTGAGCGGACGACCCGGCGGCAGCGATCAGGGCCGGCTTCGCGCCGGCCCTTTCGTTTGCCGGGCGGCGGGCGTGAAGGCGGCCACCATCGCCCCGCCGACGATCAGCGCGCAGGCGAGCCCGAGCGTCGGCGTCGCCGGCGCATAGCCGGTCGCCGCGAGAATCAGCGTCGACAGGACCGGCGCCGCATAGGCGGCGACGCCGAGCAGCCGGATGTCGCCGTTCTTGACCCCATAGTCCCAGACGTAGAAGGCGAGCCCGACCGGCCCGAGGCCGAGGCCGAGGATCGCCAGCCACTGGCCTGACGTCGCCGGGACGATTGTCGCCTCGAACGCGAAATGGCAGAGCGCGGCGAGCGCGGCGGTCGCGAGGCAGAAGCCCGCGACCGCTTCGGTCGGCGCGCCCCTCAGCCGGCGCGACAGCAGCGAATAGCCCGACCAGACGAAGGCGCAGCACAGCGCCAGGCCGTCGCCGGCGAGCGAGCCGCCAGCGCCCCGCCCGAACAGGCCGCCGTCGGCCTTGCCGGCGAACAGGGCGACCGCGCCCGCCATGCCGAGCGCCGCGCCGACGACATGGCGCGCCCGCAGCCGCTCGCCGGGCAGGGTCGCCGACAACAGGACGATCAGCAGCGGCCAGAGATAGGCGATCAGGCTCGCCTCGGCGGGCGGGGCGCGGCGCAGCGCGGCGAAATAGAGCGCGTGATAGCCGAACAGCCCGCCGACCCCGACGAGCCAGACCGGCCAGGGCTGGATCAGCGCGCCGAGCCGCCCGCGCGCGGCGGCGTAGGCGAGGCCGAAGCCGCCGCCGATCGCAAAGGTCAGCGCGGCGAGTTCGAACGGCGGCGCATCGCCCGAGGCCGCCGTCAGCAGGGCGAGCGCCGACCATAGCAGGATCGCCAGACAGCCGATCAGGGTCGCCGCGCGCGGGGCGCGCGCGCGCGAAACGGAGGCTTCGGTCATGGGCGGGCTGGCTAGCAGCGCCGCGGGGCGTTGGGAAGCCCCGCGCCAGCCGATCGCCCGGCTCAGACGCCGAGCGCGGCGTTCTTCAGCGGCAGCGAGCGGATGCGCTTGCCGGTGATCGCGAAAATGGCGTTGGCGACCGCCGGCGCGATCGGCGGCGTGCCGGGCTCGCCGATGCCGCCCCATTTGCCGCCGCCCGACAGCGCCAGATGGGTCTCGATGACCGGCGCGTCCGCCATGCGGGCGATCTGATAGTCGTCGAAATTGCCCTGCTCGACCGCGCCGTTCTTGATCGTGATCTCGCCGAACAGGGCGGCGGTCAGCCCGTAGAGCACCGCGCTCTCGATCTGCATCTCGACGTTGAGCGGGTTGACGACATGGCCGCAATCGACGCAGGCGACGACGCGCTCGACCCGGACCTCGCCGGCGGCGCTGACCGCGACCTCGGCGATCTCGCCGACGATCGTGCCGAAGCTCTCGTGGATCGCCACGCCCTGGGCGGTGCGCGCCGGCAGCCGGCGGCCCCATTCGCCCTTTTCCGCGAGCTTGTCGAGCACGCCGAGAAAGTCGGGCCGGTCGTCGAGCAGCGCGCGCCGGTAGGCGAGCGGATCCTTGCCCGCGGCATGGGCGCATTCGTCGATGAAGCTCTCGAGCGCGAACGCGTTCTGCGACGAGCCGACCGAGCGCCAGAACATGACCGGCACGTGGGTGTTCTTCAGCAGGCAGTCGACCGTGAGCGCCCCCGCGTGATAGGGCGTGTTGGCGAGACCCTCGACCGCGCTCGGTTCGACGCCGGTCGGCGCGGCGCCCCAGCCGAGCGAACGCGAGATCGAGCCGACCGCGGTGCGGAAATCGAACGCGGTCGGCATGCCTGCGGCGTCGAGTCCCGCCTTCAGGCGCAGCGCCGCCTGCGGGCGGTAGCGGTCGTGCTGGATGTCCTGCTCGCGCGTCCAGATCAGCTTGACCGGCCGCGCCAGCGCCCTGGAGACCTGCACGGCCTGGCGCAATTCGTCGTTGACCGCGCGCCGGCCGAACCCGCCGCCCAGATAGCAATTGTGGATGAACACGTTGCGCGGGTCGACGCCGCCGACCTCGGCGGCGAGCTTCAGCGCGGCGTCGGCCGCCTGGGTGCCGATCCAGGCGTCGATGCGGTCGGGTCGCCAGTGGACGGTGGCGTTGAGCGGCTCCATCGCGGCATGGGCGAGATGGGGAACTTCATAGAGCGCCTCGACGATTTTGGCCGAACCGGCGAGGGCGCCCGCCGGGTCGCCGCGTCTGGCCGCATTGGCGAGCGGACCGTCGAGCCCCGCGCGGTATTCGGCGCGGAACGTCGCGCTGTCGGTCGTCGCGGCGGCGCCCTCGTCCCAGACGATCGGCAGGGCGAGCGCCATTTCCTTGGCGCGCCAGAACCGGTCGGCGACGATCGCGAGGCCGTTCTCGACCGGCACGACGGCGATGAAGCCGCGCTTGCCCCTTATCGCGGCCTCGTCCCAGGACTTGACCTTGCCGCCGAACACCGGGGCGTGCGCGACCGCGGCATAGACCATGTCCGGCAGCCGCGTGTCGATGCCGAACCTGGCGGCGCCGGTCACCTTGGCGGGCGTGTCGAGCCGCGCCTGGCTCGTCCCGATCAGCGTGAACTGCTCGGGGGTCTTGATCGCGGGCTCCTGGGCGAGCGCGACCTTGGCCGCCGCGCCGGCGAGCTCGCCATAGGCGGCCGAGCGGCCGGAAGGCTCGTGCAGCACGCTGCCCGCGCGCGCGACGCAGGCGCCGGGCGCGACGCCCCAGCGCGCCGCCGCCGCCGCGATCAGCCGCGCGCGCGCCGAGGCGCCCGCCTGCTGCAGCGCGACGCGCGAGCGGCGCACCGACGAGGAGCCGCCGGTGATCATCGGCCCGTAGGGCGCGCCATCGCGCAGGTTGCGGGTCGCCGAGGCGTATTCGACCTTGACCCGGGCGAAATCGCAGCCGAGTTCCTCGGCGACGATCATCGCCAGCGAGGTCATGACCCCCTGCCCCATTTCCGACTTGGCGATGCGCAGCAGGATCGCACTGTCGGGCTCGATGACGACGAAGGCGTTGAGCTCGTCTCCGGTCGCCGTCGCCTCCGGCGACCAGGGTTCGGGACCGAGCGGAAACGCCGCGGCGACGCGCGGCGGCGCGACCGCGACGACGAGCCCGCCGGCGGCCGAAAGGCCGGCCGCGACGAAGGAGCGGCGCGAAAGGACGGCGTTCATGGCGGCCTCCTTCAGAGCCTGGCGAGCGCGGCCGCCCGATGGATCGCGGCGCGCAGGCGCGGATAGGTTCCGCAGCGGCAGATGTTGGTGATCTCGGCGTCGATGTCGGCGTCGGTCGGGGCTGGATTGTGCGCGAGCAGGCTCGCGGCCGCCATGATCTGGCCGGACTGGCAATAGCCGCATTGCGGCACGTCGTGCTCGATCCAGGCGGTCTGCACCGCATGCAGCCGCGCCGCGCCGAGCCCCTCGATGGTGAGGATCGTCCTGCCGACCGCGTCGCCCGCCGTGAACTGGCACGAGCGCGTCGCCACGCCGTCGACATGGATCGTGCAGGCGCCGCATTGGGCGATGCCGCAGCCGAATTTCGTGCCGGTCAGGCCGATCTCGTCGCGCAGGACCCAGAGCATCGGCGTCTCCGGCTCGATGTCGAGTTCGTGGGTCTGGCCATTGACGGAAAGCGAAAGCATGGGGCGCGCTCCCTCGTTGCGCGCGACGATAGCCCTGTATCGGGACCCGGTCGATGGCCCGGCGATCACGAAGCGGAGAGCGCCGCGCGGCCGGGAAGGCCGCACGCCAGGGCGACGCGTCCCGCCGGCCGTGATAGAAAGCCGCATCGAGGAGCCCGCCCTTGCGATCCGATCCGACCCGAACCCTTCGCATCGCCAGCGTCGTCTGCGCCGCGCTCGTCGCTGCCGTCCCAGCGGGCGCCGCCGAACCCGTGATCTCCGATTTCGCGATCGCGCGGCCGGTCGTGGCGGCGCATGGGATGGTGGTGAGCCAGGAGGCGGTCGCCTCGCGGATCGGCGTCGAAATCCTCAAGCGCGGCGGCAATGCGGTCGACGCGGCGGTCGCGGTCGGCTTCGCGCTGGCGGTGACGCTGCCGCGCGCCGGCAATATCGGCGGCGGCGGCTTCATGCTGATCCACCGCGCCGATCTCGGCAAGACGATCGCGATCGACTATCGTGAATCGGCGCCGGCGCTGACGACCAGGGACGTGTTCCTCGACGACAAGGGCGAGGCGGCTCCGGCGAAATCGCTGATCAGCGGGCTCGGAATCGGCGTGCCCGGAACAGTCGCCGGGCTGGAGCTCGCCTGGCGCAAATACGGCTCGGGCCGGTACACGTTCGCCGATCTCGTCGCCCCGGCGGCCCGGCTCGCCCACGAGGGCGTCGCGGTCGACGACGATCTCGCCGATTCCCTCCCCGTCGGCGCGCCGCGGCTCGCCCTGCACCCCGCCTCCGCGCGCATCTTCCTCAAGCCCGACGGAACGCCCAAGACGCTCGGCGACCGGCTTCCGCTCGACGATCTCGCCGCCACGCTGGATGCGATCGCGGCCGAGGGCGCCAAGGGCTTCTATGCCGGGCCGGTCGCGGAGAAAATGGTCGCCGCGATCCGCGCCGCGGGCGGGCGGATGAGCCTCGACGACCTCGCCAACTATCATGCGATCGAGCGCGAGGTCGTGCGCGGGACCTATCGCGGCCACGAGATCGTCTCGATGCCGCCGCCCTCCTCCGGCGGCGTCCACATCGTCGAGATCCTCAACATTCTCGAAGCCTGGCCGCTCGGCGCCCAGGGGCTGAATTCGGCGGCGACGATCCACGAGATGGCCGAGGCCGAGAAGCTCGCCTACGCCGACCGCGCGCAATATCTCGGCGATCCCGATTTCCTCCACGTGCCGGTCAAGGGGCTGACGTCCAAGGCCTATGCCGCGCATCTGCGCGAGGGCATTTCGCTGGACCATGCGCGCCGCGCCGCCGACATCCGGCCCGGCGGGCCGGAGCCCTACGAAAGCGACCAGACCACGCATTTCTCGATCGTCGACGAGCAGGGCGACGCGGTCGCCAACACCTATACGCTGAACCTTCCCTACGGCAGCGGGCTGGTCGCCGAAGGGACGGGCGTGCTGCTCAACAACGAGCTCGACGATTTCGCCGCCAAGCCGGGCGCCGCCAACGCCTTCGGCCTCACCGGCGGCGACGCCAATGCGCCGGGGCCGAACAAGCGGCCGCTGTCCTCGATGAGCCCGACCATGGTGTTCAAGGACGGCAAGCTGGAGATCGTCACCGGCAGCCCGGGCGGCTCGCGCATCATCACGACGGTGCTGCAGGTGATCCTCGACATTGTCGACCACGGCCTCAACGTCGCCGAGGCCGAGGACGCGCCGCGCGTCCACGACCAGTGGCTGCCCGACGAATTGCGGATCGAGCGCGGCCTGTCGCCCGACACCATCCGGCTGCTCGAGGCGATGGGCCACAAGGTCGTGGTGCGCGAGGCGATGGGTTCGGCCAATACGATCGAGCGCCGGGGCGGGGTCTGGCTCGGCGCGTCGGATCCGCGCCAGCGCGGGACGCTCGCGGTGGGCTATTGAGGGCAGGCGCGCAAGCGAGCCGCCAACCGGCTTGATGGCGGTCGTCGGAACGGGCATGCTCGGCCCAACGACCAGCGGACGCGGCGGCCCGCAGACGCCCGCGGGGGGCGATACGCGATGCAATCCGACACTTTCGCCGTCCCGCGCGACGGCGCCTCGATCTTCGTGCGGCGCTGGCTGCCCGCCGCGCCGCCGCGGCTCGCGGTGCAGATCGCCCACGGCCTCGCCGAGCATAGCGCGCGCTACGAGCGGCTCGCGCTCGCGCTGACCGGCGCCGGCTGCGCGGTCTATGCGAGCGACCATCGCGGCCACGGGCCGACCTGCGCGCCCGCCGATCTCGGCCTGTTCGCCGCGCGCGACGGCTGGCGCAAGTGCCTGGACGATCTCTGGGCGGTCAACCGCCGCATCGGCGCCGATTTTCCCGGCCTGCCGATCGTGTTCATGGGCCATTCCCTGGGCTCGGTCATGGGCCAGCAGTTCATCGCCGAACATGGCGCGGCGCTCGCCGGCGCGGTCCTGTCGGGCACGAGCGGAACGCCGCCGGCGATTCTGCCGATCGGACGGCTGATCGCGCGGCTGGAGCGCTGGCGGCTCGGGCCGCGCGGCCATAGCGCGTTGCTGCAGAAAATGCTGCTCGGCGATTTCAACAAGCCGTTCGAGCCGGCGCGCACGCCGTTCGACTGGCTGTCGCGCGATGCGGCGGAGGTCGACAGATACATCGCCGATCCCCTGTGCGGATTTCCCTTCACCGTCCAGCTCGCGATCGACATTCTCGACGCGATCGGCCCGATCGCTTCGAAGGAGACGGTGGCGCGGATTCCCAAGGCGCTGCCGATCCATGTCTTCAGCGGCGCCCGCGATCCGGTCGGCGCGCGGCTGCAGAGCCTGATCGACGCCTATCGCGCGGCGGGCCTCACGAAGGTGACGCAGCGCCTCTATCCGGACGCGCGCCACGAAACGCTGAACGAGACCAACCGGGACGAGGTCACGGCCGATCTTATCGGCTGGCTCAACACTTTGGGCGCCGAGGCCGCCGCCGGCGCCGACAATGGCAGGAAAGGGAACGCGCCATGGCCATGAACGCATCATCGAAGGACGCCGCGACGATCACCGGGCACGAAGCGGCCGAAGTCGTCAGGGCGAATGCGACCGGGCTGAGGCCGGTGGTATTCGTCCACGGCCTCTGGCTGCTGCCGAGCAGCTGGGACCGCTGGGCCAGGCTGTTCGAGCAGGCGGGCTTCACCGCGCTGACGCCGGGATGGCCCGATGATCCCGAGGATGTCGAGCAAGCCAATGCCCATCCCAACGTTTTCGCCAACAAGAGCGTCGGCCAGGTCGCCGATCATTTCGCCGAAATCGTCGGCGCGCTGAAGCTGAAGCCGGCGATCGTCGGCCATTCCTTCGGCGGCCTGCTCGCCCAGATTCTCGCCGGGCGCGGCCTGGCGGCGGCGACGGTGGCGATCGACCCGGCGCCGTTCCGCGGCGTGCTGCCGCTGCCGTTTTCCGCCCTGAAGTCGGCATGGCCGGTGCTCGGCAACCCCGCCAACCGCAATCGCGCGATCCCGCTCACCTTCGATCAGTTCCGCTTCGGCTTCGCCAACGCGGTCAGCGAGCACGAGGCGCAGATGCTCTACGACACTTTCGCCGTGCCCGCCTCCGGCAAGCCGCTGTTCCAGGCGGCGGCGGCGAACCTCAATCCCTGGACGGAAGCCAAGGTCGACGTCGCCAACCCGGATCGCGGGCCGCTGCTGGTCATTTCAGGGGAGAAGGACAACACCGTCCCCTGGGCGATCGCCAACGCCTCGTTCGGGCAGCAGAAGCGCAACCCTGGAATCACCGAGATCGTCGAAATGCCCAACCGCGGCCATGCGCTGACGATCGACGACGGCTGGCGCGAGGTCGCCCAGGTCGCGCTCGCCTTCATCAAGCGGTTTGTGTGAATCGTCCCGGCCCCGGGGCGCGCCTCAACCGCGTCGGCGCGCGCTGCCCCGGTTCGCGCTCGGCGCCAGCGCCGTCTGCAGCTGGGGGACGACCCGGCGGACGGCGCGCCGGACGCCGACCGGCCGGTAGAGCTGCTTGGTCGCCTCGATGATGAAGACGCCGGCGAAGGGCAAGCCGAGCACCGCGCCGAGGCGCTCGAACGCGCTCGCCCAGTTGAGGAACAGCCGGCGACGGAACGGCGGCGCGTAGAGCGCCTCGCCCCAGTAGATCGGCGAGAACAGCGTCTCGCGCATCAGTTCGCGCAGCTGCCCCTTGGAATAGGGCCGGCCGAAGCCGAACGGCGTGCCGTCGACGCGCGCCCACACGCCGCGCCGCGACGGCACCACGAACAGGGCGCGCCCGCCCGGCGTCAGCACGCGCCAGACCTCCTCGAGCAGGGCGTTGGGATGCTCGGCCATTTCGAGCGCATGCACGACCAGAATCCGCTCGATCGACGCGTCGGGCAGCGGCAGCATCTCGGGCTCGACGAGCGCCGAGGACGAACGGCCCGAGGCCGGCCAGTTCACGACGCCCTGCTCGGCCGGCATGAAGGCGAGCGAGCGCATCGCCTCCTCGCGCAAGCCGTCGAGATAGGGCGCGCCGAAGCCGAGGCCCATCAGCGACAGGCCGACGCAATTGTCCCAGCGCACGCGCAGCACGCGGCCGATCAGCCGCCGCGCGACGTCGCCGAGCGGGGAGGCGTAGAAGCTGCGAAGCTCGTTGACATCCAGAGGCATCGCGATGTTCTTGCATGCCGACGGCGCGCCGAAAAGTCCGCCGCCGCGCCCGCCCCCGCCGCGCCCCGCTCGCAGAGAGGCCCCAAATGACCACGCACGTCCATCAATTCATTTGCCTGCAAGACAATTTCGGCGTGCTCGTCCACGATTCGCGATCGGGCGCGACCGCCGCGATCGACGCGCCCGACGCCGACGCCGTCGTCGCCGCGGCGGCCGCGCAGGGCTGGACGCTCACCGATCTCCTGATCACCCACCATCACGCCGACCACATCCAGGGCATACCCGGGCTGAAGGCGCGCTTCCCCGATCTGCGCATCGCCGGCCCCGCGCGCGAGGCCTCGCGGATCGGCGCCCTCGACATGCTGCTGAGGGAGGACGATTACGCCCATGTCGGCGACATCGCCGCGCGCGTCCTCGAGACGCCGGGCCATACCGCCGGGCACATCTGCTACTGGTTCGAGGAAGACGAACTGGCCTTCTGCGGCGACACCCTGTTCGCGCTCGGGTGCGGGCGCGTGTTCGAGACGCCGCTCAGCGTCATGTGGGATTCGCTCGCCAAGCTCGCCGACCGCCTGCCGGGCGAAACCGAGATCTATTGCGGCCACGAATACACTGAGGCCAATGCGCGCTTCGCGGCGACGATCGAGCCGGACAATGTCGTGCTGAAGGACCGCATCGCCGAGATCGGCCGGCGCCGCGCGGCGGGCGAGGCGACGCTGCCGACGACCATGACCCTGGAGCTCGCCTCCAACCCGTTCCTGCGCGCCGAGGAGCCGGAGGTCCAGGCCGCGCTCGGCATGAGCGGGGCGGACCCGGCCGCGGTCTTTGCGGAGCTGCGCGGACGCAAGGACCGATTCTGACCCGGCGCGGCGACGCTCAGCGCTTCTCGGCGAGGCTGTCGAGGCGCCGCTGCATCTCGGACAGCTGGGTCTTCATCTCGTCGAGATCGGCCTTTTCCGCCGGCGCGCCGGGGGTGGCGAGATCGACGGGCGCCGGAATGGGCGCGACGAACGGCGTGAACATGCCGAGCGCCTTGGTGAAGGCGGCGAGGTTCTTGCGGGTCAGATCCTCGAGCGCGCCGAACGACGGCGCCGCGAACGGCGTCACGCCGAACGCGCGGCTGGCCTCTTCGCGGAACTTCTGCTGCTCGCCGGTGAAGCGGTCGATCGAGAATTCCAGATAGCTCGGCAGCAGGGCCTGGACGCTGTCGCCGTAGAACCGGATCAGCTGGCGCAGGAAGGTGATCGGAAGCAGGGACTGCCCCTCCTTGCCCTCCTGCTCGAAGATGATCTGGGTGAGGACGGAGCGGGTGATCTCCTCGCCGGTCTTGGCGTCATAGACGGCGAAGTCCTCGCCCGCCTTGACCATTTTCGCCAGATCGGCCAGCGTCACATAGGCGCTCGACGCCGTGTTGTAGAGGCGCCGGTTGGCGTATTTCTTGATGGTGATCGGGGCGACGGGCGATGGGGTGGTCATGGCGGTCTGGACTCCACGCGGGACTGCGCCCCGGCGGGGCAGCTTGAAAGATAGGCTGTCTTGGCGCTCCTCGGAACTCCCTTCCTAGGGCCGATCGGGAGAGAAAGCCACTTTTGATTGTCTTTGCTTGACATCGGTCAATGACCGGCGCTGGCGCGGGCGCAGATTAATTTTCGGCCGGCGACCGCGCCCGCCCCTTTTCGCCGCGGCGAAACAGGGCTTATAAGCAACCCGAAAGAGCGGCCCCGGCCGATGCGCGGCGAGGCGGCGAATCACGTTCAGGAGCACCCCATGCCGGCAACAGACATCGTCGTCGTCAGCGCCACGCGGACCGCCGTCGGTTCGTTCAGCGGCGCGTTCGCCAACACGCCCGCCCACGAACTCGGCGCCGCGGCGGTCAAATCCGCGATCGAGCTGGCCAGGATCGAGGCGGCCGAGGTCGACGAGGTGATCCTCGGCCAGATCCTTTCCGGCGGCCAGGGCCAGAACCCGGCGCGCCAGGCGGCGATGAAGGCGGGCGTGCCGCAGGAAAAGACGGCCTTCGGCCTCAACCAATTGTGCGGCAGCGGGCTGCGCGCGGTCGCGCTCGGCCTCCAGCAGATCGGCAACGGCGACGCCAGCATCGTCGTCGCCGGCGGCCAGGAATCCATGTCGCAGGCCCAGCACGGCGCCTATCTGCGGGCCGGCGTCAAGATGGGCGAATTGAAGCTCGTCGACACCATGCTGAAGGACGGCCTCATCGACGCGTTCCATGGCTATCACATGGGCAACACCGCCGAGAACATCGCCGCCAAGTGGCAGATCAGCCGCGAGGACCAGGACCGGTTCGCCCTCGGCTCGCAGAACAAGGCCGAGGCGGCGCAGAAGGCCGGGCGATTCAAGGGCGAGATCACGCCGTTCACGGTGGCGACCCGCAAGGGCGACATCGTCGTCTCCGACGACGAATACATTCGCCACGGCGCGACCTATGACTCGCTCGCCAAGCTCAAGCCCGCCTTCTCCAAGGAGGGCTCGGTCACCGCCGGCAACGCCTCGGGCCTCAACGACGGCGCCGCCGCCGTCGTCCTGATGACCGCGCAGGAGGCCAAGAAGCGCGGCCTGACGCCGCTGGCGCGGATCGTCTCCTGGGCGACGGCGGGCGTCGACCCCGCGGTCATGGGCTCCGGCCCGATCCCCGCCTCGCGCAAGGCGCTGGAAAAGGCCGGCTGGAAGGTCGGCCAGCTCGACCTCGTCGAGGCCAACGAGGCCTTCGCGGCGCAGGCGCTCGCCGTCAATAAGGACATGGGCTGGGATCCCGGGATCGTCAACGTCAACGGCGGCGCGATCGCGATCGGGCATCCGATCGGCGCCTCGGGCGCGCGCGTGTTCGTCACGCTGCTGCACGAAATGGTCCGGCGCGACGCCAGGAAAGGGCTGGCGACGCTGTGCATCGGCGGCGGCATGGGCATTGCCCTGACGGTCGAACGCTAGGCAGGGCGCGGTCGGGACGCCGCCTGCGCGGCGCCCCGATCGAACGGCAACGGGCGCCGCGTCGGTCACAGAACGCGCGCGGGGAAAATGCGGGAACAGGGGTGGAGCATGGCGAGAGTTGCAGTTGTCACGGGCGGGACGCGCGGCATCGGCGCGGCGGTTTCGAAGGCGCTCGCCGCGGCGGGCTACCGGGTCGCCGCCACCTATCACGGCAACGACGAGGCGGCGGCGAAATTCACCGCCGAGACGGGCATTGCCGCCTACAAATGGGACGTTTCGGACTATGAATCCTGCGTCGCCGGCCTGGCGGGGGTGGAGAAGGCGCTCGGCCCGGTCGACGTGCTGGTGAACAATGCCGGAATCACCAAGGACGGCATGTTCCACAAGATGACGCCCCAGCAATGGTACGGCGTGATCAACACCAATCTGAATTCGCTGTTCAACATGTGCCGGCCGGTCATCGAGGGCATGCGCGAGCGCGGTTTCGGGCGCATCGTCAACATATCCTCGATCAACGGCCAGAAGGGCCAGATGGGCCAGGTCAATTATTCCGCGTCCAAGGCCGGCGATCTCGGCTTCACCAAGGCGCTGGCGCAGGAGAACGCCGCCAAGGGCGTCACCGTCAACGCGATCTGCCCCGGCTATATCGCGACCGAAATGGTGATGGCGGTGCCCAAGGAGGTGGTGGAAAAGTCGATCCTGCCGCAGATCCCGGCGCGCCGCCTCGGCCAGCCCGAGGAGATTGCCCGCTGCGTGGTGTTCCTCGCCTCGGATGACGCCGGATTCATCACCGGATCGACGCTCAGCGCCAATGGCGGGCAATTCATGGCCTGAGCGGCGCGCTCACTCCGCGAGGTTCGGCACGCTCGGGCTCGACCCCCGTAGCGGCCGCTCCTCCATCATCAGGAAACAGGCCAGACTGACGGCCATCGCCAGCCCCTGCAGGGCGAACATGACGGAAAAGGCGGCGCCGGCGCGTTCGGCGAGCAGCGGATCGAACGCCCCGCGATTGGCCGGGACTCCGGCGTCGGTCACGATGCCGAAGCCGATCAGGACGGCGCCCATCAGCGCCACGCCCAGCGCGCTGCCGAAAGTGCGCAGGAACGCCAGCGTCGCCGTCGCGACCCCGAGATCGCGCCGGTCGACGGCGTTCTGGACGCAGACGGTCGCCGTCGGGAACAGCGGCCCGACGCCGAGGCCGAGCGCCAGAACCAGCGCCTCCGCCTGCCAGAAGCTCAGCACCGGCGCGAACGCCGCCAGCAGGGTCATGGCGGCGATCGCGAACACCAGGCCGACGACGGCGACCCGCTTGTAATGGACGAGGCGCGGCATGGATCGGCCGGCGATCGTCGCCCCGATCACGCTGCCGCCGACCAGCGCGATCAGCCCGGCGCCGGCGAGCGTCGAATCCGCGCCAAGCACGAATTCGAGATAGATCGGCAGATAGACGGTCGAGCCGATGAACGCGAACATCGAGAAGAAGATCGCGGCGGTCGCGGTGCCGACGACCTCGTTGCGGAAAATGTCGAGCGGGATCAGCGCCTCGGGCGCGCGCCGGAGATGGCCGACGAGCGCGGCGGTCAGCGCGCAGCCGAGGATCGCGAGCGCCAGGATGAGCGGCGAGCTCCACGGCAGCCGCGCCCCGCCCAAAGTCAGCGCCAGCATCAGCGCGACCGTCGCGCTGGTGACGAGCGCCGCGCCGAGCACGTCGAGCCGATGCGCGCGCCGGATCTGCGGCAGTCCGCGCAGCCGCGTATGAGTCATGAAGAAGGCGGCGGCGCCGATCGGCAGATTGATCCAGAAGATCAAGGACCACGAGAGGTGCTCGGCGAAAAATCCGCCGAGGATGGGGCCGGCGACGCTCGAGGTCGCCCAGACCGTCGAGATGTAGACGACGTAGCGCGAACGCTCGCGCGGCGGAACGACGTCGGCGATCACGGTCTGGGCGAGGGCGACGAGGCCGCCGCCGCCGAGCCCCTGAACCGCGCGCCCGAGGATGATGACCGCCATGCTGGGCGCCAGGGCGCAGATGACCGAGCCGACCAGGAAGACCGCCAGGGCGAGCGACATGATCGGCCGCCGGCCGTGAATGTCGGAGAGCTTGCCGTAGAGCGGGGTGACCGCGGTGCCGGTCAGCAGATAGACCGAAATGATCCAGCTGAGGAAATCGGCGTCGCCGAGCGAAGCCCCGATCGTCGGCAGGGCGGGCGCGACGATCGTCTGGTCGAGCGCGGCGAGCATCATCGCGACGAGGACGCCGATCACGATTTCGCGCCGCCGCTCGTGCGGCACGATCTGGGGCGGCGTCATATCCATCCGGGCTTCCGTTCCCCGCACTGCCGGCTCGCGCGACGGCTCCGCCGCGCCGCGCTTGCTTCAGAAAGGCCGCGGGAAAATGGCCGAGGCCGGTGGGAACGGCAAGATCAAAGGGCCGGCCGGCCGTCACGATCGCGTCAACGCGCCCGCCGCTGCGCCCCGGCGCGAGCGCATGTCTCGGCATAGCCGGCAATCACGATGATTTATCCGATCGGCGGCGAAGTCGCCGATTGGGCGGGCGCGGACTCGATGCTGCGCTATTGGCCTGGACGAAACCTCATCGGTCCGGGCGCCTGGAACGAATTTGCGGAGATGGCCGCATGGCGCAGCCCGCCGCGGGCGTCCGACGGCGAGCGGGCGATCGGGCGAGGGGTGGAAGGCGCCGGGCTTGGCGAGCCCGCCGCCTCCCAGTCGGATCATCGGCGCCGCCGGCCGCTCCCGGCCGCCACGCCCTGTTGATTCTGATAGTCAGAAATTGTGCTGGACATATTCCATATTTCTGGATATGGTGACCAAGTGAACGGACGATGCCTGCGGCGACGCGCCGGCGGCGGGACGGGAATCGCGACCGGAATTCGGAAAGGGCTGATCTTTGCACGACTCCCAAGGCGCCCGCTCCTTCAGCGTCGAAGAGCGCCCACTGACGCGATGCTCGCGGTTGGCGAGTCTGGTTCGTTCGCGGCGTCCTTCGTTGCTGTTCAATCGCCGCCGCTGCCGGAGCCCTTCGAACGACGAAACCGCGCAAGCGGCCCCACGCGGCTTCAATTTGGCCGCAAACCCTTGAAATCGCTCAAAACCCCAAAAAAAGAATTGCCAAAAATTTCCGCGCCGAAAATTTCGCCCGCTCTCGGAGCCGGGCGACGGGGAGGCATTGCGGGCTCGCGCACAGGGAACCATGCACGCTCCGCGCTTTGCCGCCGAGCAGATAAATCATTGGTATTGCTGGCCACATCGAGATGTGGGCTCACGCTGGCCCGCCGCGCCCGGGGCATTCCGCGCTCACGTCGCGCGCGCATCGACGAGCTTGACGATGTCGCCGATGAGGCGGTTGATCTCGAAATCCTTGGGCGTATAGACCGCCGCCACGCCCTCGGCGCGCAATTGCTCGGCGTCGGCGTCGGGAATGATTCCGCCGACGACGAGGGGAACATGGCCGAGCCCCGCGGCGCGCAATCCGGCCGCCACCTCGCGCGCCATCGCCAGATGCGAGCCGGAAAGGATCGACAATCCGACGCAATGCACGCCCTCGTGGGCGCGCGCGACGATTTCGGCCGGGGTCAGCCGGATCCCGTCATAGACGACGTCGATGCCGGCGTCGGTGGCGCGCACCGCGATCTGTTCGGCGCCGTTGGAATGGCCGTCGAGGCCCGGCTTGCCGACCAGGAGTTTCAGCCGCGCGCCGAGTTTGAGCGAGACGCGCTGGACTTCCGCCCTGATCGGGTCGAGGTCGGCGGCCTCCTGGCGGGCGACCCGGCTGACGCCGGTCGGCGCCCGATATTCGCCGAAGGTCGCGCGCAGGGCGGCGCCCCATTCGCCCGTCGTGGCGCCCGCCTTGGCCGCCTCGATCGAGGGCGCCATGATGTTGACGCCCGCCGCTGCGGCCTGGCGCAGCGCGGCGAGGGCGCGCGCGACCGCGCGCTCGTCGCGCGCCAGGCGCCAGTCGCGCAGGCTCGCGACCTGATCGGCCTCGACATGCGGCGCCACCACGACGATCGATTCGTCGCCGGCGGTCAGCGGCGAGGCTTCGCCTTCGGTGAACCTGTTGACGCCGACCACGACCTGATCGCCGCGTTCGATCGCCTCGAGCCGCCGGGTGTTCGACTCGACCAGCTTGCGTTTCATGTAGCCGGACTCGATCGCCGCGACCGCCCCGCCCATCGCCTCGATCGCGGCCAGTTCCGCGCGCGCCTCGCCCTTCAGCGCGGCGACGAGCGAGTCGATCTCCCGGCTGCCCTCGAACAGGTCGCCGAATTCGAGCAGATCGGTCTCGTAGGCCATGATCTGTTGCAGGCGCAGCGACCATTGCTGGTCGAACGGGCGCGGCAGGCCGAGCGCCTCGTTCCAGGCCGGCAATTGCACCGCCCGGGCGCGGGCGTTGCGCGACAGGACCACCGACAGCATCTCGATGAGGATGCGATAGGCGTTGTTCTCGGGCTGCTGCTCGGTGAGGCCGAGCGAATTGACCTGGACGCCGTAGCGGAACCGCCGCTTGGCGGGATCGGCGATCGCGTAGCGCTCGCGGGTGATTTCGTCCCACATTTCGACGAAGGCGCGCATTTTGGCGAGTTCGGTGACGAAGCGCATGCCGGCGTTGACGAAAAACGACAGCCGCCCGACGACGTCGGCGAAGGCGCCGGCGTCGACCTCGCCCGACGCGCGCACCATGTCGAGCACGGCGACCGCGGTGGCGAGCGCGAAGCCCAGTTCCTGGACCGGCGTCGCGCCGGCCTCCTGCAGATGGTAGGAGCAGACGTTCATCGGATTCCATTTCGGCGTCTGGCGCGCCGAAAACAGGATGAGGTCCTTGGTCAGTCGCAGCGATGGGCCCGGCGCAAACACATAGGCGCCGCGCGCGAGATATTCCTTGATGATGTCGTTCTGGGTGGTTCCCTGCAGGCTGGCGCGCGGCGCCCCCTGCTCGTCGGCCACCGCGACATAGAGCGCCATCAGCCAGGGCGCCGTCGCGTTGATCGTCATCGAGGTGTTCATCTTGTCGAGCGGAATTCCGGCGAGCAGGGCGCGCATGTCGCCGATATGCGAAATCGCCACCCCGACCTTGCCGACCTCGCCGCGGGCGAGCGGATGGTCGCTGTCATAGCCGGTCTGGGTCGGCAGGTCGAAGGCGATCGATAGGCCGGTCTGCCCCCTGGCGAGATTGGCCCGGAACAGCGCGTTCGATTCGACGGCGGATGAATGGCCCGCATAGGTGCGGAAAATCCAGGGCGCATCGGGTTTGCGCGCGCCGCGATCGCCGTTGGCCGTCATCCTGCCAGTTCCGCTGTGTTGGCGCCGCGCGCGGGACGCCAATGGTGCGGAGCACAATCGCAGAATTCGGGCGCTCGCGCCAGCCTCGGCCGCCAGGGCGCGGGCGCAGCCGGGCGGCCCGAGGGGACCGGGCCCCGAGGTTCAGCGCGTCCGGCTCCTCACCAGGCTCAGCCCGAACAGGAGGACGCAGGCGGTGCCGAGCCCCATGCCCGAGGTCAGCCAGAAGTCGTAGAGGGAATTGGCCGCGAGCAGCCGGTAGCGCAGATATATGCCCAGGAGCACGCCGGCCAGGGCGAGGACGCCGTTCGCCACGGGTCCGAACCCGGAATCCCTCATGATGAAATCGACGGTGAAGCCGGCCGCCAGACACAGGGCGATGATGGCGAGGCCGAACACCCACAATTCCAGCGTGGGCATATCCTCCACGCTCGCAAGCCAGGGTATCGAATTCATGGCGGCCAATCCCGGACGACGCGCAACGGCGCGATCGCGACTCTCCCAACGTCCACGGACGTTCTCAGACTTCGGATCGAGAATACCCCCGGAGCCGTTAGGATGGGGTTAACGAACCCCGGCCATTCCCGGGCGATCGGCGGGAAACGTCAGGCGGGGATTGATTTTCCGCGCGGGCCGCGCGATGAAGAAGTTGTTGCGGCGCAATATTGGGGTCGACCCGGGACGAGGGCGAGACGAGGGCGGAAATGGTCAATCGCGCGGCGAGCGCCTCATTCGACTCGCGACCCCCGGACCAGACCGGCGCCGGGTCGCTCAAGGATCTCTACGAAATCGGCGAGATCCCGCCGCTCGGCCATGTCCCGGCGACCATGTACGCCTGGACGGTCCGCAAGGAACGGCACGGGCCGCCGGAACAATCCATGAAGATCGAAATCGTGCCGACCTGGCCGCTCGACAGCCATGACGTGCTGGTTCTGGTGATGGCCGCCGGCGTCAACTACAACGGCGTCTGGGCGGCGCTCGGCGAGCCGGTCTCCGTTCTCGACTCGCACAAGCATCCCTTCCACATCGCGGGCTCCGACGCCTCCGGCATCGTCTGGGCGATCGGGTCCAAGGTGAAGCGCTGGAAGATCGGCGACGAGGTCGTCGTCCATTGCAACCAGGACGACGGCGACGACGAGGAATGCAACGGCGGCGACCCGATGTTCTCGGCTTCCCAGCGCATCTGGGGCTATGAGACCCCGGACGGCTCGTTCGCCCAGTTCTGCCGCGTCCAGGACCGCCAGTTGATGGAGCGCCCCCGCCACCTGACCTGGGAGGAGAGCGCTTCCTACACGCTGACCCTCGCCACCGCCTACCGCATGCTGTTCGGCCACGAGCCGCACCGGCTGAAGCCGGGCGACAACGTGCTGGTCTGGGGCGCGTCGGGCGGCCTCGGGGTGTTCGGCGTGCAGTTGTGCGCGGCCGCCGGCGCCAACGCGATCGGGATCATCTCGGACGAATCCAAGCGCGACTATGTGATGTCGCTGGGCGCCAAGGGCGTCATCAACCGCAAGGACTTCAGCTGCTGGGGCCAGCTGCCGAAGGTCAATTCCGACGCCTATGCCGCGTTCATGGCGCAGGCGCGCAAATTCGGCAAGGCGATCTGGGACATCACCGGCAAGAAGGACGTCGACACCGTCTTCGAACATCCCGGCGAACAGACGTTCCCCGTCTCGTGCTTCGTCGTCAAGCGCGGCGGCATGGTCGTGTTCTGCGCGGGGACGAGCGGGTTCAATCTGACCTTCGACGCGCGGTTCGTCTGGATGCGCCAGAAGCGCATCCAGGGCTCGCATTTCGCCCATCTCAAGCAGGCCGCCGCGGCGAACAAGTTCGTGCTCGACCGGCGCATCGACCCCTGCATGTCGGAGGTCTTTCCCTGGGAGAAGATCCCGCTGGCGCACACCAAGATGTGGAAGAACGAGCATGCGCCCGGCAATATGGCGGTGCTCGTCAACGCGCCGCGGACGGGCCTGCGCACGCTCGACGACGTCATCGAAGCCGGGCGATCCTGAGCGGAGCGCGGTCGGCGCGCGGAGGAATGGCCGCGATGTCGTGGCGGGCGCCGGCGGCCCGGCTGGCGTTGCCCCGCAGCGGGGCGCGGCGCGGTCGGCGCTCACGCCGCCAGGGCCGCCGGCGAGTCCCGCCGCCGTCGCGAAATCCCGCTCAGCCGCGGCCCTCGCGCCGCGCGCGCATGATCGCCGCGTTGAGGTCGCCGCCGAACACGAAGATCGCCGCGATCGTATAGAGGAAGACGAGCGCGATCATCACCGAGGCGAGGCCCGCATAGGTCGACACGTAGTTGCGCGCAAATTCGCCGAGATAGGCGCCGAACAGCTCGCTGAACGCGACGCAGACCAGCAGCGTCAGCGCGACGCCCGGCGCGATCTCGACCAGCGCGCGCCGCTCGATCGGCAACCAGAGATGCGCGATCAGCAGGGAGGCCGCGATCAGCGCGGAGACGGCCCCCAGGCGCACGGTCGTCACCACGCCCTCGAGCGGCGCCAGCGCCGGCGCGAATTCCACCGCGCCCGCCCAGATCAGCGGCCAAAGCACGACGAACAAGGCGAGCGCCAGCAGCGAGATCGCGCCGACCAGGACATAGGCGATCGATTCGAGCCGCAACAGCCACCAGGGCCGCGTCTCCGCCGTCTCATAGGCGCGATTGAGGCCGACCCGCAGGGCCTCGATCGCGCCCGACGAGAAATAGAGCGCCAGTATGGCCCCGATCGTCAGGAGGCCGCCGCGCGGCGCCGTCAGGACGCGATGGACCTCGCCGGCGATCGGATTGGCGACGATCGGCGGCCAGGCCGCGAAAATGAGCTTGGCCGCCTCGTCGGCAAGGTCCTGCGATCCGAAAAACCCCGCGAGCGCAGTGACGAAAATCAGGAACGGAAACAGGGACATCAGGGTGGAAAGGGCGATATGGCTCGAGATCGCCCAGCCGTCGTCGGCGACGAAGCGCAGGTAGGCGTCGAAGAAGATCACGACTGTCTTGCGCATCGCCAGGCCGTCCGGTTTCCGATTCCGCCCGCCTCGGCGGCGCGCGCGGGCCGGACCGGAACGCGCCGGCCCGGCCGTCCGACTGCGCGCCGATCGGGAACAGGCTTCGGCGGTCCCACGGGCCCGGCCCTCGCCACGCCAATAGGCGTCGACCGCCCTGGCGGCAAGCCAGAAAGACCTTGACTCGGGCGCGCGCGGCCTCAGCGCCGATTCGTGCCGGTTCCGTTCCGCTTCTGGACCGGCGGCGCGAATCCGCCGCGGGTATCGTGAGTCTTATTTCGTGTTCATTGGTCGCGATATGGCCTATACAGGGACTCCGACCCTCGGAGGGATGACGCGCGCGCGGCGCCGGATCGGGTAGCGGCGGCGCAAACCAGTCCCCAGCCCATCGAGCGTTCCGAACCAGAGCCGCCCCGACCGCCCCGGCCGATTGCCGGACGATCGAAGGGCGCCAGACCGAAAGCGCAGCGAGAACAGCCATGAGTCCCCATCTCTTCCACGTCGGCGACGCTGTCGCGCTGATCCCCCATTCCGGGAATTATCTGAAGACCGCCGGCGCCTATGTGATCAGCGCGCTGATGCCGCCGCTCGGCGACGTCCTCCAGTACCGGATCAAATCCGCGAACGAGCCCTATGAGCGCGTGGTCGCCGAACATCAGCTGAGCCGGCTCGAGGCCGACGCCATGCCGGCGATCGACCCGGCGCTCGCCCCCGTCAAGACGGCGTCGAAGACCTGGGCGGGCCGCGGCATCCGCGCCGCCCCCGCCGCCCCGGCGCTCGCGCGCGCCCATTCGCGCACGCGCTGAGATCCGCGCCGCCGGCGGCGCGCCGACTCAGGCGAGCGCCTCGACGCGGCCGATCGCGCAGCGGATTTCGGCGAGGATTTCGTAGGAGCGGAGCCGCGCCCGGTGATCGAAGATCGCGGCGGCGACCATCAATTCGTCGGCGCCGGTCTCGGCGATGAACGCCTCGAGTTCGCGTCGGACCGTCTCGCGCGATCCGACGAAGGCGTAGCGCAGCATGCCGGAGGCGCGCGCCTTCTCCGCGGGCGTCCAGTAGGTTTCGATGTCGTCGATCGGCGGCGGCAACTGCCCGCGCGTCCCGCGCAGCAGATTGGCGAAGCTCTGCTGGACCGAGGTGAACAGCCGGCGCGCCTCGGCGTCGGTCTCGGCGGCGATCACATTGACCCCGACCATCGCATGCGGCCGCTCCAGCTGCGCGGAAGGCTCAAACCGCCCGCGATAGACCTCGAGCGCCTGCATCAGCGCTTCGGGGGCGAAATGCGAGGCGAAGGCGTAGGGCAGCCCGAGCATGGCGGCGAGCTGGGCGCCGAACAGGCTCGACCCGAGGATCCAGATCGGCACGCAAAGGCCGGTCCCGGGGACGGCCTGCACCGTCTGCCCCGGCTGCAGCGGCCCGAGCAGCGCCTGCAGCTCCAGCACGTCGCGCGGAAAATTCTCCGCGCTGGCGGGATCGCGGCGCAACGCCCGCAGGGTGAGCTGATCCGTGCCCGGCGCCCGGCCGAGCCCGAGGTCGATCCGGCCGGGATAGAGCGCTTCCAGCGTGCCGAACTGCTCGGCGACGACCAGCGGCGCGTGATTGGGCAGCATGATTCCGCCCGAGCCGACGCGGATCGTCTTCGTGCCCTCGGCGACATAGCCGATCGCGACGGCCGTCGCCGCGCTCGCGATGCCGACCATGTTGTGATGCTCGGCCAGCCAATAGCGCCGATAGCCCCAGGATTCGGCGTGGCGGGCGAGATCGCGGGAATTGCGCAGGGCCTGACCGGGCGTCGCGCCCACGGGCACCGGCGCGAGATCGAGTATCGAGAACGGCGGCGGTTCGGGGTTCATCGTCATGGCTCGCACATCGTCACGCGCGCGCCCGGGTTCAAGGGCGGGGCCGCTTCGCCGGCCGGCGCGCAACCGAATCGCCCCGCCCTGTTGTCGGCGGCCGACAATGCCTAAATGGCGGTGCAGCGGCTGCCTCCTCCATGAAGAAAGGGCTTGGCGATGACTGCACGCGTCGAAGAAATCCTGCGCTGGTACGGCGCCGACAATCCCGGCACGCTCGGCAGTCTCGCCCGGCTGCTCGGCCACGGCCGGCTCGCCGGCACGGGAAAGCTGGTGATCCTGCCGGTCGACCAGGGCTTCGAACATGGGCCCGCCCGCTCCTTCGCGCCCAATCCGCCCGCCTATGATCCGCGCTATCATTTCGAACTGGCGATCGAGGCGGGCTGCAATGCTTATGCAGCGCCGCTCGGCTTCCTCGAGGCCGGCGCGCGCGACTATCCGGGCCGGATCCCGCTGATCCTGAAGCTCAACGATTCCGATTCGCTGCGCGCCGAGCGCGACCCCGACCAGGCGCTGACCGGCAGCGTCGCCGATGCGCTGCGGCTCGGCTGCTCGGCGATCGGCTTCACGATCTATCCCGGGTCGGGCCATCGGATGGAAATGTACGGGCAGCTGCGCGCGCTCGCCGAGGAGGCCAAGCGCTGCGGGCTCGCCGTAGTGGTCTGGTCCTATCCGCGCGGCGGCGACATTTCGAGCGAAGGGGAGACGGCGATCGACGTCGTCGGCTACGCCGCGCAGATCGCGGCGCAGCTCGGGGCGCACATCATCAAGGTGAAGCTGCCGAGCGCGCATATCGAACAGGCGGCGGCCAAGAAGGTCTACGAGGCGCAGCGGATTCCGATCGCGACCCAGGCCGAGCGCGTGCGCCATATCGTCGATTGCGCGTTCGGCGGCCGGCGGATCGTGATCTTCTCCGGCGGCGCCGCGATCGACGACGAAAAGCTGTTCGGCGAGATCAGGGCGATCCACGCGGGCGGCGGGTTCGGCTCGATCCTCGGGCGCAATTCGTTCCAGCGGCCCAAGGCAGAGGCGCTCCGGATGCTGCGCACGGTGATGGACGTCTACGCAGCGCCGCCGGCGGCGGATTGACGGCGCCGGCCCGGACTGCAACGCGCCCGCCGCGCCCGTCGCCGCCTAATTCACGATCACCGACGGCCGCGCGAGGTCGGTGAAGGGATAGACGCCCGCGGCTCGGAGTCCGGCCTCGACGCGCTGGCGCCCGCCATTGCGGCAGGCGGCGAGTTCGCCGGCGGTGATGCCGATGCACAGCAGCAGGCCGGCCCGGCGCCCGCGCACCAGGAAGCGGCCGAACTCGGCGAACAGAAGCGCAGAAACTGTCGCGCCCCGCGGCGCCGCGCGGCCAAGGTCCAGCGTATGGCCGGGTTCCAGCCGCTCCTGGAGGGTTTGATAGGCGAGGACGCCGATGAGCCCGACCGTCCAGTCGTCGTCGGCGCGGCCGCAGATAGCCAGTTCGTAATTGCCGAGGCTGTTGGCGATCTGGCCCTCCTCGCCGATCAATTCGCAGGTCGCATGGACGACGCCCGCCACCCGCTCGTAGAAATGCGCGACGTCGGCGCGCCCGCCGGCGCCGTGGCCGTGCTGGAACGGCACGGCGGCATGGGTGATCGCGCCATCGGACGGCCCGAGCGCCGATTCCATGGCGACCAGCCGGTCCTCGCGCCAGTCCTCGGGAAAAGTTTCGGCTTTGAGCATCGGACCGCCATCGTGGATTCGCCGAAAGTTATCTGGAAATGGTTAGGAATATCTTTCGCCGACCTGCGGCGGCGGACGGTCGAGCGGCCGCGCAGGCCTGCGGCGGCGTTGATGAACCGCGGCGCCGGCCCTTAAATCCGATCGTCATGGATCATATCGAGGAGCCGAAGTTCCGAATCACCGCCGCCTTCGAGGCGATCGGCGAGCGCACGACAATGACATTCCGGCAGGTCTTCGAATCCGCCGATGCCTTCGAGATCGTCGAGCCCTTCGCGATTCCCGGCGGCCAGCAGACCTTCGACAAGTTCGCCAAGCGGCGGGCGGCGATGGCCCGATAGCGGCGCGGGCGCCGCATCGTCGGGCGTCCGGCGATTGCCTCGCGGGGGTGAGCCGGGCGAGCCGCCGGGCGCCTTGGCGTCCGATCAGCGCCTCGAGCGCCTCGTGGACGAGGCCGGCCTTCCCGGTCGGCCGGGCGACGGCCCGGGCCGCGGCCGCCAGACCGTCGTCGGGCGCGAACCTCGGGCGCATTGCCCCTCGCCATCGATCGGCGGTTCGGCGTCGTCGTTTGACGCGCTATCCAATGCCTCGGCCCGCGCCGCCTCGGCGAGGGCCCGCCACCAGCCTTCGTTCGCGCGCCAGTTCCAGTTCGCCGCCGGCGAGGGCGAGGGGAGGAGCCAAAGCCGGGTCGCCCCGATCGTCTCGGGCTGCTCGCCGAAGCCCGCCGCGCGGCGCAGGAAGCTGCGGCCCGCGGTCAGGCTGGTGAAGGCGAGAATGGCGGGCCGGTGCGCGAGGATGCGCGCGCTCAGGGCCTCGCAGGCGAGCCGGCCGAGGCTGCCGGCCGGCAATTGCCGGTCCATGCCGAAGACATGCTTGGCGATGTCGGTGAGCCCGACGCCGAAGCCGGGCAGCAGCGCGAACTCCGCGGGGTCGAGCCGGCGCGGCGTCAGGCCGACCGCGTGCAGCGTCGGCCAGAACCGGTTCTGGGGGTGCGCGTAATATTGGCCGCGCCGCGCCGAGACCGTCCCCGCCGCGGTGCCGCAGAAGACGACCCGCAGCCCGGGCTGCAGCAGGTCCGGCAGCACATGCGGCGGCTCGGCGCGATCGAGGGGGACGGCGGCCATGCCGGCAACAGAGCGCCCAAGGCGCGGAGCGGCGGCCAAACCGCTCAGATCCGGCGCCGCCGCGACTTGGCGAACGTGTCGAACGCCACCGCCAGCACGATGATGACGCCGATGACGATCTGCTGGATGTAGGAGGACACGTTCATCAGCACGAGGCCGTTGAGCAGCACGCCGATCAGGATCGAGCCGATGAAGGTCCCGAAAATCGTCCCCGATCCCCCGAACAGGCTGGTGCCGCCGATGACGACCGAGGCGATGACCGTGAGTTCGTAGCCCGTTCCGGCGACCGCCTCGGCGGAATTCAGCCGCGCCGAGAGGACGAAGGCGCCGAGCCCGGCGAAGAAGCCCATGATGACGTAGACGCTGCAGATCATGCGGTCGACATTGAGGCCGGACAGCCGCGCCGCCTCGGGATTGCCGCCGACCGCGTAGACCTTGCGGCCATAGCGCGTGTAGCGCAGCGCGACGTGGGCGAGCACGGCGGCGATCAGGAAAATGATGACGGGAACCGGCACGGGGCCGATCTTGCCCTGGCCCCACCAGGTGTAGGAGGGCTCGAAGCCCGAAATCGGCCCGCCCGCGGCGAACAGCAGCGCGGCGCCACGGAACGCCGACATGCCGCCGAGCGTCACCACGAACGGCGGCACCTTCAGCCGCGTGATCGCGAGCCCCTGGATATAGCCGCCGATCAGCCCGACCGCGATCGCGGCGAGCGCCGCCAGCCCCCAGCCATAGCCGACGCCGCCCTCCCCGACCGTGAACCGGTCCTGCAGGCCGCCCTTGGCGACCGCGGCGGCGACGAGCCCGGCGAAGGCGAGCAGCGAGCCGATCGACAGGTCGATGCCGGCGGTCAGGATGACGAAGGTCATCCCTATCGCCAGCACCCCGGTGATCGAGACCTGGCGCATGACGTTGAACAGGTTGATCGACGACAGGAAGCGCGGCTCCTTCAGCGCGAACAGCACCATCAAGACGACGAGGAAGATCAGCGGCGCGAATTTCGCCACGAAGCCGAAGAAGTCGAACCCGCGGTCTTCGCTCTGCGTCAGGGCTTTCGAGTCCGACATAGCGCCTCTCAGTTCAACGCGCCGGCGCCGGCCGGCGCCGCGCCCAGCGTCATCATCGCCATCAGGATTTCCTGCGTCGCCTCGTTGCGGCCGATCTCGCCGGTGACGCGCCCCTCGCGCATCGTGACGATGCGGTCGGACAGCGCGAGGATTTCGGGAAGTTCGGAGGAGATGACGAGGACGGCTATGCCCGATTTGGCCATCTCGACGAGCAGGTTGTGCACCTCGACTTTCGAGCCGATGTCGATGCCGCGCGTCGGCTCGTCGACGATGAGGACCTTGGGCCGCAGCGCGAGCCAGCGGGCGAGCACGACCTTCTGCTGGTTGCCTCCCGAGAGATTTCCGGCGGGCTGGTCGGGTCCCGCCATGCGGATGCTCAGCAGCCGGCGGTAGTCGTCGACCAGCCGATCCTCCCTGCCCTCGTCGATGAAGAAGCGCATGCGGCTGATCTGATCGTGCGCGGCGATGCTGATGTTGGTGCGGATCGCCAGCCGCAGGAACAGCGCCTGCTTCTTGCGATCCTCGGGGACGAGCCCGATGCCGGCGC
>JBEKEI010000010.1:0-49799 GCA_050013915.1 Roseiarcus sp.
GCGGTCTCCTGCGCGTAGAAGCGTTCGACGTCGCCCGACAGCAGCGCGGCGATCACCGGATGTTCGGGTTGCCAGGTCTGCAGCAGGCCTCGGCCCGGCTTCTCGCCTCGGCCGGCGCGGCCGGTCGCCTGCTGCAGGAGCTGGAAGGTCCGCTCGGCGGCGCGCGGATCGCCATTGGCAAGCCCGACGTCGGCGTCGACGATCCCGACCAGCGTCAGCAGCGGGAAATTATGGCCCTTGGCGATCAGCTGCGTGCCGATCAGCAGATCGTAGTCGCCGCGCGCCGCCGCCTCGAGTTGGTCGCGCAGGCGCTCGATCCCGCCCGGAAAGTCCGAGGACAGCACGAGCAGCCGGGCCTGCGGAAACAGCGCCTGCGCCTCCTCGGCGAGCCGCTCGACGCCGGGCCCGCAGGCGGTCAGGCTGTCGGCGTCCTGGCAGGCCGGGCAAATCTCCGGACGCCGTTCGACATGGCCGCAATGGTGGCAGACGAGCGCGCGGCGGAAACGGTGCTCGACCAGCCATGCCGAGCAGTTCGGGCATTGGAACCGATGGCCGCAGGTCCGGCACAGCGTCAGCGGCGCGTAGCCGCGCCGGTTGAGGAACAGCAGCGACTGCTCGCCGCGCGCGAAGCCCGCTTCGACGCCGGCGATCAGCCGCGGCGACAGCCAGCGCCCGCGCGGCGGGCCTTCGCGCCGCAGGTCGATCGCGGCGAGCGCCGGCAGCGCGCGCGCGCCGTAGCGCGCGGCGAGCTTCAGCCAGCCGTAGCGCCCCTGCTCGGCGTTGACGCGCGTCTCGATCGAGGGCGTCGCGGTGGCGAGGATCACGGCAGCGCCCTCGAGCCTGGCGCGCACCACCGCCATGTCGCGCGCGTGATAGGGTACACCGTCCTCCTGCTTGTAGGCGCCCTCGTGCTCCTCGTCGACGACGACGAGGCCGAGCGCGGCGAACGGCAGGAACAGGGCCGAGCGGGCCCCCGCGACGACGCGCGCCTCGCCGCTGGCGACCGCCCCCCACAGCCGCTCGCGCCGCCGCGCGGGGACGCCCGAGTGCCATTCGGCGGGCCGGACGCCGAAGCGCGCGGCGAAGCGATCGAGGAACTGCCCGGTCAGCGCGATCTCGGGCAGCAGGATCAGCGCCTGCCGGCCGGCGCGCAGCGTCGCCGCGATCGCCTCGAAATAGACTTCGGTCTTGCCGGCGCCGGTGACGCCCTCGAGCAGGCTCGCGCCAAATGCGCCGCGCTCGACGGCGGCGGCGAGCGCCTGGGCCGCATGCGCCTGGTCGGCCTCGAGCGAGGTCGGCGCGAAATCCGGGTCCGGCGCGGGGGCGAACGGCTCGGCAGCGAGGGCGACGACCTCCAGCGCGCCGTCGTCGACCAGCCCGTCGATGACGCCGGTCCCGCAACGCGCGGCTTCGGCGAGCGCCGATTTGGCGATCGGGCGCTGCGGGTCGAGCGCCGCGAGGACGCGCGCACGCGCGGCCGTCGACCGGTCGGGCGCCTTGCCGGTCGCGCGCAGGCCCAGGCGCGCCGCGGGCGCGCCGGCGACCTCGGGCGCGCGGATCGCCATGCGCAGCACCATGCCGCGCGGCGCGAGCGTCCAGCGCGCGACCCAATCGACGAACTCGAGCAGCGGACGGCGAAGCGGCGGCCAGTCGCGCAGCGCGGCGACCGGCTTGAGATTGTCGCCGGCTCCCGGCTCGACCGCCCAGACCACGCCGGTGGTCCGGCGCCGGCCGAGCGGGACCTCGACGAACTGCCCCGGCCGAAGAGCGAGGCCCTCGGGAATCCGGTAGCTGTAGGCGGTGTCGACCGCGACCGGGGCGAGCACATGGGCGACGCCGTCGGGCGCGGTCGCGTCATGCTTGTCCTGGCCGATCATGACGCGAGGCCCGGCGCTCCGGCTCGACGATTGCGGCGCGGCGGGGCCCGACGGGCGGGCTCGCGCGCGGCTCGCCCCGTCAGGCGCCCTTCTTGGCGCCGGGGGCGTCGATGCGTTCGGCGATGCGCGCCGACTTGCCGCGGCGGTCGCGCAGGTAATAGAGCTTGGCGCGCCGCACCTTGCCGCGCCGCACGACCTTGATCGAATCGATCATGGGAGAATAGACCGGGAAGACGCGCTCGACGCCCTCGCCGTAGGAAATCTTGCGGACGGTGAAGCTTTCCTGCAGGCCGCCGCCGCTGCGCGCGATGCAGACGCCCTCATAGGCCTGGACGCGGGTTCGCTCGCCTTCCCGAACCTTGACGTTGACGACGACGGTGTCGCCGGGCTGGAACGGCGGGATTTTCGAATTGGCGCCGAGCCTGGCGGCCTGTTCAGCGTCGATCGTCTCGATGATGTTCATGGTCGTCTCCAAGGCCGTGACGCCCGACGGTCCGGCCGGGCGGAGCGCTACGGCGCGCTGTTTTTCAGTTAGGGGCCGGCTGGTACACCAAACCGGCGCCGGTGTCGAGACAGCCGCGCCCTCCGCGGCGCTGGAGCGACCGGCCGATCAGCGCCCCGACGCCCTCGGCGACCGCCATCGCCAGGGCGTCCCAGAACGCCACGCCCAGCGCCGGCGATCGGCGTCGCGGAACGGCGGCCCGCCCGGCCTTCAGGCCGCGGCGGAGGCTTCCGCGAGCTTCTTCTTGATCTCGCGCTTCAGCAGGATGGCGCCCTGCGAAAGGTCGTCGTCGTGGGCCTTGACGAGGAAGGCGTCGAGCCCGCCGCGATGCTCGACCGATCGCAACGCGGCCGCCGCGACGCGCAGGCGCACCGAGCGCGCGAGCGACTCGGAGATCAGCGTCACGTTGCACAGGTTGGGCAAGAAGCGCGTGCGCGTCTTGCGGTTGGAGTGGCTGACGTTGTTGCCACTCTGAACGGCCTTGCCGGTCAATTCGCAACGGCGTGACATCTGGCGGCTTCCCCTGAAGAATCGGGATTTGAGAAAGGCCCGGCCGATCGACGCCGATGCGGGCCGCCTTAAAAAAAGCGTCCCGGCGGCCAATCCGGTCGTGGCGTCTTGGGTCGGCGGTCTATAGGGGAAGGGGTCGGGGGCGTCAAGCAGTCAGGAACTGCCCTTGCCGGGCGAACGGCGCACGCAGTTGAGCGCGGCCGTGCCGGCGACGTGGGCGCAGTCCCATTGCGGGCCGAGGCCGTAGTTGGTCAGCCGGCCTGGGTTCGGGGCGAACTGGGAGCCGAGATAGAGAAAGGCGAAGAACATGACCAGCAGCAGGGCGCCGGCGACGTTCCCCGGCGTGAAATCGGACCGTTTCATTCTCGCGCTCGATTCCCCGCGTCCGCCGAACGCGCCGCATTCGCCCCAATCTGCTGGCATCCTATACAGGATTCGCGACGAGCAGGCGAGGGGCGCCGCCGGGCGTTCGCGAATTTGCGCGCGCAACGTTAACTCGGCCGACGACAGCCGGCGTCCGCCGGTCGCGCCGCATCCGGCTCAACCTCCCTTCATCCTATACAGGATTCGGGACGGACGGGCGGGCGGCGCCGCCGCTCGTCCGGGAATTTGAGCAAGGAGGGTAAACTTGGCCGACCAGTCTTCCCCGGCGGACGCGGGCGCCGTGGCGCGGCTGCGCGCCCTGCGCCGCGACATCGCCCGCCGCGCGACCGATTGCGGGCGCGATCCGGCCTCGGTGCGGCTGGTCGCGGTTTCCAAGACCCATCCGGCCGCCGCGGTCTGGCCGACGATCGTCGAGGGCGGCCAGCGCCGGTTCGGCGAGAACCGGGTGCAGGAGGCGGCGCTGAAATGGCCCGACCTGCGGGCGCGCGCCGCCGCGTCCGGCTGGACGGTCGAACTGCACCTGATCGGCCCGCTGCAGAGCAACAAGGCGCGCGAGGCGGTCGAGACCTTCGACGTCATCGAGACGGTCGACCGCGATAAGCTCGCCGCCGCGCTCGCCGGGGCGATCGCCAGGACGGGCAGGCGGCCGCGGCTGTTCGTCCAGGTCAACACCGGCGCCGAGCCGCAGAAGGCCGGCGTGCCGCCCGACGAGGCCGAGGCGTTCGTCGCCGCCTGCCGCGACCGCCACGGGCTCGCAATCGACGGCCTCATGTGCATCCCGCCGGCCGACGAGCAGGCCTCGCCGCATTTCGCCCTGCTCGGCGCGATCGCGAAGCGCTGCGGGATCGCCGAACTGTCGATGGGGATGAGCGCCGACTGGCCGCTGGCGGTCCAGCTCGGGGCGACCTACGTGCGGGTCGGCAGCGCGATTTTCGGGGCGCGCGGGTGATGCGCGCCGCGCCGGCGGCGGAGCAGACCCTCGTGAACGGCATCGGAGTGCGGCCGCGCAAGATCGCTGATCGACATGCGCATCGACGCCTCGTCTCAAGAGCGGCGGCTCCATCCGCGCGGCGCGCGCTCCAGGATGCGACGCCGGCGGAATTCGCGTTCGATCGCGCTGACGGCGGCGGCGAGCGGCTGCGTGGCACGGCTGGTTGGGACGTTCCGGGCTCCCGTGCGGACGCCAACCCGCAGCACAGCCGATCATTTTAAATTTCAGAATCAATTTCTCAGATTCCTCTTTTGCAGACGTTCGGGCGGTGAGCCTTCGACCGTCGGGACGCCAATCGTCGCGCCGACGAGACCCAGTCGCCGCCCCGGCGAAAGAGTCGTCCGGCGAAGGCGCCGGAACGGGAGAGGAGCGGCGCAGCCGCACGAATGCGGCCCGGCGACGGGGCCCGACGGGCGCCGCCGCCTCGACGTCCCGGACAGGCCACGGCGCCGCGGGAGAGACGCGAGCCGACCGCGCCGGCGCCGTAACCCGGGGCGCCGGGCGCGCCTCGATGTCGAATGTCGGGCGACATGGAAAACTGACCCCCTTGCGACACGAGGAACTGACCCCCTGAGGAGAGGGAGGGTGCGAATCATGTCGAATAGAGAAAGCTCGCGGCGGGATTTGGAGCCGCGGGGGGAAGGGATGCTGAGGCCGGACGAGGTCGCTGCGATGGTCGAGTTGCATCGTCTTGGGTGGGGCAGCAAGCGGATCGCGGCGGAGTTCGGCTGCGCGCGCAACACGGTGAGACGTTACCTGGCGGCGGGCGGCTGGGTGAGCTACCGTCGGGCGTCGCGCCGGGGCCGTCTTGCGGGGCTGGAGGGCTGGGTTGCGGATCGGTTTCGCCAGCACCGGGGCAACTGCGACGTGGTGCGCCAGGACCTGATGCGCGAGCACGGGCTTTTGGTGTCGCTGCGGACGCTGGAACGGGCGGCGGCGCCGCTGCGCCAGGACGTGCGCGCCGAAGCGCGGGCGACGCTGCGGTTCGAGACGCCGGCCGGCAAGCAGTTGCAGATCGATTTTGGCGAGCGGCGCGTCCCGGTCGGCGGCGAAGCGGTGCGGGTCCATTTGTTCGTGGCGACGCTCGGCTATTCGCGTCGGCCCTATGTGCGCGCCTTTCGCCACGAGCGGCAAACCGCCTGGTTCGACGGGCTGGAGGGCGCGTTCCGTCACTTTGACGGCGTGCCGCAGGAGGTGTTGCTGGACAACGCCCGCGCGCTGGTGGAGCGGCACGACGCGGCGACGCGGGCGGTGCAGTTCAACGCGCGGTTCGAGGCCTTCGCCCGCCATTGGGGATTTCGGCCGCGCGCCTGCGCGCCGTATCGGGCGCGCACGAAGGGCAAGGACGAACGCGGGGTCGGTTACGCCAAGCACAATGCGATCGCGGGTCACCGCTTCGAGAGCTGGGCGGGTCTGGAGGCGCATCTGGCCTGGTGGATGCGCGAGGTGGCGGACGTGCGCGAGCACGGCGCCACCGGGGAGACGCCGCGGCTGCGCTTCGAGCGCGACGAGGCCGCGGCGTTGCAGCCGCTGGACGGGCGCACGCCGTTCCGCCAGGTGCGCGAACTGGTGCGCAAGGTGCAGGCCGACTGCATGGTCGAGGTGGACGCCAACAGCTACAGCGTGCCGTGGCGGTTGATCGGCCAGAGCGTCGAGGTCAGCGTGGACGACGGCCGCATCCGGATTCGCCATGGCGGCCAGGAGATCGCGGCGCATGCCGAGACGGCCGGACGCAAGCAGCGGATCGTCGATCCCGCGCATTTTCACGGCGTGGCCGGGACGGCGCGTCCGATCGCCGCAGAACCGGCAGCCGAGGCTGCGCCGACCCTGCTGCGTCCGCTGGCCGAGTATGAGCAGGTCGCCGGAGGCGGCTGGTGAGGCCGGTCGAACCGGCCACGCTGACGGGGTGGCTGACCCGGCTGCATCTGACCGCCATTCGCGATCAGCTCGACAGCCTGCTCGACGAAGCGGCCCGGCAGGACCTCAGCCTGCGCGAGACGCTGGCCTTCCTGTGCGAGCGCGAGATCGCGCGGCGGGACGAACGGCGGATCGAGATGGCGGGGAAGATCGCCCACTTCCCCTGTGCGCGCGATCTCAGCGGCTTCGACTTCGCCGCCCAGCCGTCGATCGACGCCCGTCAGATCCGCGAACTGGCGGCCTGCCGCTGGGTGGCGCATGGCGAGGCGCTGCTGCTGCTGGGGCCCCCTGGCGTCGGCAAGACGCATCTGGCGATCGGGCTGGGCCGGGCGGCGATCGGCGCGGGTTATTCGGTGCTGTTCGTCAGCGCGCCGGCCTTGGTCGCCGGTCTGGCCAAGGCCCATGCGGAGGGACGGCTGGATGAGCGGCTGGGCTTCTACGCCAAGCCGAAGCTGTTGATCGTCGACGAACTCGGCTACCTGCCGTTCGAACCCGACGCCGCCCACCTGTTCTTCCAGTTGGTCTCGCGCCGCTACGAGCGCGGCAGCCTGCTGCTGACTTCGAACCGCTCGGTGGGAGAATGGGACAAGGTTTTTGGCGACCCGGTGGTGACGACGGCGATCCTGGATCGTCTGCTGCACCACAGCCAGGTGGTGACCATCCGCGGCGACAGCTACCGGCTGCGCGAGAAGCGCCGCGCCGGCCTGCTCGGCGGCCAGGCGGCGCCGGCGGCGTGACGGCGCCGGCGATAGCGTTACGTGACGAAATACAAGGGATCGACGCCGATGGGACGCAGACCCGAGGGGGACAGGGCGATGAGCGGGGCCGACCGCCAGGCGCGCTATCGCGCGCGCCACGCCACGCCGGCTCCTGCGGCGGCCCGCCCCAGGATGCGGCCTCGGGACCGCACGCGCTTGCAGCGGTGGGGCGCCGCCGTCGCCGAGATCGTGGCTTTGCAGGGCGAGTATGGGCAGTGGCTCGAAGCGCTGCCCGAAGCGCTGCGCGACACCCCTACGGGCGAAGCCCTGCAGGACATTGTCGATCTCGACCTCGAGGACCTCGTCGCCATCCAGCCGCCGCGCGGCTATGGACGCGACCAGACAGGGCCTGCGATGGGGCCCGGGCCTCGCAAACCCGTCATGCCCGTTCAGCCCGGCCGGCTCGCCGGCCGGGCTGAACGGGCATGACGGCCGCAAACGATAGGGGGTCAGTTCTTCGTGTCGCCAGGGGGTCAATTCCGGATGTCGCTTGACAGTAAGCGCCTGCCAGCCCGATGGCGCGAACGCGCCAACCAGCAACCGTCCGCGCTGCCAGGGCCGGGCGCGCGCCTCAAGGTCGAGCCGCCTTCGGCGGTCGCTGCGCGCCGGAACGGGAGTGGACTCGCGCGGGCGCCACAGGCGCCGCGATCCGGCGCGCGCGCGAGGCGGCAGGCGTCGAAATGGGCCGGCGAGCCGATATGCTGCGCCACACGCCGAGCTGGCTTCGGCCGGCAGGCGACGCTCGCGGCGTTGGCCGAGCCGCGAATCTCCGCTACCGCGACGGACTCCGCCGCCCGACGGGGGCGCGAGCACCCTCGGGTTTCCGGATCGGCGGCCGCCGCCCGGTCGCGTCGTCCCGGGCGCCGCGCGACGCCCGCGACCCCCGGGTTAGATTCCCCCCGCAACCGGCTGTTAGCAATCGGCGGCCATCCTGCGCGGAGCGCGCGGCTGGGCTTGCGCGACCACGGCAGCAAGGAGGCGTTCGATGATCATCGTCACGACCGAGAATGTCACCGGACACCGCACGCTGCAGATGCTCGGCCAGTGCTTCGGCGTGGTCGTCCGCAGCCGGGGGCTCGGCGGCAACATCATGGCGGGCCTGCGCTCGATCGTCGGCGGCGAAATCCGCGAATACACCCAAATGCTGGAGGAGGCGCGCCGCCATGCGCTGGACCGGCTCGTCGTCAACGCGCAGGCGATGGGCGCCAATGCGGTGCTGATGATGCGCTTCGACAGTTCCGAAATCGGGCAGACGATGAGCGAGATCGTCGCCTATGGCACGGCGGCGGTGATCGAGCCAGCGGCGCGATCGTGACCTGTCCGACCGCGGTCGGCCTCGTCGCGCTCGCCGCGCCGCTGCTGATCTGGGCCCTGTTCCGGCGCGGCGGCTACAAGCGCCGGCCGCTCGACGCTCCGCCCGGCCCCGACTGGCGGGCGACCGGCGAGCGCTTCGTCGATCCGACCTCGGGCGAGACGCTGGAAGTCTGGCGGCGTCCCGCCGACGGCGAGCGCGCCTACGTGCGGGCGCGCTCCTCGCAGGGCGGGTGACCAACGGCTGAGGCGCGCGGGCAGGCCGCCGACGACCAAGCTCAGGCGACGGCGCTCAGCATTTCCGGCGCGGGCGGCGCCGAGGCCGCCGGCAGGGCCCCGGCGAGCCATTTCGGCAGGAATCGCTGCGACCATTCCGCGACCGCGGCGTCATGCCGATGCCAGCCCTCGAGATGGCGCTGGCGCGGCTGCGCGCCCGGCAGCTTCAGCCGCTCCTCGCCGCGCAGGGTCCAGCGGCACATCATCTGATAGGTGACCTCCGGGTGGAATTGCAGCGCGAGCGCCCGGTCGCCGTAGCGATAGGCCTGGGCGGGGAAATCGGCGCCGCCGGCGGCGACGAGCTGCGCGCCGGCGGGCAGATCGAACCCGTCGCAATGCCATTGATAGACGTGGCGGGGAAAACGCGCCGGGCACAGCTCGTCCGCGCCGGGCCGCGGATCGATCGGAAAATAGCCGATCTCGCCGCGCCGGTCGGGATAGCTGAAGACGCGCGCGCCGAGCGTGCGCGCCAGCATCTGCGCGCCCAGGCATATGCCGAGCAGCGGCTTGTTCTCGCGCAGCGGCGTCTCGAGCCAGGCGATCTCGCGCGCGATCCAGTCGCAGTCGTCGTTGGCGCTCATCGGGCCGCCGAACACCACCACCGCGTCGTGCTCGTCGAGCGTCGCGGGCAGGGGCTCGTCGAGGCTGGGCCGGCGGATGTCGAGGCGGGCGCCGAGCGCGGTGAGGTAGCAGCCGATGCGGCCGGGCGTCGAATGCGCCTGGTGCATGACCATCAACACGGTCTTGCGCGAATCGTGCTTGGCCATTCCGCCGTTCTCCCCGCAACCGCAATCCCGACCGGAAGGGCTCCCACGCTCGCCGGGCGAAGTTCATGCAAAGCCTATGCCGCATTAGTTAACGAGAGGTGGAGGCGCGGCGGCCGCGATCGACGGGTCGCGCCGGCGCCTCACGCCTTCTCGCTCTCCCTCAGCTTGGCCTGCTTGATGAATTTCTTGGTCACCCGGTCGCGCTTGAGCTTCGAGATGTGATCGATGAACAGCACGCCGTCGAGATGGTCGAGCTCGTGCTGGAGCGCGGTCGCGAGCAGTCCCTCGGCGAGGATTTCCCGTTGCGCGCCGTCGCGGTCGAGGAAGCGCGCGCGCACGCTGGCGGGCCGCTCGACGTCCTCGTAATATTCGGGAATCGACAGGCAGCCCTCCTCGTAGACCGACAAATCCGGGGAGGACCAGACGATTTCCGGATTGGCGAGGAACAGCGGCGCCGGCGGCTCGTCCTTCTTGGCGACGTCGAGCACCACCACGCGCGTGAGTTCGCCGACCTGGCAGGCCGCCAGGCCGATGCCGGGCGCGGCGTGCATGGTCTCGACCATGTCGTCCATCAGGGCGCGCAGCGAATCGTCGATTCTGACGACCGGCGCGCAGACGATACGCAAGCGGGGATCGGGCAGGATGAGGATCGGACGGAGGGCCATGAGGGCTCGGAAGGAGGGCTCGGGAGATTGCGCGCGGGAGACTATCGGTCTGATAATGGCGCGCGCGCAAGCGGTCAAACTCGTTCCTCTTACGTTCGCCCGGGCGCGGCGAATCGGCTAGACAGGGACCATGAATCAGACCTTCTTCCGGTTCGGCGGCGACGCCGTTTCGTTCGCCGACGCCTTCGAAGCCGCCGCCGGCGCGATCGCCGTGCTCCTGCTGCTGCTCGTCGTCGGCCTGGCGCGCGCGCGGGCCCTGCGGCTGCGCGAGCGCGGGGCGGCCGAGGCGCGCCAGCGCGAACTCGAGCAGCGCATGGCCGAACTCGCGCGCTCGGGCGCCGAGCTCAACGGCCGCCTCCAGAGCATGGCCGAGGCTTTCGGCGCGCGCCAGGCCGATCTGGCGCGCGTCCTCGCCGACCGGCTCGACAATGTCAGCGCGCGGGTCGGCGCGGGGCTCGAATCGGCGGCGCAGACCACCGGCGCCAATCTCACGAAGCTCAACGAGCGCCTCGCGGTGATCGACGCCGCGCAGGGGCGGCTGACGAACCTCACGCTGGAGGTCGTCTCGCTGAAGGACATACTCTCGAACAAGCAGGCGCGCGGGGCCTTCGGCCAGGGCCGGATGGAGGCGATCGTGCGCGACGGCCTGCCCCCGGACGCCTATGATTTCCAGTTCACCCTGTCCAACAAGTCGCGCCCCGATTGCGTCATCCGGCTGCCCGGCGACGCCAGGCTGATGGCGGTCGACGCCAAGTTTCCGCTGGAGGCGTTCACGCTGTTCAAGGACGCCCGCAGCGAGGACGCGCGCAAGGCGGCGTTCGCGCGCGTGCGCGCCGATGTCGGCAAGCATGTCAGGGATATTGCCGAGCGCTACCTGCTGCCGGGCGAGACGCAGGATCTCGCCGTGATGTTCGTGCCCTCCGAATCCGTCTATTCCGACCTCGTCGAACATTTCGACGACGTCGTCCAGAAGGCGCATCGCGGCCGGGTGATCATCGTCTCGCCGTCGCTGCTGATGATGGCGATCCAGGTGATGCAGACGATCGTGCGCGACGCCCGCATGCGCGACCAGGCCCATGTGATCCAGGCCGAGGTCGGCAAGCTCCTCGAGGATGTCAGGCGGCTCGCCGAGCGCACGGCGAGGCTCGACGCGCATTTCCGCCAGGCCCAGGAGGACGTCGGCCTGATCGCCGCCTCGTCGGAAAAGATCGTCAAGCGCGGCGAGCGCATCGACACCATGGAGTTCTCGCAGGAGCCTGCCCCGGACATCGGCGAAGCGCTGCCGCGCCTGCGGCTGGCCAAGGGCGCCGAGCAGGGGCGATCGTGACTTCGCCCCGGTTGCGTTTCCGGTCGGGTCCGGAGGCCGGGCGAATGGCTCGGCGGCACGGCTTCGTGCCCTCGTTTCGTCGCCGTGGGCGATAAGGGCTTCGACGGCGCGATGGCGGACGGGCGCCGCGCGCCGGCGTCGAGCGGCATCCTCGCCTTCGCGCTGATCGCCTCGGCGAACGCGCTCGGCATCGCCGGCGTCGACCTCGTGCTGCCCGCGGTGCCGGGCCTGCCGGCGGCGCTCGGCGGAACGCCGGCGCGCGCGCAACTGGTGCTGGCGGCCTATGTCGCGGGGACCGCCGTCGGCCTGTTGCTGTTCGGCGCGCTCGGCGCGCGCCTCGACGCGCGCCGGACCCAGGTCGTCTCGCTCGGCCTCTACGCGCTCCTCTCGCTCGCCGCCGCCTGCGCGACGACGCTCGACGCCCTGATCGCGCTGCGGCTCGCCCAGGGCGCGGCGAGCGCGGCGCCGGCGGTGTTCGCGCCGGGCTTCATCCGCGCCCTGTTTCCCGAGCGTCGCGCGGTGCGCATGATCGGGCTGCTCGGCAGCGCCGAATCGCTGGTTCCGGCGCTGGCGCCGATCGCCGGCGCTGGCCTGCTGTTCGCATTCGACTGGCGCGCCTCGTTTCTCGCGATCGGCGCGGCCGGGCTCGCCCTCGCCGCCCTGCTGAGTCTGGCCGCCGCGCGGCTGCCGCGTCTTTCGAGGGCCGCCTCCGGCGGGTCATATGCCGCGCTGCTGCGCGATCCCGGCTATCTGCGCTGGGCGCTCAGCCACGCCTTCTCGCTCGGCGGCCTGCTCGTGTTCGTGTTCGGCGCGCCCGCGGTCATCGTCGGACCGATGGGCGGGCGGCTCGCCGATTTCATCCTGTTGCAGCTCGCGGGCATAGCCTGCTTCATCCTCGCGGCCAATCTGGCCGAACGGCTCGCCGAGCGGTTCGGGACCGGGCCGCTGATCCGGTTCGGCACGACGCTGTCGGCGATGGGGACGCTTTCGATCCTCGGCTATGCGCTGCTCGGCGGCGATCGGCCGGCGATGCTGATTCCGCTGTCGATCGTGATGAACTTCGGGTTCGGCCTGCGCGGCCCGCCCGGCTTTCTGGAAGCCGTGCGGGCGGCGCGCGGCGACGATGCGCGCGGGGCGGCGCTGGTGATCCTGGCGATCCTGCTGACGGCGGCGGGCGGCACGGCGCTCGCGGCGCCGTTCGTCGCCTCGGGTCTGCTGGGGCTCGCGGCGGTCGCCGCGGCGATCTCATGCGCGGCGGTGGCGTGCCTGGCGCGACTGCCGGGAGGCGCGCCCGGGCCGGGCCTGTCCCGGCGCCCGACGCCCTGACGGCGGACGATGCCGCCGTCGATGGGCTCGCCGCCGTCGCGGGCGCTCAGCGCTCCGCGCCTGGGCCTCGCGCCGCCCGCCGCCGCAACCAGGGCCGCGTCCCTGCCGGGGCCTCGTCGCGTTCGACGCTCGGCTGGTAGAACAGCGTCGCCCCGGGCGCGCCGCCGCGCTTCAACGCCCGCAACGTCGGCTCGTTGACGACCTCGAAGGAATCGAAGCCGCAGCGCCGCATCAGCGCAATCTCGTCGAGCAGCACGTCGCCGCCGGCGCGCAATTCCCCTTTGAAGCCGAAGCGCTCGCGCAGCAATTCGGCGTAGGAGAACGCCCGGCCGTCGGCGAATTTGGCGAATTCGAGCACGACCAGCGGGCGCGCCGCCGCCTCCTGCAATTGCCCGACCGCATCCTTGCCGGCGGCGATCGACACGCCGACGGGCCCGGCGCGCGCGGCCAGCGCGGCGCGCTCGGCGAGCCAGCGCGCGGCCGTCACGATGACCGGGCCGGAAGCGGGAATCGGTTCGCCGTCGGCGAGGCGGGTCCAGACGTCGTCGACGAAGCCGCCCTCGCGCCACAACGCCATCAGATGTCCATTCCCGCCGTCAGCGCGCCGAGGTGGATCCCGCATTCGGTCTTGGCGCGGCCGCGCCAGCGGCCGGCGCGCGCGTCCTCGCCGGGCCTGACCGGGCTCGTGCACGGCAGGCAGCCGATCGAGGGATAGCCTTTCGCGACCAGCGGATGCGGCGGCAGATCCGCCTTGGCGATATAGGCGAGGAGATCGCTCGCGCTCCAGCCGACGAGGGGATTGATCTTCACCCGCTCGCCTTCGGCCTCGAACAAAGGCACGGCCGCGCGGGTGGCGCTCTGGAAGCTCTTGCGGCCGGTGATCCAGGCCTCGTAGCCCTCGAGCGCGCGGCCGAGCGGCAGCACCTTGCGGATTTCGCAGCAGCGGTCGGGGTCGCTGGCGAACAGGAATTTCTCGGGGTCCTCGGCGGCGAGCGTCGCCGGCTCGGGGCCGGCGACGATGACGTTGTCGAGGCCGAGCCGCGCGACGAGATCGTCGCGATAGGCGAGCGTCTCCTCGAACAATTGCCCGGTGTCGACGAACACCACCGGAGTCCGCCTGTCGATCTGGGCGACCATATGGAGCAGCACCGCGGAATCCGCGCCGAAGCTCGAGACCAGCGCGATGCGGCCGGGATAGAGATCCTCGATCGCGAGGCGCAGCAGGGAGCCCGCCTTCATCGCCGCGAACTTGCCCTCGAGGCGGGACGCGGCGACCTGGTCGCCGAACAACTTGATGTCGTGCGCGCTCATTCAGATGTCCGATCCGGCGCTGCGCTCGTAGAGCGCTTCCTTGAACGGGGCCATGCCGACGCGCCGATAGGTCGACAGGAAATCCTCGGCGCCGTCGCGCCGCTGGCTCATATAGGTCGCGACCACGGTCTCGATCGCGTCGACGATCGCCTCGTAGGAGAAGCCCGGCCCGGTGATCTGGCCGATCGAGGCGGTCTCGTCGCCCGAACCGCCGAGCGTGATCTGGTAGGTCTCCTCGCCCGCGCGCTCGAGGCCGAGAATGCCGATATGGCCGACATGATGATGGCCGCAGGCATTGATGCAGCCGGAAATCTTGATCTTCAGCGGGCCGATGTCGCGCGCGCGGGCGCCGTCGCCGAAATGCCTGGACAGGCGCTGGGCGATCGGGATCGAGCGCGCGGTGGCGAGCGCGCAATAGTCGAGGCCGGGGCAGGCGATGATGTCGGTGACCAGCCCGGCGTTGGCGGTCGCAAGTCCGACCGAGGCGAGCCGGTCGTAGACGGCGCCGAGGTCGTCGAGCGCGACATGCGGCAGGACCAGATTCTGCTCGTGCGAGACGCGCAACTCGTCGCTCGAATAATCCTCGGCGAGATCGGCGACGGCGTCCATCTGGTCGGCGCTGGCGTCGCCCGGCACGCCGCCGATCGGCTTCAGCGAGATCGTCACGATTGCGTAGCCCGGCGTCCGGTTCGGGGCGACATTCGTCCGCACGAAATTCGCGAATTTGGCGTCCTTGCCGCGCCGGCGCTCGACGCGGTCGCTGTGGGCCTTCTTCGGCTCCAGGGCGGGCGGGGCGAAATAGGCCTGGATCCGGGCGATTTCCGGGGCCGGCAGCGTCAGCCCCTCGCGCGGATGGGCGGCGAACTCCGCCTCGACCGCCTCGCGCAGCGCCGCCTCGCCCTTCTCGTGGACGAGGATCTTGATGCGCGCCTTGTATTTGTTGTCGCGCCGGCCTTCCAGATTGTAGACGCGCAGGATCGCGTCGGCATAGGCGAGCAGGTCGGCCTCGGGCAGGAAGTCGCGGATCTTGTGGCCGATCATCGGCGTGCGGCCGAGCCCGCCGCCGACATAGACGGCAAAGCCGATCCTGCCGCCCTCGTCGCGCACGACCTGCAGGCCGATGTCATGGGCCTGGATGACGGCGCGGTCGTGCGGCGCGCCGTTGACGGCGATCTTGAACTTGCGCGGCAGGAAGCTGAATTCCGGGTGCAGCGACGACCATTGGCGCAGGATTTCGGCATAGGGGCGGGGATCGGCGATCTCGTCGGCGGCGGCGCCGGCGAAATGGTCGGCGGTCACGTTGCGGATGCAATTGCCCGAAGTCTGGATCGCGTGCATCTCGACGCTCGCCAGTTCGGCGAGAATGTCGGGGACGTCGCGCAGCGCCGGCCAGTTGAACTGCAGGTTCTGCCGCGTGGTGAAATGGCCGTAGCCGCGGTCGTATTTGCGCGCGATCTCGGCGAGCTTGCGCATCTGGCGCGACGACAGCGTGCCGTAGGGCACCGCGATGCGCAGCATGTAGGCGTGCAGCTGCAGATAGAGACCGTTCATCAGCCGATGCGGGCGGAACTGCTCTTCGGTCAGTTCGCCGGCGACGCGGCGCGCGACCTGGTCGCGGAACTGGTCGACGCGTTGCCCGACGAAGGCGGCGTCGAACTCGTCATACCGATACATGCGGCTTCTCCACGAGCACGGGCGCCAGCCCGTGCGCCTGCTTGCCCATTTCCGGGTGGATCGTCGGTCCCGACGCGCGGATCAGCTCGCGCAGGGCCTTGGGTACGAAATGCCCGTTGCGGAATTCCACGACCACGGCATAGGGTTCGACGATCAGGTCGCGCGCCTCGTCCTCCTTCGCCCGGACGAGCGCCGCCTTCGTCGCCTCGGCGTCGGCATGGACCGCCGCTTGCGCGAAATCCTCGGACCAGCCGAAGTTCTTGTCCTGGAACAGGACGACGCCGTCGATCAGACGATTGGCGGTGACGATGTCGCTCATGATCCCCTTCGCCCGGCGCCGGCCGCTTCTCGCATGTTTCAGGCATCGCTCATAGATGCGGCGCAGCGGCGGCGAATCAAGATCGAAGGGGCGGCCCGCGCCGGCTATTCTACTTCGTGAAAGCGCTAGATTATGCTTATGGAGTAAGCGGATAGCATATAATACGGGACGATTCTAGATTATATTTTATATTACATAATCTAGTTGTTTTATATCGCGCCGAGCGACGATCGGGTCTCCCGCCGGCGGGGCGCGCGGCTGCTGACGGAAACTGTCGCACCTCGCGCGCAAGAAGGGAGGGCGAACCAACGGAGACGCCATTGCGCCGCTATATGCACGAGACCATGACCCACCTGCCGCCCGAGCGCCTGTTCCGCGCGATCGCCGACATTCGTCGCTGGCCCGACTGGGACGACGATCTCGAACGGACCGGGCTCGACGGGCCCGCGCGCGCCGGCGCGCGCTTCACCCTGAAGCCCCGCGGCGGACCCAGTGTCCGTATGGTGATCGAGACGGCCGAGGCGCCGCATCAATTCGCCGACGTTTCGCTGCTGCCGCTGGCCCGGATGCGAACCGCGCATTCGTTCACCCCCGCGGCGGGCGGCACGGCGGTCCGGGTCGTGATCGAAGTATGGGGCCCGCTGGCGTTCCTGTGGGACAGGATCGTCGCGCGCAAGCAGGCCGCCGGCGCGGAGGCGCAGACCCGGCGCTTCCTCGCCTTCGCGGCGTCGCTGTCGTGACCGCGGGCAGCGGCGATCGGTTCGCCGTCGCCGGCGACCGAGGACGATCCGTCAGCGCGTCTCCCGCTCCTTGCGCGCGCCGCCCGCCGAGCCGCCGATCGACAGTTCGAGCACCATCCGGCCGTGGCGGCCATGCGCGATCTGCAACCCCGACCGTGCGTGGGCGCCGCCCGTCCACCCCCGTCGGCCGGCCGCGCCGTTCTCAGCGTCGGTGGGCGCGATCGCGCGGGTGGCGTGCGCCGGCGGCCCCTGCCTGGCCAGACAGGCATTGTAGGCGAGCGGATCGTCGATCTTGGCGCAGGCCGCGTAGTTCTGCGCGCCGGCCGGCGCGGCGATGAGGAGAGCGACGCCGATCCAACCTCCCGCGCGACTCATCTTCACCCCCGCAGGACGGCGCCCGTCTTCTTCGCGACCTCGGTCACGATTCCCGCGACCGCCGCCTCGATCTCGGCGTCGGTCAACGTCCGCTCGCGCGGCTGCAGGGTGACGGCGATCGCGACGGATTTGTGGCCGTCCGGCACGCCAGGCCCCTCGTAGACGTCGAAGACCTCGGCGCCGGCGATGAGGCCGCGCGAAGCCGACAGCGCCGCCTTGACGATGTCGGCGGCGCGGACGCCCCGCGCCACGACGAAGGCGAGATCGCGCTCGACCGGCATGAAATCCGGACGCTCGAGCCTGGCCCTGGCGCGCGAGGCGCGCGCCTTCGGCGCGGGGATCGAATCGAGGATGATTTCGAATGCGGCGAGCGGCCCCTCCACGTCGAGCGCCTCGAGCGCGAGCGGATGCAACTGGCCGAACCAGCCGATCGGGTTGCGCGGTCCAAATTGCAGCGTCGCGGATCGCCCGGGATGGAGGAAGTCGGGGCCGCCGGGGACGATCTGCACCGCGGCGAGCGGCGCGCCGAGCGCGACGAGCAGCGCCAGGGCGTCGCTCTTGGCGTCGAACGCGTCGACCGACCCGGCGCCGCCCGACCAATGCCGGCCCCACCCCTGCGCCCTGGCGAGGCCGCGCCGCAGCGAGGCGGCCGCCATGCGCTGGTCGGCCTCGCCGTCGCCGAGGAATATCTGGCCGACCTCGAACAGGCCGACGTCGCGCTGGCCGCGCCGCGCGTTGCCGTCCGCCGCGGCGACGAGGCCGGGAACCAGGCTCGGGCGCATGTCCGAGAGCTCGGCGGCGATCGGATTGGCGAGCGCCAGCGCCGGCGCGCCGCCCCCGAACAGCCTGGCCCGCGGGTTCGAAATGAACGACCAGGTGACCGCCTCGCGCAGCCCGAGCGAGGCGAGCGCCCGCTTGGCGAGCCGCGTGCGCTTCTGCAGCAGGGTCAGCACGGGCGCGGCGACGCCCGGCGACAGGCGCGGCAGCGGGCGCGTCGCGACCCGCTCGATCCCGGCGATCCGCACGATCTGCTCGACGATGTCGGCCTTGCCGTCGATGTCGGGCCGCCAGGACGGGACCGCGACTTCGCCGCGCTCGCTGATGAAGCCGAGTCTGCGCAAGATGCCCTCGCCCTCCGGTTGCGGAATATCGAAGCCGGTGAGGCGCGCCACTTCGCCCCAGGGAAAGGCGATCGTCCTTGCCGGACGCTGCGGGTCGCCCGCGACGACGAGATGCGAGGCCCGTCCGCCGCACAGATCGAGAATCATCCGCGTCGCGAGCTCCGCCCCGGGAATGCAGAAGGCGGGGTCGACGCCACGCTCGAAACGGTAGCGCGCATCGGTCACGATGCCGAGCTTGCGGCCCGAGCGCGCGATGGTGTTGGGATCCCACAGCGCGCTCTCGATCAGCACGTCGGTCGTGGTCTCGTCGCAGCCGGAATGTTGCCCGCCCATGATGCCGGCGATCGACTCGACGCCCCTGTCGTCGGCGATCACCACGATGCTCTCGTCGAGCGCATAGGTCTTGCCGTCGAGCGCCTGGACGCTCTCGCCGGCGCGCGCGCGCCGCACGTGCAAGGCGCCGGAAACTTTTGCCGCGTCGAACACATGCAGCGGCCGGCCGCGATCGAACGTGAGGTAGTTGGTGACGTCGACGAGGGCGTTGATCGGCCGCAGGCCGATCGCGCGCAGGCGCTTCTGCATCCAGGCGGGCGAGGGGCCGTTCGCCGCGCCGCGCACGAGGCGGAAGGCGAAGGCGGGGCACAGGTGGGCGTCCTGCGCGGCGAAGTCGAGCGTCGTGCGGACCGGACAATCGAAGGCGCCGGCGACGGCGGCCGGCGGCTCGCTGACGAGTTCGCCGATCCCGGTCGCCGCCAGGTCCCGCGCGATGCCGGAAACGCCCGTCGCGTCCGGGCGGTTGGGCGTCAGGTTGATCTCGATGACGGGATCGTCGAGCCCGGCATAGACCGCGTAGGGCTGGCCGACCGGCGCGTCGTCGGGCAGGTCGATGATGCCGTCGTGATCCTCCGCAATCTGCAGTTCGGCGGCCGAGCACAGCATGCCGTTCGATTCGACGCCGCGGATGATTCCCTTGGCGAGCGTCAGGTTCTTTCCGGGAATGAAGGCGCCGACCGGCGAGAACACGCTGCGCATGCCGGCGCGCGCATTGGGCGCGCCGCACACGACCTGCACTGGCGCGCCGTCGCCGGCGTCGACCAGACAGACGCGCAGGCGATCGGCGTTCGGATGCGGCGCGGCCTCGATGACGCGCGCGACGGTGAAGCCGGCGAGCGCGGCGGCGGGTTGTTCGACGCGCTCGACCTCGAGGCCGATGCGCGTCAGCGTGTCGACGATCTGGCCGAGCGGGGCCGAGGTTTCCAGATGGTCTTTGAGCCATGAGAGGGTGAATTTCATCGGACGATCTTGTTCGGATTGAGGGATGACGAATTGGAGCGTGGCGGCGCGTCCGACCCGCCCGGCGCGACGAGCGACGCCCCGTGCGGGCCGCCGCGGCCCGGCTCTAGCCGCTCAAGCCGCCCGCGAGCGTGGGAATGTCGAGCGGCCGGAAGCCATAATGGTCGAGCCAGCGCAGGTCGCCTTCGAAGAAGTCGCGAAGGTCGGGCAGGCCGTATTTCAGCATCGCGATCCGGTCGACCCCCATGCCCCAGGCGAAGCCCTGGAATTCCTCGGGGTCGATGCCGCAATTGCGCAGGACATTGGCGTGGACCATGCCGCAGCCGAGAATCTCGAGCCAGTCCTCGCCCTCGCCGAACCGGATCTCCCCGCCCGACCGCCGGCACTGGATGTCGACTTCCATCGACGGCGAGGTGAAGGGAAAGAAGCTCGGCCGGAACCTCATGCCGACTTCGGGCACTTCGAAGAACGCCTTGCAGAATTCCTCCAGCACCCATTTGAGCTGGCCCATATTGGCGGTCTTGTCGATGACGAGTCCCTCGACCTGATGGAACATCGGCGTGTGCGTCTGGTCGGCGTCGCAGCGATAGGTGCGGCCGGGGCAGACGATGCGGATGGGCGGCTTTTGCGACAGCATCGTGCGCACCTGCACCGGGCTGGTGTGCGTGCGCAGCAACTTGCGTTCGCCCTTCTCGTTCGGCGCGAAGAAGAACGTGTCGTGCATCTCGCGCGCGGGATGGTCGGGCGGGAAGTTCAGCTTGGTGAAATTATAGTCGTCGCTTTCGATGTCCGGCCCCTCGGCGATCGAAAAGCCCATATCGGCGAAAATCGCGACGAGTTCGTCCATCACCTGGCTGATCGGGTGGATTCGTCCGCTGTCGATGCCGGCCCGGCGGACCGGCAAGGACACGTCGAGCGCCTCGGCCGCGAGCTGGCGTTCGAGCGCGGCGGACTTGAGGATCGTCCGTCGCGCGGCGAGCGCCGCGCCGACCGCCTCCTTGAGCCCGTTGATCGCGGCCCCCTGGACCTTGCGCTCGTCGGGCGTCATCCCGCCCAGGGTCGCGAGCAGGGCGGAGACCGACCCCTTCCTGCCGAGCGCCGCCACGCGAACGGCCTCGAGCGCCGCCTCGTCGGCCGCGCCGGCGATCGCGGCGAGAATTTCTGTCTGCAGGGTGGCGAGATCGGTCATGGGCAATCGGGCGGATTGGCGCGGGAGCGGCTTTTCCCACGCGCCGGCCGGCTTGTCGAGGCGCGGAAAACAATCCGCCCCCGCACAGTTGCGCGGAGGCGGATGGGGCGAACGGGCCTTGCGGGTCGGGCGGCGCTCAGGCCGCCTTCGGCAGATGTCCCCTGGCCTGTTCGACGATCGCCGCAAAGGCGGCCGGTTCGTTGATCGCCAGGTCGGAAAGGACCTTGCGGTCGACCTCGATGCCAGCGGTCGTCAGCGCCGAGATGAAGCGGCTGTAGGTCAGGCCGTGCTCGCGAACCGCCGCGTTGATGCGCTGGATCCACAGGGCGCGAAACTCGCGCTTGCGGTTCTTGCGGTCGCGATAGGCGTATTGCATCGACTTTTCGACCGCCTGCTTGGCGATGCGAATGGTGTTCTTGCGGCGGCCGAAGAAGCCCTTGGCGGCGCGCAGCACCTTCTTGTGCTTGGCGTGCGACGTGACGCCGCGTTTGACACGGGACATGGCGATCTCCTGGAAAGGTCGGCGATTGACGAGGCGCGGCGTTCAGCCGTTCGGCAGGAAATACTTCTTGATGTTGTCGCCGTCGGTCTTGAACAGCACGCGGGTGCCGCGCAGGTTGCGGATCTGCTTGTTGGTCCGCTTGATCATCCCGTGGCGCTTGCCGCTCTGGGCGTAGACGACCTTGCCTGTTCCCGTGATCTTGAAGCGCTTCTTGGCGCCCGATTTGGTCTTCAACTTGGGCATTTGGCTCTCCTGGGGGGTTGAACCCCCTCGTGGAATCAGCGGGCCCCGGAAGGCCCGTTCGCGTCGAGATGAGCGAAAAGAACCGCCACGGCAGCCCTGACTGGCCGGGCGGTTCGAAGGGCGCTCTCATAGGGGAAAGGGCGCCCGGACGCAAGGGCGGCGGCGCGCGGTCCGGCCGCCCACGCGCCCGCGGCCGCGTTCAACGCGCGCCGGCGCGCCCCGGGACCTTGATCGGTTCCAGCGGCGCGACGATTTCCGCGCGGCGCGGCTCGAACCAGGGCGGCAGCAGCATGGTCTCGCCCAGATGCTCCTCGGGCTCGTCGATCGCAAAGCCGATGTCGCAGGTCGCGATCTCGCACAGGATGCCGCCGGGCGAGCGGCAGTAGATGGAATGGAAGTAGTTGCGGTCCTTGATCTCGGACACGTCGGTGTAGCCGAGCCCCTCCAGATGGGCCTTGACGACGGTCTGCTCCTTCTCGGTCGGCACGGCGAACGCGATATGGTGGACGAGGCCCTGCGCGAAGGTCCACGACCCCTGCTTGCGGTCGGGTTCGTGATGGAGATCGATCGTCTTCTGTGCGCCGCCCTCGTTGATCGCGAAGCGGATGAACGGGCCCGAATGGCCCTGCCTGGCGAAGCCGAGGCCGTCGACGAAGAAACGCTCCTGCTCCTCCGTGTCGCGCACCGACATGACGACGCTGTGGAAGCCGCGCACGGCGACGTCGGCCGAGATTTCGTCGGTCGTCCAGCCTTCCGTCCTGTCGTCGGCGTCCTCGACGAGGTCGAACTCGAGCCCCGCCGGATGGGAAAAGCCGAGCCGCTTCTGGCCGAAGCGTTCGTGAACCTCGCCGTGCCTGACCTCGTGCCGCTTGAAATGGGCCGCCCAGAATTTCAGCGAGCCGAGCGGGACCGAATAGCAGGTCGTCTGGATCTGGCCGGTGCCCTTTCGGCCGGTGAGCCCGGCCTGCCGGAACGGAAAGCAGGTCATCACCGAGCCGACCTGCGCGTGCTTGTTGGCGTAATAGAGGTGGTAGATCGGCTTTTCCCCGTCGAACAGGACGGTCTGCTTGATCATCCTCTGGCCGACCGCGCGGGTGAAGAAATCGATGTCCTCCTGCGCGCCGGCGACCCCGCTGGTGACATGATGGATTCCATTGACGCGTGCGCCCATTGTTTCCTCCCGCTCGTGGTCCGGTTCGCTCATGGCTCTCGCGCCGCGCGCGCGATCATGGCGGGCTTCAGCCCTGGCGACAGGTTATTGGCGTTGCCGCCATTGTAAAGCCCCGACGCGGCCCCGCTGGCGGCGATCGACCGCGGCGACCGGCGCGGCGTTCGCGCGACCGCGGTTTGACGGCGCCGCGCGAAAGGCTAACCTCATCGGACGAGTCCAGGGAGGAGCCGACGATGTACGCCATGCGGCGCTATGAGGAAACAGGGTCCATCGTCACGGGCGGGGCGTCCGGCATCGGGTTGCGGACCGCCGAGCGGATAGTCGCCGAGGGCGGCCGCGTCACGCTGTGGGACGTCGACGCCGCCAAGCTGGAAGCCGCCGCGGCGAGCCTCGGCGGGGCGGCGCGGGTGGCGCGGCTCGACCTCACCGACCCCGCCGCGGTCGAGCGCGCCGCCCGCGAGGCGGAGACCGCGATGGGCCGCATCGATGCGCTGGTCTGCAGCGCCGGCGTCGCGGGGCTCAACGCGCCGGTGATCGACTATCCGATCGAGGAATGGAAGCGCATCTTCGACATCAACGTCAACGGCCTGTTCTACTGCAACCGCTATGTCGCGCCGTTCATGAAGGCGCGCGGCTACGGCCGCATCGTCAATGTCGCCTCGATCGCGGGCAAGGAGGGCAATCCGACCGCTTCGGCCTACAGCGCCTCGAAAGCCGCGGTGATCGGCCTGACCAAGTCGCTCGGCAAGGAACTCGCCAAGGACGGCGTGGCCGTGAACGCGATCACCCCCGCCACCGTTGAAACGCCGATGCTCGCGCAGGTCTCGCCCGCCCATATCGCCTACATGCGCTCCAAGATCCCGATGGAGCGCTTCGGCACGATGGACGAGATTGCCGCCATCATCTGCTGGCTCGCGAGCCGGGAATGCTCGTTCACGACCGGCGCCGTGTTCGACGTATCGGGCGGCCGGGCGACCTATTAGCGCTCGGCGGACGGCGCGAAGGCCCTGCGATCAGCGCTTTGGCGGCGAAATCCGGAGGGCAAGGAAATTCAATCGCGGCGCTGCAGGTGGTGCATCAAAAGCACACCGCCGCCGTTTCTCACGGTGGCGGCGCTTTTGGTATTGAACTTGGTGCGGCGCAGCATATCTTAGGCACACGATGATTCGTCATCGTATGCCCTCCTTGGGCGTTTCCTCCCTAGACTTGGGCCGCTTTCGAGTGGCCTTTTTTTTGTCCAAGGCGCGGCACTTAAGCCGAGCGGGTGGGGGAAGGCAAGGCGTCCGACTCGCGTTTAGAGCCCGCGGCGCATTAAATTTGCGTCTGAACCGCTGACCTATTTCGCTTTTTCCAGCGCCCCAGGCGGGTCGATTCCTCGACATGTTGAAAGGGCGGCGCGATTTCGCGCCGCCCGGTCGATGCTCAGACCCGAAGAGGCGGGATCGGCCCGTTCAGTCGAAATTCGCCGTGGTCTTGTCGGCGTCCTTGTCGTAGCGGATGGTGATCTTCTCGACCGAGCAGAGGTCGATGTCGGACCAGACCGCGCTCGAGGAATCGACGGAATAGACGACCTTCAGGTCCCAGTGGCAGGCCTTGGTCGCCCTGTGGAACTTGATGTTGGCGCCGTCGCCGTCGCCGAGGGTCCCCTGGCCGAGCACGTCGTCCTGCCAATCGTCGGACTTGCTCGGCGAAACGTAGAGTTCCTTGAGTTCGTAGCCGGTCTTGTTGACGAGCTTGAAATCCTGCTTGGCTTCCTCGGCGCCCGCCGATCCCGCCGACGCCGTCAACGCGCACACGGCAATTCCCAACGCAAACGCAAGAAACTTCATGGAAAACCCCTTTTTCGACTGGTGAGCCCGTACCCCGCGGCGCGAGGTCGGGCAACGCCGACGTCGCATGTCATCCTTGGAAGGCTAAGGAACCGTGAAGGGGCGCCCGTGCGTCGGTCATGATCGCCGGATCGATCGCCGGACGCGCGGAGCGGTGTTCCGGACCGGGCCGCCGGCGGCCGCCGGCGCCTCCGGCGATCGTCGACCGTCTCATGGCCCGGCCGACCTGGCGACCCAAACGTCGCCCGATTTCACGCAGGACAGTTTCACCGCGGCCCAGGCGATCCGGTGGGCGGCTTCCTCCCGGCGCGGATCCTCCGCGTGAGCCGCAAAGGCGCTGTTGAACGCCCGACGATAGATGTCCTGCGCGTGCGCGGGCAGCCGGCGGCGAATCGCATCCGGCAGGTCGACGTCGCCCGAATAGGGCATGGCCGGACTCGTTGCGCAATTCGCGCGCTGCGATTGCGTCCGGCCGCGCCCGCCGGACGCGGCGGCCGTCCTACCGGTAGATCAGGACCGGCACGGTCGAGTGCGTCAAGACCTTCAGCGTCTCGCTGCCGAGCAGCAGCGCGGCCACGCCGCGCCGGCCGTGCGAGGCCATCGCGATCAGGTCGCAGCCGCGCTGGGTCGCGGCGTCGATGATCGACTGGTAGGGACGGTCGCTCTCCAGCTCCAGATATTCGCACGGCACGCGCAGCGCCTTGGCGCGCGCCTGAGCTTCGGCGAGCGTATGCGCGGCATGCCGCTTGACGCGGCGGTCGTAGTCGGCGCGCGTGTTCTCGAGCTGGTCGGCTTCGCCGGAAAAGACATGAAATGGCTCGATCACGGTGATGACGGTCGCCTTCGCGCCGACGTCCCTGGCGAAGCACAGGCCCTTTTCGACCGCCGCCGTCGAGAGCGGCGACCCATCGGTCGGGATCAATACGTGGCTGTACATGGCGCAACTCCCGCTCGACGACGCTCATCGGCCGGCCGGACCGGCCGCAGACCGCGCGTTTCCAAGCTTGGCCACCATCCTCTTCGACCGCCGCGCCGCCGGCCTTGATGCGGATCAAATCGCCGTCCCGGACGGCGCAGAGCTTCCGCGCGAGGGAATTGACCGAGGTCAAGCCGGCGGGCGGCGGCGCATGCTACGGGGCGTGGCCGGCGCGACGGGGAGGGTCACATCGGCCGCCGCGGTCGCCGGCCCCGCCGCCCCGCCAACAAAGGGATGAGACTCGATCGTGGCTGCCGACGACCCAGACCTGCCGGTTTCCGTCGAACCCGCCGCCGAGGCGGAAATCAGGCACGGCGAAGTGCTGCCGCCGGGCGGGACGGCTCTCGTCGCCGCCTCGCCCGCGGGCAAGATCGCGCCCGGGCGGTCGGGCGTCGCCGGCCGGCGGTCGCGCCGGACCGTCGTGGGCTTGCTGATTCTGCTGGTCGTCGGCGCCGGCGGCGCGGGAGCCTATTGGTGGCGGACGCGCCCCGGCGGGCTTCTTGCCGGGATCGCATCGGGCAACGGCCGGATCGAAGCGGACGAGATCGACATCGACAGCAAATTCGCCGGCCGTATCGCCGAAATGCTCGCCGACGAAGGCGACATGGTCAAGGCCGGCCAGGTCGTCGCCCGCATGGACACGCGCGACCTCGAGGCCTCGCTGCGCAAGTCGGAGGCGCAGGTGCAGGTATCGCAGAAAAGCCGCGACGAGGCGCGCGCCAATGTCGAGCAGCAGAAGACCCAGGTGACGTTCGCGAACCAGGAGTTCGAGCGCACCAATTCGCTCGTGACGCGCGGCTTCGCCACCAATGAATTGCTCGACCAGCGCCGGCAGGCGCTCAATGGCGCGACGGCTGCGCTGACCGCCGCCAACGACCGCGTCGGCGCGGCCGAGCGGGCCATCGAGGCCGCTGCGCACGACGCCGAACTCTACCGGGTGAACATCGCCGACAACACGCTGGTCGCGCCGCGCGACGGGCGCATCCAGTACCGCATCGCCAACATAGGCGAGGTTCTCCCCGCCGGCGGCCGGGTTTTCACGATGCTCGACATCGCCTATGTCTACATGGACATCTATCTTCCCACTGCGGAAGCGGGCAGGGTGCGGATCGGCGCCGACGCCCGCATCACGCTCGACGCCGTGCCCGATGTCGCGATCCCGGCGAAGGTTTCGTTCGTCGCCGCCCAGGCGCAGTTCACCCCGAAGATGGTCGAGACCAAGGACGAGCGCGACAAGCTGATGTTCCGGATCCGGGTCAAGATCGATCCCGACCGGTTGCGCGCGCGCGCCGATCGGGTGAGGAGCGGCCTGCCGGGCGTCGGCTACGTCCGCGAGGATCCGGCGGCCGCATGGCCGCCCAGGCTGCAGGGAACCGCCACGCAATGACGGCGCGCCCGGCCTCGGTCGCGCGGATCGAGGGCGTCACGCAGCGCTATCGGCGCGTGGTCGCGCTCGATTCGGTCTCGATGGCGGTTCCGGCCGGCTGCATGGCGGGCGTGATCGGCCCCGACGGCGTGGGAAAGTCGTCGCTGCTGAGCATGCTCGCCGGCGCGCGCGAATTCCAGACCGGCGCCGTGGTCGTCCTCGGCGGCGACATCGGGGATTCCGCGCATCGGTCAGCCATCTGCCCGCGCATCGCCTACATGCCGCAGGGACTCGGCAAGAACCTCTACGCGGACCTCAGCGTGCGCGAGAACATCGAGTTCTTCGGTCGGCTGTTCGGACAGTCCGGCGCCGAGCGCGACCTGCGAATCGCCGAGCTCCTCGACAGCACCGGGCTGGCGCCCTTTTCCGATCGCCCGGCCAGGAAGCTCTCCGGCGGGATGCGGCAGAAGCTCGGCCTATGCTGCTGTCTCATCCACGATCCCGACTTCCTCATCCTCGACGAGCCGACGACCGGGGTCGACCCGTTGTCGCGCCGCCAGTTCTGGGAGCTGATCGACCGGATGCGCGCCCGCCGTCAAGGCATGAGCGTCCTCGTGGCCACGGCCTATATGGAAGAGGCGGAGCGCTTCGACTGGCTGGCGGCGATGAACGCGGGCAAGGTGCTGTCGACCGGGTCGCCCGCGGAAATCAAGGCGGGCGCGGGCGCGCCGACGCTCGAGGACGCCTTCGTCGCGCTGCTTCCGGAAGCGGAACGCGGCGATCGCCGCCGGCTCGAGATTCCGCCCCGGCGCAGGTTCGATGGACCGCCGGTCATCGCCGCGCGCGAGCTCACCTGCCGTTTCGGCGAATTCACGGCGGTCGACAAGGTCAGCTTCACCATCGAGCGCGGCGAGATTTTCGGCTTTCTCGGCTCCAACGGCTGCGGCAAGACCACGACCATGAAGATGCTGACCGGCCTGCTGGCGCCGACCGAGGGCGAGGCGCTGCTGTTCGGCGAGCCGCTCGAGGCGGGCGACATGCGTTCGCGCTATCGGGTCGGCTACATGTCGCAGTCCTTCTCGCTCTATACGGAATTGACCGTCAGCCAGAACCTGGAACTCCACGCGCGCCTGTTTCATCTGCCCGCGCAAAAGGCCAGGACGCGCATCGCCGAGCTGGTCGGGCAATTCGGCCTCGGCGACCATCTCGACCAGCGCGCCCTGGATCTGCCGCTGGGGATCCGCCAGCGGCTGTCGCTGGCGGTCGCGATCGTCCACGAGCCCGAAATCCTCATCCTCGACGAGCCGACTTCGGGGGTGGATCCGGTGGCGCGGGACCAGTTCTGGGAAGCCCTGATCGATCTGTCGCGCAACCGGGGCGTGACCATCTTCGTCTCCACCCATTTCATGAACGAAGCGGCGCGGTGCGATCGGATATCCCTGATGGATTCGGGCCGCGTGCTCGCCACCGGCACGCCGGCCGAACTCGTCGCGGCGCGGGGCGCGGCGACGCTCGAGGACGCCTTCATCAGCTATCTCGAAGCGGCCACGGGATCGCGCGTCGCGCCCGCCGCGGCGCCGGCCGCTCGGGAGGACGCCGCCGCGCCAGCGCGTCCGCCGCCGCCGGCGCGCGCCGCGTTCAGCCTGCGGCGTCTGCTCGCCTACACGATCCGCGAGACCCTCGAGCTACTGCGCGACCCGATCAGGCTCGGCTTCAGTCTGTTCGGCACGGCGCTGCTGATGCTCGTGTTCGGATTTGGCGTTTCGACCGACGTCAACAATCTGTCCTTCGCCGTGCTCGACCACGACCAGAGCCCCGAGAGCCGCGCCTATCTCGAGGAACTCAGGGGTTCGAGCTACTTCGTCGAGCGGCCGCCGCTCGTCGACTACGTCGACCTCGAGAGGCGGCTGGAGAGCGGGGACATCAAGGCCGGCGTCGAAATCCCGCCGGGCTTCGGCCGCGACATCAAGCGCGGACGTCCCGCATGGGTCGGCGCCTGGGTTGACGGCGCGATGCCGTTCCGGGCGGAGACCATTCATGGCTATCTCGTGGGCATGCACGCGCTCTATCTGACCGATCCGGCGGTCAAGACGACCGAGCCGGCCGCCCCGCCGCCCGCCGACATCGAGATCAGGTTCAAGTACAATCAGGATTTCGACAGCATCTACGCCATGGTGCCCTCGACCATGGCCATGATGCTGGGCCTGTTTCCGGCGATCCTGATGGCGCTCGGCGTCGTGAGGGAAAAGGAGCTCGGGTCGATCACCAACCTCTACGTGACCCCGGTCAGTCGGCTCGAGTTCGTGGTCGGCAAGCAGCTGCCCTATATCGGGGTCGCGCTCGCCAATTTCGCGTTGATGTTCCTGATGGCGATGTTCGTCTTCCGGGTTCCGCTGAAGGGCAGCTTTCCGACCCTGCTGCTCGGGGTTGTCGTCTACGTCACCGCGATGACGGCCTACGGCATGCTGATTTCGGCGTTCACCAGCACCCAGATCGCCGCGCTGTTCGGCACGTCCATCCTCACGGTGCTGCCTGCGACCCAGTTCGCCGGCATGTCGACGCCGGTCTCCTCGCTCGGCGGGGCCGCCCAGATCGTCGGCCGCGCCTTTCCGATGACCTATTTCGTCCCGATCAGCGTCGGCGCCTTCACCAAGGGGCTGGGCTTTCTCGACCTGTGGCCGAATCTGGCGGCGCTTGCGGCCTTCGTTCCGATTCTGACCGCGCTCAACGTCCTGTTGCTGCACAAGCAGGAGCGATAGCGAAGGGCGCCGCCGATGCGCAAGGCTTCGAACATATTCTGGCTCGGCGTCAAGGAGCTGCGCAGTTTTCTGCACGACCTCGTGCTGCTCGGCCTCGTCGTCTACGCCTTCTCCCTGGCGGTGACCATGCAGGCGCGCAGCTTTTCGCAGGAGCTGCACAATGCCTCGATCGCGATCGTCGACGAGGATCGTTCCGAACTCTCGCGGCGGATCGCCCATGCGTTCCTGCCGCCGATGTTCCAGCCGCCGCAGGAGATTGCGGAGCGGGACATCGTTCCCATGATGAACATGGGACGATATACGTTCGTGATCGACGTCCCGCCCAACTTCCAGCGCGATGTCCAGGCCGGGCGCCGACCGGGGCTGCAGGTCGACGTCGACGCCACCGCGATGGTGCAGGCGGGCCTCGGGTCGGGCTATGCGCAGCAGATCATTTCGACCGAGATCGCCGACTTCCTCTCCAGGTCGGAAGGCGCCCCGCTGTCGAGCGTCAATCTCGATGTGCGGATCGCGTTCAACCCGAACATCACGACCGCCTGGTTCACCGCCGTCATGGGCATCATCAACAACGTGACCATGCTCGCCATCATCCTGGCCGGAGCGGCGATCGTTCGCGAGCGCGAACACGGGACCATGGACCATCTCCTGGTCATGCCGCTGACGCCGTTCGAAATCGCCATGTCGAAGGTCTGGGCCAACGGCCTCGTGATCACCGTGGCGGTGGGGCTGTCCCTCTATCTCGTCGTGCGCCTCATGCTCGCGATCCCGGTCGCCGGCTCGATACCGCTGTTCATGGTCGGCGTGGTCATCTACCTGTTCTTCGCGACGGCGATCGGCATATTCCTGGGCACGGTGGCGCGCTCGATGCCGCAGCTCGGGCTGCTCTTCATGCTGGTCTATCTGCCGATGAACATGCTCTCGGGAAGCAATACGCCGCTCGAGAGCATGCCGCCCTGGCTGGCCACGACGATGCAGGCCTCGCCCTCGACGCATTTCGTCCTGTTCGCGCAGTCGATCCTCTACCGCGGCGCCGGGATTGAGGTCGTCTGGCCGCAATTTGCGGCCGTCGCGGTGGTCGCCGGGCTGTTCTTCTGGATGGCCGTCCTGCGCTTCCGATCCGTCGCCGCGCAGGCGACATAGCGACCTTCGCCGGCCTCTCCACGCCGCCGCGCCCGCCGCGGGCCGCTCAGACCGGCGCTGCGCCCAGCACGTCGCGAATCTTGCGCGCGAGTTCGGCGGCGGTGTAGGGCTTCTTGAGCCAGGCCCCCGCGCCCAGGCCCTGTTTCGCGATTTCCGGCTCGGCGTAGCCGGACGTGAACAGGATCCTGACGTCGGGCCGCGCCGTCTGCGCGGCCTCGGCCAGTTCGTCGCCGCTCATGCCGCCGGGCATCACCACGTCGGTGAAGACCATGGCGACGTCAGGATGGTTCGACAGGGCGACGAGCGCCGCCGCGGCATTCTCCGCCTCGATGACCCTGTAGCCGAGTCCGCGCAGGCGCGCTACGGTCACCCGGCGCACGCGGCCGTCGTCCTCGACGACGAGGATGGTCTCGCTCCCCTGGGGAAGCGCGACGGTCGGCGCGTCGGCCGTCGAGGCGGGAACGGCGGTCCGGGCCGCGGCAGCCGCGGGCAGGAAGATGCGCACGCTGGTCCCGCGGCCCGGTTCGCTGTAGAGCTGGATGTTGCCGCCCGACTGCTTGACGAAGCCGTAAACCATGCTGAGGCCGAGGCCGGTTCCGGCGCCCGCCGGCTTGGTCGTGAAGAACGGCTCGAAGGCGCGCCGGCGAACCGTTTCGGACATGCCGGCGCCGGTGTCGGTGACTGTGATGAGGACGTAGGGGCCGGTGCGCACTTCGGGGTACATCTGCGCATAGTCGGAGTCGAGCCGCGTCTGGGAAATCTCGATGGTCAGCCTGCCGCCGCGCGGCATCGCGTCGCGCGCGTTGATCGTCAGGTTGAGCAGCGCGTTCTGCAACTGCGGGGCGTCGACGACGGTCAGGTGCGGCGATCCCGTGACGATCGTCCTCAACTCGATCGGCTCGCCGAGCGTGCGGCGCAAGAGGTCGGAGAAGTTGGCCATGATCTGGCCGACGTCGGCGAGCTCGGGGTTCAGCGGCTGGCGGCGACCGAACGCGAGCAATTGCGCGGTCAGCTTGGCGCCGTCCTGCGTCGCATCCTGCGCCTCGCGCACCAGTTCGCGCTGCAGGGGCGTTTCGAGGACTGCCTCCAGCATCTCGAGATTGCCGCTCAGAACCGTCAGCAGATTGTTGAAATCATGCGCGATGCCGCCGGTCAGCTGGCCGATCGCCTCCATTTTCTGCGACTGGCGGAGCTCCTCCTCCATTCGCTGGCGGCTGGTCAGGTCGCGCACGAATCCGGTGAATATCCGGCGCCCGTTGGTGCGCGCCTCGCCGATCGCCAGCTCCATGGGAAACGTCACGCCGTCCTTGCTGAGGCCGGTCACGACCCGGCCGAAGCCGATGATCCGCGCCTCGCCGGTCTTCATGTAGCGCTCGATGTAGTTCTCGTGTCCGTCCTGATAGGGCGGCGGCATCAGGATCTTGACGTCGCGGCCGAGGACTTCGTCCTCGGTATAGCCGAACAATTGCCCGGCCGCGGCGCTGAACGAGCTGATAAGGCCGGTTTCGTCGATGACGATCATCGCCTCCGGCACGGTGTCGAGGATCGAGCGCAGATGCGCCTCGCGCGAAGCGAGCTCGTCCTGGACGCGCCTGAGCCCGGTGATGTCGTTGTTCGTCTGCAGGATCGACAGCCCCGCGCCGTGTTCGGCGCGCTGCGCCACCCAGAGGCTGGCGACCGCGATGACCGCGCCGTCCCTGCCGCGATGCTCGAGTTCGCCCTGCCAGCTGCCGTGCCGGCGCAATTGGGCGACAATATCCTCGCGCGGCATGGGATAGCGCGTTTCGAGCAATTCGTGGACGACGGCGCCGACCGCCTCCTGCCTGCTCCAGCCGTACAGGCGCTGGCAGCCCGTGGTCCATTCGAGGATCGTGCCGTCCTCGCCGTGGATGATGAGATTGGCGAGATCGAGAATCGACGCCAGTCGCCCGAATTCGCGAGTCTCGACCGCTTCCGTCGCTTCCATCGCGTCGATCGCGTCATCCACGGTCGAATTCCAAGCGCCGCCCCCGTTCAGTTCGGCCACACCGCCCGGCGCGACGCCGGCCGGGCCGCAACCGCGCTCTCGCCGTCGTCGCCGCCCGCGATCTCGCGCAGGGCGTGAAGTCTGCGCAAGGCGATCGCGTGCCGTCCGGCCGGGGCGATGAGGCCGCGGCGGGTCAGCCCGGTCAGCATACGCGAAACGGTCTCGATTGTTAGTCCAAGATAGTCGGCGATGTCGAGACGACTCATCGGCAGGTCGATCGTGTTTCCGACGCCATTCTTGCGATTGACCGCGAGCAGGAAGCTGACGACGCGCTCCTCGGCGCTCTTGCGCCCGAGCAGGAGCATCTGGTCCTGCGCCGCGGACATCTCGTCGCACAGAATGGCGATCAGCTGCGGCCGCAATTCCGGCGTGTCGTTGACGAGGGCGAAGAAGCGGGTCCTGGCGAAGCGTCGGACCCTGACGTCGGTCACCGCCTCGGCGGTGAACAGGTAGCGGCTCTGGAACGACACGCCCAGCACGTCGCCCGGGTAGATGAAGCCCATGATCGCGCGCCGGCCGTCCGGGAGAATCCGGTAGACGCGCAGCACGCCTTCGAGGACGTCGAAAATATGCCCCGCCTCGTCGCCCTCCCAGAAGACCGCCTCGCCGGCGGAATAGAGGTCGCTCGGCTGCCCCCTGAAGAGATCGCGCAGCGAGGCCGAGCGCTCGGCGGCATCGGCCGTCCCGGACGCCGGGAATTGATGGGACGTCGCGGCAAGTTGAGCGTGCATGGCTTCCTTCCCCGAATTTCCGATGCGGGGAGTTTGAACGCGGCGATGTCACCGGCGTATCGCGGCCGTGTGATATCGCGAGACGATTTGTAACCAATTGTGATAGTCTCCGGCCGTCGTTCGGAGGCGACCGCGATTTCAGCTGACCGCTCGCCCATGACCCACGCCCCGGACGCCGCCCACATTCTGATCGTCGACGACGATCCCCGCGTCCGCAATATGCTGGCCCGCTATTTCGAGCAGGAGGGCTATCGGGTCGGCGTGGCGGCGGACGGCGGGGGTCTGCGGGCGCAGGTGGATTCGGGCGCGGTCGACATCGTGCTGCTCGATGTCGTCCTGCCGGGGGAGGACGGGCTGACCCTGGCGCGCGAAATCCGGGCGCGCTCCGACGTCGGGATCATCATGCTGACCGGCCGCGGCGAGATTCTCGATCGCGTCGTCGGTCTCGAGGTCGGCGCCGACGACTACATCCCCAAGCCCTTTCACCTGCGCGAGGTGCTCGCGCGGGTCAAGAGCGTGCTTCGGCGCCGCAGGCCGGCGCCCGACGCGACCTCCGCCCGTTCCGCGCCGGACGAGGCGGCGATCCGTTTCGACGGCTGGGTCCTCGATCTCGGACGCCGCCGGCTCGCCGCGCCGACGGGATCCGAAGTCGCGCTGACCACCGGCGAATTCGATCTGCTGGCGGCGCTGGCGAGGCATCCCGGCCGCGTCTTCGGCCGCGAGACGCTGATGAACCTCACGCGCGGGCGCAACTGGGCGGCGTTCGACCGCACGATCGACGCCCAGATCGCCCGCCTGCGCAAGAAGGTCGAGGGCGATCCGCGAAATCCCGCGCTGATCAAGTCCGTGCGCGGCGTCGGCTATGTCTTCACGGGCAAGGTCGATCGATGACCGCCGGCCCAGCGAACAGGCAGGCGGCGAGGGCGGCCTCGGCTTCGGCCGCGTTGGCGAGCGCCGGCAGGAACACGCCGTGGTCGGTCCGGCGCACGTCGTCCGCGCTGAGGCGCCGGTCCCAGGTCGCCGGTCCCATGGTCCAGATTCGGACCCCGGCGCAGGCGCGCGCCGCGCAGGTCGCCTGGAGGGCGCCGATCAGCGCGGCGCCGACGCGCTCGGAATCCGCCGCGCTCGCCACCACGAAGACGGGCGCGTCGAGCAGGCGTCCATAGCGCCAATGGCCGCGGACCGCGAAAATGGACAAGCCCTTCACATAGCCGCCCGGGTTCACCGCCACGAGCGCCTCCTCCCGTTCGGCGTCGGGCGGGCCGGCGGTCAGCGTCGTCGCATAGGCGCGCCATGCCTCGGGCGTGAGCGCGGGGGCGACGCCGCGGATCAGCGGATAGATGCGGCCGGCGACATCGGGCGTCAGCGGTTTCAGCGCGTATTCCGAGAGCGGGGCGTCGATCATGGCTGCCTCGAGGGACGGCGTGGAACCCGACTTGACGCGGGCCGTCGGCGATCGTCAGCGACGGCGGCGCGCGAACGGGCGCAGTCGCGCGCGGATGGGTGGGCTGCGCGCCCCCGCGTCCGGCCAGGCGGATCGCCGGGCGGCGAGGGCGAGGAACAATGCGAATGCGGCGATGGCGGCGCTCCGTTGATCCAATCCATCCGCAAGCCTATCCGTCCGGGCGGGGCGCGCCTTGCGTTAGGTCAATCGCGGCGCGGCGGCCGCGCGCATCCGTTCCGGATGGCGGACGTTCGCCGCGCCTGAGCCTTGCAGGGCGGTCGGGTCGGGGCGGGATCGGCGCGCATCGCTTGTCACGCGGTTGCCCGGACGCCTCGCCAAATCCCGTTTCGTCGCGCCTTCGCCCCCGCTCACCAGAGCTGCGCCACCGGCGCCCCGTCGAGCGATTCGGCGAGCCGCGCCAGCGTCGCGCGGCTGACGCCTTCGGGCAGGGCGTCGCGCGCGAAGAAGCGCGCCTCGGCGATCTCGCGGTCGGCGGCGCGCGGCGCGCTCTGGCGGAAGCTGCGCACGAGATAGACCGCGACATGGTCGCGCGAGGAGACCGCGCCGTTGAAGAAGATTCCGTGCAGGCGCGGCTCGCCGTCGAGCGCGATATTGCCCTCCTCCTGGAGTTCGCGCGCCAGCGCCGCGCGCAGCGTCTCGCCGCGCTCGACGCCGCCGCCCGGCAGATGCCAGCCCGGCACGTAGGTGTGGCGCACCAGCAGCACGCCGCCGCGCTCGTCGATGACCAGCGCGCGCACGCCGAGCGTCATCGGCCGCGACAGCAGGAACCAGAGATGGAACAGCCGCAGGGCGAGTCGCTCCCTGGCCGTCCTGGGGGCATCCGACATCGCGCGCTCCGCCGCCCGGAGAGTCGAGTGCTAGCACGGCCGCCGCCGCGCCGGAACGCCGGCGGGCGATCGGCGGCGCCGCGCGGCGGGGTTGAATCCGGCGCCCGGGGCCCTTATTGCCTGCGGGCTCCCGCGGCCGCGTGGCGCGTGGGGCTGCCGGCGGGGTTCATGAGTTTCACGATCGCGCATCTCTCGGATCCGCATCTGGGCCCGCTGCCGGCGCTGCGCCTGCGCGACCTCACCGCCAAGCGGGCGATGGGCTACGTCAACTGGAAGCGCGGGCGCGAACGGTCCAACGACATGGGCATGCTGAAGCGGCTCGTCGCCGACCTGCGGGCCGAGAAGCCCGATCATGTCGCAATGACCGGCGACGTCGTCAACATCGGCCTGCCCGCTGAATTCGCCGCCGGCGCCGCCTGGATGCACACGCTCGGCGCGCCGCGCGACGTCAGCTTCACCCCCGGCAATCACGACGCCTACGTCCATCGCTCCATGCCCTATCTGGCCGCCGCCTTCGCGCCCTGGACGAACGGCGACGACGGCGAGGCGCGCGCGCCCGGCGGCTTTCCGTTCCTGCGCGTGCGCGGCCCGGTCGCGCTGATCGGCCTGTCCTCGGGCGTCCCGACCGGGCCGCTGATGGCGACCGGCCGGATGGGCCAGGAGCAGATGGCGCGCTTCGCCCGCCTGCTCGACGAGACCCGCGCGCGCGGCCTCGCGCGCGCCGTGCTGATCCACCATCCGCCGCTGCGCTCGGGCGCCTCGGCGCTGCGCAACATGACCGACGCCGGCGATTTCGAGGCCGTCGTCGCGCGCCATGGCGCCGAGGTGATCCTGCACGGCCACAATCACCGCAGGTCGGTCGCGCATCTGAGGTCGGAGGCCGCCGCGACGCCGAACGGCCGGATTCCGGTCATCGGCGCGCCCTCGGCGTCCTCGACCTCGATGGCGCCGCGCCAGCGCGCCGCCTATCATCTGGTCCGCCTGGAGCCGGACGACGGGCGCTGGCGGATTTCCGTGCGCGCGCGCGGCCTGACGCCGGGCGGCGGCGAAATCGGCGAGCGCGAAGAGATCGTCGTTTGAGCGGCGCCCGGCGCGGCTTGCAAAGCGGCGGCGGCGTCGCCAGTTCTGGCGGGCGCGCGGCGCCGGGACGCCCCGGCCGAGGACAGGAGGACGCGAAGTGACGCAGAACGACAAACCGGTCTGGTTCATCACCGGCTGCTCGACCGGCTTCGGCCGCGAGCTGGCGCGCCACGCGCTGGAGCGCGGCTACCGGGTCGCGGTCACTGCGCGCGACCCCGCGGCGGTCGCCGACCTCGCCGCCGGCCACGGCGATCGCGCGCTGGTCCTCGCGCTCGACGTCACCCGGGCCGAGCAGATCGCCGCCGCCGTCGGCGCGGCCGAGGCGCGGTTCGGCCGCATCGACGTGCTCGTCAACAATGCCGGCGTCGGCTATTTCGGCTCGGTCGAGGACAGCGAGGACGCCGAGGTTCGCCGCATGTTCGAGATCAATTTCTGGGGCCTCGCCAATATGACGCGCGCCGTCCTGCCCGGCATGCGCGCGCGCCGCTCCGGCCATATCGTCAACGTTTCCTCGATGGGCGGCGTCCGCGGCGCGCCCGCCGTCGGCTATTACAACGCGACCAAATTCGGGCTCGAGGGCCTCTCGGAATCGCTCGCCCAGGAGACCGCGCCGCTCGGGATCAAGGTGCTGATCGTCGAGCCGAGCGGCTTCCGCACGGACTGGGCGGGCCGGTCCGCCAATCAGACGAAACGTCCGATCGCCGACTATGACGACACCGCCGGCGCCCGGCTGCGGATGATCCGCGGCTACAGCGGCAAGCAGCCGGGCGATCCCGCCCGCGCGGCGGCGGCGATCGTGCAGGCGGTCGAATCGCCCGATCCGCCGCTGCGCCTGATGCTCGGCAAGGCGGCGCTGGCGGCCGGGCGCGGCAAGGTGGAGGCGATGAGCCGCGATTTCGAGGCCTGGGCGGCGGTCAGCGAAGGCGCGGACTTTCCCGAGTGAGGCGGCGCGCCGCTCAGAACGGCGGCGGGCCGAACCAGGCGGCGGGCCACAGGGCGCGGCCCCAGAAATCCCAGATCGCGTAGCCCGCGACGCCGACGAGCAGGCAGAACGTCATCGCGCCCAGAACGAGAATGCCGAAGCTGAAAATGTCGGCCGCGCGGGCGAGCCGGGAGCGCGGCGCCGGCGCCGAATCGGCGGGCTCGGCGGCGGCGCCGGCTGCCCCCGCCTGGACGTCCTTGCTGCGCCAGTCCGAGGCGAGCGCGCGCTCGCGCTCGACCAGCCGGCGGCCGATGTAGTTGGCGATCGCGGCGACGACGCGCTCGATGCGCTCGCTCTCGGCGATGAGCAGGCGGCCGTGTCTGGTGTCCTGCAGGAAGCGATAGGTCCGCCGGTCGTGGCCCATTTCGACGAAACCGATCATGTCGATGAACAGGCGCGGCCGCTCGCCATAGGCGATGCCGGCGTCGAACAGGTCGACGCCCGGCGGCGTCTGGTCGAGGACCGGCTGGATCGCCTCCTCGAGCAGCTGCAGCCGCGCGATTTCCGCCTCGCGGAGATCGGCGACCGCCTCGTTCTGCTCGGCCGCCTCGACCCGGGCGCGCCGGATCGCTGCGGTCAGGCTGGGCGGCACGGTCTTGAGATGGTCGGGTTTCCTGTCGTCCATGATTGCGCCTTCGCGAATCGACGTCCCGGCGATCTCTTCACCATAATGGCGCGCGCGTAAAGCCTCGCCCGCCGCCCGGCCGCGCGCATTGCCCGCGGCCGCGATAGGCTGCTATCAATCGGGCGGGATTTGGAAGGCGCCGGCGCGGCGCGGCGAGGATCGCGGGGATGACCGGAATTGCTCGGCTGCTGGATGTCGGCGAGGAGGCGGCGGCCGCCCTCGCCGCCGGGCGGCCGGTGGTCGCCCTGGAGTCGACGATCATCACCCATGGCATGCCGTTTCCGCACAATCTCCAGACCGCCGTGATGCTCGAGGAGACGGTGCGCGCCAACGGCGCGACGCCGGCCACCGTCGCCGTCGTCGAGGGGCGCTTCCGGGCGGGGCTCGACGGGGCGACGCTGGAGCGGCTCGCCCGCCTTTCGGGCGGCGTCGTCAAGGCGTCCCGGCGCGATCTCTCCGCCGTCGTGGCGCGCAACGGCACGGCGGGGACGACGGTGGCGGCGACGATGTTCGTCGCCGCGCTCGCCGGGGTGGAGATTTTTGCCACCGGCGGCATCGGCGGCGTCCATCGCGGCGCCGAGGAGACATTCGACATATCGGCCGATCTGATCGAACTCTCGCGCACCCGGGTCGCCGTCGTCTGCGCGGGCGCCAAATCGATCCTCGACATCGCCAAGACGCTCGAATTCCTGGAATCCCAGGGCGTGCCGGTGATCGGCTTCCGCTGCGACGAGTTTCCCGCCTTTTACGCGCGCACCAGCGGCCTGCGGCTCGACCACCGCTGCGACGGCGCGCATGACGTGGCGCGGATGGTGCGCCTGCAGCACGACATCGGGCCGGGCGGCCTGCTGATCGCCAACCCGATTCCCGAGGCCCATGCGCTCGACGCCGCCGCGATCGAGGCGCGCATCAACGAGGCGGTGTCGGAGGCCAGGGCCCAGGGCGTCGGCCAGAAACAGGTGACGCCGTTTCTGTTGCGGCGGATCGTCGAACTGACCGACGGGCGCAGCCTCGAGGCCAATATGGCGCTGGTGCGCAACAATGCCGCGCTCGCCGCGCAGATCGCGGTCGAACTGGCGCGCCTCTGACCCGTGCCGCACGCCCCGCGAATCCTCGTGGTCGGCGACGTCATGATCGACCTCGTCGTGCGCCCCGAGGGGCCGCTCGCGATCGGCTCGGACCGGCGCGCGCGCATCGAGGCGAGGCCCGGCGGCTCGGCGGCGAACCAGGCGGTCTGGCTCGCCCATTTCGGCGTCGCGACGACTTTCGTTGGCCGCGTCGGCGCCGCCGACCTGGCGGCGCAGACGGCGCAGTTCGCGCAGTCGGGCGTCGACGCGCGGCTCGCCGCCGACGACGAACGCGAGACCGGCCGCCTCATCGCGCTGATCGACGCCGTGGGCGAGCGCAGCTTCCTCACCGATCGCGGCGCCAATGACGGCCTCTGCGAGGCGGACGTTCCGGACCCGCTGCTCGCCGGGATCGATCTGATCCATCTCTCCGGCTATTCCTTCGTCGCGCCGTCGCCGCGCGGCGTGGTCCGCCGCGTCATCGCCCGCGCCGGCGCCGCGCCGGTCAGCGTCGATCCCGCCTCGGCCGAGTTCCTGCGCGAGATCGGCCCCGACAATTTTCTCGCCTGGACACAAGGCGCCCAGATCTGCCTGCCCAACGCCGATGAGGCGGCCGCGCTGACCGGCGCCGCCGACGGCGAGGCCCAGCTCGCCGCGCTGGCGCGGCATTATCCGCTGGTCGTGATCAAGCGCGGCGCGCAGGGCTGCGCGGCCGCGGCGGGCGCGCGGCGCTGGCGGGTCCCGGCGCCGGCGGTCGCCGCGGTCGACACGACGGGCGCCGGCGACGCCTTCGTCGCGGCGTTTCTCGCCGCCCGGCTCGGCGGGGCGGGCATGAACGACTGCCTCGCGCGCGCCGCCGCCGCCGGCGCCGCGGCGACGGCCTTCGTCGGCGGCCGGCCTCCGCCGGGCCGCGCTCCGTAGCGATTGGAGCCAAACGCTCGGCGCCCGCCTCGCCGGCGCGCCGCGGGCGGCAGGCCGCCGTTTGCTGCGAGCGCCGACGTTTCCGACCTCGGCCGGAGCCCGGCCGTCACCGTAACTCGAGGAAGGTCCTTAGCGACTCCTTCACGCCCTTGTGCGATCCCTCGAGCCGCGGTCTGGTGGAGAGTTTGATGTCCTTGTCGCGACTGGTCTATTTCAGCGATAACAAAATGGACGCCGGCGGGCGCAGCGCCCGGATGGCCGATTTGCAGAGGGTCGCGGTGAATCGCAACCGCCGCCGCCACATCACGGGCGCGCTGATCTATGACGATCGGTGGTTCGCGCAGACCCTCGAGGGCGAACTCGAGGCCGTCCAGGAGACGTTCGGGCTCATTGCCGGAGATCCCCGGCACGCCAATGTCACGATCATGGGCACGACGGCGGTGTCGGAGCGCCTGTTCGGGGATTGGTCGATGGGCTTTGCGACGCGCACCCGCGAGACCCAGGCGTTGTTCGGATTGCATTGGTTCAATACCAGCATGAATCCCCGATTGATGTCCGAACAGAGCATTTTGAAGCTGATGGTCGAACTCGCCCGGCAGGGTTTCATGGGCCCGCGACGGGCCGCCGCCTAGCGAACCACGATCGAACTCCCCGCAACGCTCCGTCCGGTTTGCTGCGCGAGCCGACGCGGAAGGCCGCGTCTTTGCTCGCCCGGCGCCGCCGGTCCCCGGCCGGGTAGCCATGACCGGTTTATTCGTATTATCAGAAATTCTTGTTGACATATTCCGCTGAACGGAATAACCCTAGAGGGTCGCGGATGACGCGCGAGGCGGCGCGCGGGCGTCGGCGGATCGGGAATGGCGACCGGAATTCGGAGGATACGATCTTTGCGCGACGCCCAAGGCGCCCCCCTCCTTCAACGTCGCGAAGCGCCACCGAGGCGGTCCTCGCGTCGGCGAATCCAGTTCGTTCATGGCGCCGTTCGTCTTCGTTCAATCGCCACCGCCGCCGGGGCCCTTCGAGCCCCCCGGGGCGGGCGCGTTTCGGGAGCCTCCAAGACACTTCCATTCGCTCGCAGACCATTGAAATCCCGCGAAACCAAGAGAAAGCAATTTCCAAATATTTCCGGCGCGAAAATTTTTGAAGGCCCTCGGACCCGGGCGGCGCGGAGGGGCGGCGGGCGGGGGATCTCGCCGATGACGGGCTCGCGCGGGATGTGGCGCGCCAGGGCGCGATCTGGACTTTCGCCCCGACGCGCCCAAATAAGCGAAGTCGAGCCACGAGGAAGCAAATCCATGTCGATCCGACCCGTCAAGCGCATCGCCCAGTCGACGCCGACCATTGAAGGCGCGGGTGTCAAGCTGCGCCGCGCGTTCGGCTTCGGCGACCCCTCGGAATTCGATCCGTTCCTGATGATGGACGATTTCCGCGGCGACCGGCCGGGCGACTACAGCGCCGGCTTTCCCTGGCATCCCCACCGCGGCATCGAGACGATCACCTATGTGCTCGCAGGAACCGTCGACCACGGCGACAGTCTCGGCAATAGCGGCGCGCTCGGCGCCGGCGATGTCCAGTGGATGACCGCGGGCAGCGGCATCCTGCACCAGGAAATGCCGAAGGGCGACGCGCGCGGCCGGATGCACGGCTTCCAGCTGTGGGCGAACCTGCCGTCCGCGTTGAAGATGACCCATCCGCGCTACCAGGACATTCCCGGCCTCGCGATTCCGGAGGCGATCGACGACGACGGAACGCGGGTGAAGATCATCTGCGGCGACTTCTGGGGCAGGACCGGCCCGGTCGACGGCATCGCCGCCGAGCCGCGCTATCTCGACGTCTCCGTGCCGCCGAACAAGCGCAAAGTCCTGCCCGTCGAGACCTACCGCCAGGCCTTCGCCTATGTCTTCGAGGGCTCGGGATCGTTCGACGGCGCCTCGCCGCCGTTCGGCGCGCTCCACGAGAAGGAGATCGACGGCGAGGAGGTTCTCGTCCGCAGCCAGGTGACCGACCGGCATCTCGTCGTGTTCGACAGCGGCGACGAGGTGTGCGTGCAGGCGGGCGAGCGGGGCATCCGCTTTCTCCTGGTCTCCGGCCGCCCGATCAGGGAGCCGGTCGCCTGGCACGGCCCGATCGTGATGAACACGCCGGCGGAAATCCGGCGGGCCGTTTCGGAGCTGCGCAGCGGGACGTTCATCAGGCACGACTGACGTGCGGCGTCCGCAGGGCAGGGGCCGATGAAGACGGCGCTGAACGGACTGGGCGGGCTGCTCGTGCTGGTCGGCGCGGTATGGGCTCTCCAGGGGCTCGATGTGATCGGCGGCAGCTTCATGACCGGCCAGACGCTGTGGTTGCGGATCGGGATCGTCTGCGTCGTCGCGGGCGCCGTCCTGCTGACCGGAGTCAACGTGCGCCGCCGTTGACCCGCGCGCCCTCGCCCGCCGGGTGAAATTGGGCTACCTTCGACGGGCGATGCGTCGCTTTGGCCGGCCGCCCCGGGTTCGGCGCGGCGCCGCTATCGAGCCGGGGAGGGACGAAATGGGATCGGCGGCCGCGTTCGGCGTGAACGAGACGCACGGCATCCTCTGGCGCGACGGCAACCGCTTTCGAATCCGCAGCGACGGCGCCGGCTGGAGTTCGCTCTACGCCTCGGCCCAGCGCGAGGCGCCCTACCAGGCTTCCTATGGCGCGGTGCGCGACCATCTGGTGATCCTCCATCTCGACGGGCCGGTCGGCGTCAGCCGCTATCTCGGCAAGGGCCAGGCGCGGCGCGTCATCCCGCCGGGCGGCCTGTTCATCCTTCCGGGCGGCGCCGATTTCGGCGTCCGGCTCGAGGGCGCGCTCGAGAGCCTCCACGTCTATGTCCGCGATTCCGTCCTGCGCGAGGTCGCCGAGGACCTGTTCGGCGCCGGCGCGCGGCCGACGACGCTGACGCCGCGGCTCGGCGACCAGGATCCGCTCATCGAGCGGCTCGCGCTCAACATCCGCGGCGCGCTCGGCGACGCCGATCCCAGCGCCTCGGTCTATGTCGACTATCTCGCACGCGCGCTGAGCGCCCACCTCCTGCGCGCGCATTCGAGCTGGGACGGCCGCACGGGGGAGGCGCGGCCGGCCGGCGAACTCAGCCGCGCCCAGCTCGACCGCGTCGTCGACTGCATGGAGGCCAATCTGGCACGCCCCTTGAGTCTGGCCGATCTCGCCGCCGCAGCGGGCCTGAGCCAGACCCATTTCGCCCGGCGCTTCAAGGCGACCACCGGCTCGGCGCCGCACCAGCACGTCATGCGGCTGCGGCTGCAGCGCGCGCAGAGGCTGCTGCGCGAAACCCCGCGCTCGATCGCTCAGGTCGCGTTCGAATGCGGCTTCGCCCATCAGGGCCATCTGACCCGGGTCTTCAACCGGCTCGCGGGGGTCACGCCCGCAGCGTTCCGGCGCGCGACGCGATCGTGAGCGCCGCGCGATTCGTGCAACAGAACGGCGGGATCGTGCACGACGGCGCGCGGGCCGGCGGCGCATGATCGAATGGCGGAAGCGGCGGAGCCCGATTCCGCGGGACGAGAGACCGGCATGAGGGGTCGTTGCAGCAGGCTTCGGGCGCGGGCGTGACTCGGAACTTCGTCTACGAGGGGCATCCCGCGCGCGTCATTTTCGGATCGGCGACGCTCGCCGAGGTCCCCGCCGAGGTGCGCCGGCTCGGACGCCGGGCGCTCGTCCTTTCGACGCCCCAGCAGATCGGCCAGGCGCGCGAACTCGCCGCCGCGCTCGGCGATCTCTGCGTCGGCGTGTTCGCCGAGGCGGCGATGCATACCCCGGTCGAGGTGACGGCGCGCGCCCTCGAGGCGGCGCGGGCGCTCGGCGCCGACTGCACCGTCGCGCTCGGCGGCGGATCGACCACCGGCCTCGGCAAGGCGATCGCGCTGCGCACCGATTTGCCGCAGATCGTGATCCCGACGACCTACGCGGGCTCGGAGATGACGCCGATCCTCGGCCAGACCGAGAATGGCGCGAAGACGACGATCCGCGACCCGAAAGTGCTGCCCGAAATCGTCGTCTACGACGTCGCGCTGACGCTTTCGCTGCCCGCTTCGCTTTCGGCGAGCAGCGGCCTCAACGCGATCGCCCATGCCGTCGAGGCGCTCTATGCTCAGGACGCCAATCCGATCGTCAGCCTGATGGCCTGCGAGGCGATCGGCGCGCTCGCCGAGGCGCTGCCCGCCGTCGTCGCCTGGCCCGAAGACCGCGAGGCGCGCTGGCAGGCGCTCTACGGCGCCTGGCTCGCCGGCATTTGCCTGGGAGCGGTCGGCATGGGCCTCCACCACAAGCTCTGCCACACGCTCGGCGGCGCCTTCGACCTGCCGCACGCCGAGACCCATGCGATCCTGCTGCCGCACGCGGTCGCCTATAATTCGCGCGCCACGCAGCCGGCGATGGCGCGAATCGCGGCCGCGCTCGGCGCGCAGGAGGCGGCGCAGGGCCTCTACGACCTCGCCGGCCGGATCGGGGTGAAGCGCGCGCTGCGGGATATCGGCATGCCCGAGGCCGGCGTCGCGCGGGCGGCGGCGATGGCGCTCGCCAATCCCTACTGGAATCCGCGGCCGCTGGACTTGGCGGCCGTCACGCGGTTGATTGCGCGCGCTTGGTCGGGCGCTCCGCCGGACCCGGAAATCTGAAGCCGGACGACACGACAAGAAACGCAATGCAGGAGGAATCGAGATGGGTGACAGATTTTTCACGTTCACGCGCCGCAAGTTCCTGGCGACGGGCGCCGCCACGGGCGCGGCCTTTGCCTCGACGGCCTTGTTCGCGCCGGCGGTCCATGCCGCCAAGCCGCTGAAGCTCGGCTTCGTCAGCCCGCAGACCGGGCCGCTCGCCGCCTTCGCGGAGGCGGACAACTACAATCTCGGCCTCGTGCGCGAGGCGCTGAAGGGCGGGCTGAAGGCGGGCGGCAAGAGCTACGAGGTCGAGATCGTCGTCAAGGACAGCCAGTCCAATCCGAACCGGGCGGCCGAAGTCGCCAAGGACCTCATCGTCAAGGACGAGGTCGCCCTGATGCTGGTCGCCTCGACGCCCGAGACGACCAATCCGGTCTCCACGCAATGCGAGATCGAGGGCGTTCCCTGCGTCTCGACCGCCGCGCCGTGGCAGCCCTATTTCATTGGCCGCCAGGCCAATCCAGCCGACCCCAAGACCTGGAAGCCGTTCGACTTCACCTTCCACTTCTTCTGGGGCCTCGAGGACGTCATCGCCGTCTACACCAACATGTGGGGCCAGGTCGCGACCAACAAATCGGTCGGCGGCCTGTTCCCCAACGACGGTGACGGCAACGCCTGGGGCGACAAGGTGGTCGGCTTCCCGCCGGTCCTCGACAAGCTCGGCTACAAGCTGGCCGATCCGGGCCGCTACCAGAACCTGACCGACGATTTCAGCGCGCAGATCGCCGCGTTCAAGCAGGCGCAGGCCGAGATCGTCACCGGCGTCGTGATCCCGCCCGATTTCACGACCTTCTGGAACCAGGCCAACCAGAAGGGATTCCGGCCCAAAGTCGCCTCGATCGGCAAGGCGATCCTGTTCCCGGTCGCGCTCGACGCGCTCGGCAAGTCGGGCAACAACCTGTCCTGTGAAGTCTGGTGGAGCCCGGCTTTCCCGTTCAAGTCGTCGTTGACCGGGGCCTCCTCGGCCAATCTCGCCAAGGGCTACACAGCCGCCTCGGGCAAGCCGTGGACGCAGCCGATCGGCTTCGCCCACGCCCTGTTCGAAGTCGCCGCCGACGTCCTCAAGCGCAGCGCCGATCCGACCGACGCCAAGGCGAACGTCGCCTCGATCGCCGCGACCAATCTGGCGACGATCGTCGGCCCGGTGAAGTTCGGGTCCGAAGCGCTGCCGCCGTTCGCGCGCAAGAACGTGTCCAAGACACCGCTGGTCGGCGGCCAGTGGCGGCTCGGCGCCGACGGCAAGTACCAGGTCGTCGTCGTCGACAACCAGACCGCGCCCAACATTCCGACCGGCGGCAAGATGGAGGCGATCGGCTGAGCCCGGTCGCGCCGGGCGCGGCTTTCCGACCCCTGGGAGCCTTGATGATTCTCGAGCTGCGCGACGTCAGCAAGTCCTTCGGCGCCGTCACCGCCGCCGAAGCGATCGCGTTCGACGTCGCCGAGGGCGAGGCGCTCGGCATTATCGGCCCCAACGGGGCGGGCAAGACGACCCTGTTCAGCCTGATCTCGGGTGCGCTGGCGCCGAGTGCGGGCAATATCCTGCTCGACGGCCGCGATGTGACACGCGCCAGCGCGCGCCAGCGCTGCTTGTCGGGCGTCGGGCGCTCGCACCAGATTCCGGCGCCGTTCGGCAAGCTGACGGTGTTCGAGAACCTGCTCGTCGCCGCCTGTTTCGGGCGCGGCCGCCGCGAATCCGAGGTTGCCGAATCCTGCGGCGAGATTCTGGAGGCGACCGGGCTGCTCGACAAGGCCAACCGGCTCGCCGGCGCCTTGACCCTGCTCGACCGAAAGCGGCTCGAAATGGCGCGCGCGCTCGCGACGCGGCCGCGGCTGCTGCTGCTCGACGAAATCGCCGGCGGCCTCACCGAAGGCGAGTGCCAGGAACTGGTCGCGGCGATACGCCTGATTCACGCCGCGGGAACGACGATCATCTGGATCGAACATATCGTCCATGCCCTGCTGGCGATCGTATCCCGGCTGGCGGTGCTGAATTTTGGCCGCCTCATCGCGCTCGGCGAACCGCGCGCGGTAATGGACAGCGCGCAGGTGCGCGAGATCTACCTCGGCTCGCCGGTTTGAGGGCGCGGAATGGCGCTTCTGGAAACCCACGGCCTGACTGCCCGCTACGGCGACTTCATTGCGCTGTTCGGGATCGATCTGGCCGTGGAGGCGGGCGAGACGGTGGCGATCATCGGGGCCAACGGCGCGGGAAAGTCGACCTTCCTGCGCGCGATCTGCGGCCTGCTCGCGGCCGAGCCCCGATCGATCGTTTTCGACGGCGCGGCGATCGGCGGGGCGCCGCCGGCGCGGATCGTGCGACGGGGCGTCGCAATGGCGCCGGAGGGGCGCAGATTGTTCGCTTCGCTGAGCGTCGAGGAGAACCTGCTTGTCGGGGCGTGGTCGCGCAAGGCGGCAGGCTACTGGAATCTGGCGACCGTCTACCAGCTGTTTCCCATGCTGCGCGAGCGCCGCCTGACGCCGGCGACGGCGCTGTCGGGCGGCCAGCAGCAGATGGTGACGATCGGCCGCGCGCTGATGTCCAACCCACGCCTCCTTCTGTGCGACGAGATTTCGCTCGGCCTCGCCCCGATCGTCATCCGCGACATCTACGCCGCCTTGCCGCGCATCAAGGCGGGCGGCGTCACGCTCGTCATCGTCGAACAGGACATCGCCCAGGCGATGGCCGTGGCCGATCGGGTCTACTGCTTTCAGGAGGGCCGCGTGACCCTTTCGGGCGCGCCGGCCGCGCTGACCCGCGATTCCATCCACGCCGCCTATTTCGGCCATTGAAGAAGCGAGCGATGAGCGGGATCTTCGACACCATCCTGCAAGGCGTGCTCCTCGGCGGCCTCTATGCGCTGTTCGCGGCGGGGCTGGCGTTGATTTTCGGGGTCATGCGGCTCGTCAATCTCGCTCATGGCGACCTCATCGTGCTCGCCGCCTATCTCATCCTCTGGCTCACCGGCGCGCTGCATCTGGGCGTCATACTCGGCTTCGCGGTCGCGCTTCCCCTGATGTTCGCGGCCGGCTACGTGCTGCAGGCGGGCCTGCTGAACCGGGTGCTCGGCGACGACATCCTCGCGCCGCTGCTGACGACGTTCGGCCTTTCGATCATCCTGCAGAACGCGATGCTATACGAGTTTTCCGCCGACAGCCGGCGGCTGACCAGCGACGGGATCGAGAACGCCTCGTTGCCGCTGTTCGACGGCGTGGCGATCGGCGTCATGCCGCTGCTGACCTTCGCCGCCGCCGTCGGCGTCATCGTCGCGCTCAACCAGCTCTTCTATCGCACCGCGCTTGGGCGCGCCTTCCGCGCGGTTTCTGACGATCCGTCGACCGCGCGGCTGATGGGCATCGACGACCGGCAATTGTTCGCGGTCGCGATGGGGGTTGCGCTCGTCGTCTGCACGATCGCCGCCCTGTTCCTCGGCCTGCGCGCCAATTTCGATCCGACGATCGGGCCGGGGCGGCTGATCTTCGCCTTCGAGGCGGTCATCATCGGCGGCCTCGGCAGTCTCTGGGGCACGCTGGCGGGCGGCGTCATTCTCGGCGTCGCGCAGACGATCGGCGCCTCGATCGATCCGGAATGGCAATTGCTCGCCGGCCACGTCGCGTTCATCGTCGTGCTCGCGGTCGCCCCGCGCGGCCTTTTCCCCCGCGCGGTGGATTGACCCATGGCGACGCTCCCCCGGACCGCGCCCCGCTTCGCCATCCGCACGCGCACGCGGATCTCGACGATCGCCGCCCTGTGCGCGGCGCCGCTGATCCTCCTGCTCGTCGCGCTGCCGTTCCTCGCCGGGCGCGAGACCCTGCAGGACATGTTCTTCATCCTGACGATGCTGTCGCTCGCCCAGTTCTGGAACCTGCTGGCCGGCTATTCCGGGCTGATCTCGGTCGGCCAGCAGGCCTTCGTCGGGCTCGGCGGCTATCTGCTGTTCGCCTGGACGATCCTCGGCGGCCTCGATCCCGTGCTGGCGATCGTTCTTTCGGGCGCGGTCGCGGCGCTGGTCGCGCTGCCGACCTCGATCCTCGTGTTTCGGCTGAAGGGCGCCTATTTCGCGGTCGGCACCTGGGTTGTCGCCGAAGTGTTCCGCCTCCTGCTCGCGCAGGTGAAGATTCTCGGTGGCGGGACGGGAACCGCCCTGCCGCGGGAGGCGACGAGCGGCGCCGCCGTGGTCTCGTGGATCGCCGGCCTCACCGGCGAACGCGCGGCGGTCGCGCGCGATGCGGCCGACTACTGGCTGGCGCTCGCGCTGGCGATCGGTGCGACCGCGTTCGTCTACGGCCTCCTGCGCTCGCGCCGAGGGCTCGCCCTGGCGGCGATCCGCGACCACGAGGCGGCGTCGGGCTCGGTCGGCGTCGACGCGACCGGCATGAAGCGCCTCGTCTATGTCGTCAGCGCGGCCGGCGCCGGCATGGCCGGGGCGCTGATCTATCTCGCCAAGGCGCGCATCTCGCCCGACGCCGCCTTCTCGCTGATCGACTGGACGGCCTTCGTCTTTTTCATCGTCATCATCGGCGGCATCGCGACGATCGAGGGGCCGATCGTCGGCGTCCTGGTTTTCTGGCTGATCCAGAACGAACTGGCTGCGTACGGCACCGTCTACCTGATGCTGCTCGGCGCGCTGGCGATCGTGGTCATGCTGTTCTTCCCCAAGGGCATCTGGGGGACGTTCGCCGAGCGCTTCGATCTTCACCTGTTTCCCGTCCGCCGCCGCCTCGTGTTCGCGGCCGCGGCGCCAGATGCCGAACC